>DVNS01000143.1 GCA_018714145.1 Candidatus Avilachnospira avistercoris
CATTCATATGAGTTCAGGAAGCAGCACTGATATGGTTTACAGTCTTCAGCCTGCGGAAGCCGGCAAAAAGGCCTGCTTCGTTCGTGCTTCCTTCGTTTGCAGTTATTATATAATAAAGGAAAGAGGAAATCACTATGGCGATGTTTTCGCTTATGACAAATGATATAGGTATAGATCTGGGCACTGCCAGCATACTCGTATATATAAAAGGAAGGGGAGTAGTGCTTCGTGAGCCCTCGGTCGTGGCCGTGGACAGGGATACTAAAAATGTCGTGGCCTACGGCGAGGACGCAAGGCTCATGCTCGGACGTACCCCCGGCAACCTTCAGGCCATAAGGCCCCTTCGTCAGGGCGTCATCTCAGACTATACCCTTACCGAGAAGATGCTCAAGCACTTCATAGACAAGGCCGTGGGCAAAAAGACCTTAAGAAAGCCGAGAGTAGCGGTCTGCATCCCCTCAGGGGCCACCGAAGTAGAAAAGAAGGCCGTTGAGGACGCCACCTATCAGGCAGGAGCCAGAGACGTGACCATCATCGAGGAGCCTGTGGCAGCAGCCATAGGCGCAGGCATAGATATATCAAAGGCCTGCGGCAACATAGTCGTGGATATCGGAGGCGGTACCTCTGATATAGCAGTCATATCCCTTGGAGGTCCCGTGGTCTCCGAGTCAGTTAAAGTAGCCGGAGATGACTTCGATGAGGCCATCATCCGATTCATGAGAAAAAAGCACAACCTCCTCATCGGAGAGCGTACCGCAGAGGATATCAAGGTAGGCGTGGGCTGCGTATATAAGCGCCCCGAAAATCTCGCCATGGACGTGAGAGGCCGTAACCTCGTGACCGGACTTCCCAAGACCGTCTCCGTCACCTCAGACGAGACCCTGGATGCCCTCATGGAGCCTGCGACCCAGATAGTGAACGCCGTCCACAATGTGCTTGAGCGTACTCCGCCGGAGCTTGCTGCAGATATATATGAGAGGGGCATAGTCCTCACCGGCGGCGGTTCCCTTATATACGGTCTGGACCAGCTCATCGAGGAAAAGACCGGCATAAGCACAGTGGTAGCCGACGATCCCCTTTCCTGCGTTGCCATAGGCACAGGCCGCTTCATCGAGATCATGAGCGGAGCCGAGGAGGATTGATGCAGCTGCATCACACTTCATGAGCCACATCAGGGCATATATCGAATCCATCATATATCACAACACGGACAATGATTACTGCGTGCTGCGTGTATCCTGCGAGGGTGAAGAACTCACCGCCGTGGGTCATTTTCCGTATATAGAACAGGGTGAGACCATAGATGCAGAGGGGGAATTTACTCTGCATCCTCTTTATGGCAAGCAGTTTTCCGTGGAGAGCTTTTCCATAGCTGTCCCCGATTCTGCCGAGGCCATGGAGCAGTATCTTGCCTCAGGCTCCATAAAGGGCATAGGAGAGGCACTGGCAAGGCGCATAGTCAAAGCCTTCGGAGCCGACACCTTCAGGATAATAGAGGAAGAGCCCGAGCGCCTTTCAGAGATAAAGGGCATCAGTGAGCGCATGGCAAGGTCCATCTACGAGCAGGTCTCCGAAAAGCGGAGCCTCAGGGATGCGGTCATCTTCATGCAGTCCTATGGCATAGGCCCCACTCTTTCAGGCCGTATATATGAGCGCTACGGAGTGGCCCTTTATTCCATCATTCGTGAAAATCCCTACCGACTTGCGGACGATATCGAGGGCATAGGCTTCAAGCTCGCCGACAATATAGCCATAGGCGCAGGGCTCCCCATGGACAGCCCCTTCCGCATAAGGTCTGCCGTGCTTTATGTCCTTCGCCAGTCTGTGGCACAGGGCCACACCTATCTTCCTGCAGGACTTCTCTGCAGCTATGCCTCGGAGGCCCTCGGCCTTTCAGAGGACAGCATAGCCCCCTGCCTTCCTGAGCTTCAGATAGAGGGGCGTATCATGGTCTGCGGCGAGGAGCATGATGAGATATATCTTTCGGAATATTATCATATGGAGCGCAATACCGCTCTGATGCTCAAAAGCTTCGATATCAAGGGGCCCTCTGACGGAGCCCTCCTCTCCCGACGTCTTTCCGCCATACAGAAAAAGGAAGCCATAGAGCTGGATGAGCTTCAGATAGAAGCCGTGAAGGCCGTGGTGGAAAACGGCATCGTCATCATCACCGGAGGTCCCGGCACCGGAAAGACCACCACCATTAATACCATCATCAAGTATTTTGACATGGACGGCATGAGCATAGCCCTCTGCGCCCCCACGGGAAGGGCAGCAAAGCGCATGGCTGAGGCCACGGGCTGCGAGGCAAGGACCATTCACCGCCTCCTCGAATACACCGGAGGCCCCGCCGAAGGACGGAGCAGCGGCAGGCCCCATTTTCTTAAGAATGAGCACGACCCCCTTTCCGAGGATGTCATCATAGTGGATGAGATGTCGATGACGGACATCTTTCTTATGGAGGCCCTGCTTAAGGCCATAAGGCCCGGCACCCGTCTTGTGCTGGTGGGAGACTCCAATCAGCTCCCCAGCGTAGGAGCAGGCAATGTGCTCAGGGACCTCATAAGCTCCGAACGCTTCAAAGTCGTAAAGCTCAGCCGTATCTTCAGGCAGGCTGCCATGTCGGATATCGTGGTCAATGCCCATAAGATAAATAAGGGAGAGCAGGTGGAGCTCTCCAAAAAGAGCAGGGATTTCCTGTTTATTAAGTCTGCAGAGCCTAGGGATATACTCGATTCCATAAAGATACTGCTCACCAAGAAGCTGCCGGACTATGTCGGCGCCGGCACCAAGGAGCTTCAGGTCCTGACTCCCACAAGGAAGGGTGCCCTCGGCGTGGAGAGCCTCAACCTTGAGCTTCAGGCCTTTTTGAACCCTAAGGAGACAGGAAAGCCGGAGCTTAAATTGAACGACAGGCTGTTTCGTGTAGGCGATAAGGTCATGCAGATAAAAAATGACTATGACCTTGAATGGACGAGACGGGACGAGAGCTATATGCCCCTTGAGAGCTCCTGCGGAGTATTTAACGGGGACATTGGCGTTATCTATGATATAGATCTGGCTGCAGAGCTTGTGACCGTGGTATTTGATGAAGACCGCTATGCCCAGTATGACAGGAAGCATCTTCAGGAGCTGGAGCTCGCCTATGCAGTGACCGTGCACAAATCCCAAGGCAGCGAATATCCCGCCGTCATTATGCCCATGTATCCCGGCCCCCGTATGCTGATGAACCGCAACCTTCTTTATACCGCAGTCACCAGAGCTAAAAAATGTGTCTGCATGGTGGGGATCCCCCGTATCTTTGAGGAAATGGAAAGGAACGAACGTGAAAGCAAAAGATACAGCGGTCTTAAAGACCGCATCAGCGAGGTCTATGAAGGCCTTGAATAAAATAAGGGGTAGCGGACTCCACTCCTCGCTCCTGCCCACAGTCACCGCCCTCTTTGACGAGCTGCTGTTTCCAAGGCGCTGTCCTGTATGCAAGGATGTGCTCCCCTTCCTTCCAAAGCCTGACAGGGAGCTTGCCTCATATCTCCTTAAAGGAGGCTTCTGGCCTGACGGTGCTCGGAAAGGGTCCGAAGCAGCCTCAGGACCAAGGCCCCATCCTTCTTTATCCCGAGTTCCGTCCCACGAGCAAAGCTCATGTCTTTCTTTTTCCCAGAAGGGGTATCATTCTTTTCCTGAGTCCAGCGGCCCCTTAGCCTACAACCTAAGCTCCCCTATATCACATACTCGGCATACTCCTCCCCCTTATCTTACGGAAGATCTCAGCCTCTTAAATTCCCTTATCTGTCCCCAGTGTCTTTCCTCCATACCCTTCATCATCTCCCCTGTATGCAAAAAATGCGGAAGGCAGCTTTCAAAAGAGCATGCAGAAACAGGCCTCTGTCCGGACTGCGAAAAGCATATACGCCTTTTTGCAAAAAATCTTAGCCTTATCAGTTATGACAGCCTGATGAGGGATATCATACCCGATATCAAATACAGGGGCAGGAGGGAATTCATAAAGCCCCTCGCCCTGCTTGCTGCTGCAAGGTTTTGGGAAGATATAGCTGAGCTTAAATTAGATGTCCTGATACCTGTCCCCGTACATAAGGACAGGCTTAAAAAGCGGGGCTTCAATCAGGCTGAGCTCCTTGCCCGAGAGCTGGGGAGGCTCCTTAATATAGACTGCCGTACCGATATCCTGAGGAGAGGCCTGAGCACCAAGGCCCAGAAGGAGCTCGGCTATTCAAAAAGGGTTCTCAATCTTCAAAATGCCTTCCATGCCAAGCTTCCTTCAGGCACGCTCTTTGAAAGGGTCATGGTAGTGGATGATATCTATACCACAGGCGGGACCCTTGAGGCCTGCACCGAAGCCCTTCTCTCCTGCGGAGTCAAGACAGTATACGGACTCTGCATATGTGCGGGGAGGGATAGCTGATATCAGAATTTCGTTATATCCAGTTAATGCTTATTTTATAAATTTTATTCTTTTTTAGGGGAACGTACATATAGAGGTCACATTTTATCTGTATCATAAAGACAGTTATCAGAGAGATAACTCAAAAAGCTTTTTCATACTCATTCCGGGCTGCGGAGCTGCCGCAAGCCCGGCCCCCTACAAAAAAGATCAGGCCGACACATCAAGAGGTGTGCCGGCCTGTTTCTTTACGGTTTACCGGGGCTGAGTGTCAACTCAGTCCATACGAGGCCCTGTTTTGCCGAAGCCCCGTCTTAAAAAGATATGACCCGCTGCAAGCCTTGCTTTGCTTACGGCGGGTCTTTGCCAACAGTTTTGTACTATAGCTCTTACTTACTTCTGTACTGCTTCTTCCATCGCATTCTTCTTTATCACGTCAAAGCCCTCCAGACTGGAACTTGCACTGGGATTGCCCTTCAGCATACGCTTTGTGAGCATATCCATGCTAAGTACTGACTTCTGTCTCTTTGCAAGCACGCTCTCAAAGCGCTTTGCCGCATCCACGACAGCTTCCTTCCTGAAGGCTGCCCTTGCATCCATCCTTCTGCCCACGGTAGTCTTGGCAGTCTCAAGGCTGCTGCTGATGCTTCCGATACGCTCTCCAAGCTCCTCACGGCCCTTTTCAAGCCTATCGCCTGCCGCTGCCATGGCTCTGCCGATAAGGTCATCCCACTCGGCCTTGGTGATATGTCCGTCCGCCCTTGCAGCCTCAAAAGCATTCCTGATATCGATAAGGTCCTCGGGCATCTTGTCCATGACCTCCCGCATCTCCGCATTGGCCTTTGCGACCATCTGGGAAAGGTTCTTGATATGAAGGGCAGTCTTGGCTGAAAGATAGACATCGGTGGCAAACAGGGCTGTCAGCACTGCGTCTATGCTTATAAGCAGCGCCCTTGACGGGTCATAGATAAAGCCGTCTATCCATTTCGCTCCCGCATAGGTAAGTATCAGTGTGAAGACTCCCCAGCAAAGCGAGCTCTCAAGGCAGATATAGCCGTTTTTGCTGGCAAAGGGCTTGCCCGTATAATCCCAGTACTTTACCGCAAATATCTTCTCCATGATTATGCCGGTAAAATACTCAAGGGTAGAGGCCGCCGCAAGTCCTACTATAAATACCAGAGCAGGACTGTAGTAAAACGGAATGGCTACGAACAGCATTATCACGCCGCCAAAGCCATATATTGGTATCCAAGGGCCTATCAGAAAGCCCCTGTTCACCGGTCTTTTATTGATTATGGACACATAGCTGGACTCAAATATCCAGCCAAAGAAGCTGAACATATAAAACAGGAGCAGCCATTGTATAAAACTATACTCTTTCATGATACTTCCTTTATCATCTCCTATGATGCAAAATAACTGAAGCAGGACAGGGCTCAGGCCCCATAAAGGAGCGAGCCCTCCGCTTCAGCTATCCGCAAAGCCGTATTTGCTTTTAATCCAAAAGTGCCTTGTCTATCTTTGATGAAAGGTCAGCATCCAGCTCATTTACAAGCCTGATGGCATCCTCAAGGTCTTTGCCCTTTACTCCGCAGTAGAACTTGAGCTTGGGCTCGGTGCCTGAAGGCCTTACGCATACCCACGCATCATCGCTCAGCTCATAGTAGAGCACATTTGACTTGGGAAGTCCGGTGGGCGTGGTCTCTCCGGTAGCGAGATCCTTTATGAAGTCCTCGCTGTAGTCCCTTATCTTTTCCACCTTAAAGCTTCCAAAGATCTCAGGCTCCGACCTGCGGAAGGTGTCTATGATCTTTGCTATCTTGGCGAGACCCTCTATGCCTGAAAGCTCAAGGGACTTGGTGTATTCTCTGTAATACCCGTACTTTTCATACATATCGAGCATCACGTCCCAAAGGGTCTTGCCCTGCTTCTTATAGT
The DNA here is from genome assembly GCA_018714145.1 of Candidatus Avilachnospira avistercoris. GTDB lineage: Bacteria > Bacillota > Clostridia > Lachnospirales > Lachnospiraceae > Avilachnospira > Avilachnospira avistercoris. Next base: position 6,341 of record DVNS01000143.1, read on the forward strand.
ATGCCGCAGCCTCACAGAGGGAAGATACGGCAGAAACGGCATCCTTATCCCTTGCATAGGTGCCGATAAGGCAGCCATAGCTCTCCTCCATGCCGAACATGTAGCTTCCCTTTCCGCTCTGCTCGTTGGAAAGGATGACCCTGCCTATCCACTTGAAGCCCGTAAGCACCTCCACGAGCTCGCAGCCATAGCTTTTTGCCACGGCATCCAGCAGGTTCGTGGTGACGATGGACTTTACCACCTGTCCGTCCTCGGGTATCTCGCCGAGACGCTTCTTCTGACTGAGCACGTATTCGCAGAGGAGGGCGCCTGACATATTGCCGGTGAGGGCGATATATTCTCCGCTCTTACTATCCTTTACATATACGCCAAGCCTGTCCGCATCGGGGTCGGTAGCCAGCACGAGCTCTGCATCCACCTTCCTTGCAAGGGCAAGGCCCAGCTCAAAGGCCTTCTCAGACTCGGGATTAGGATAGGCCACCGTAGGGAAGTCTCCGTCCGGCTCCGCCTGCTCCGGCACTTCATATACATGGGTAAAGCCGAGGTCTGAAAGCACCCTTCTTACAGGCACATGACCGGTGCCATGGAGAGGAGTATAGACGATGCGGAGTTCATCCTGAATCTCCTTTATGACATCCTTATTGACGATGGCATCCTCAACATGGGCAATATACTTATCATCTATCTCACTGCCTATGGTCACATAAAGGCCCTTTGCCTCTGCCTCCTCCTTAGGCATGGTCTTAGCCAAGGAGAAGTCCTCTATGGCAAGCACCTCCTCGGTAACTCCCTTGTCATGTGGAGGGGTGAACTGGGCTCCATCCTCCCAGTATACCTTATAGCCGTTATAATTGGAGGGGTTGTGGCTCGCAGTTATGTTGATGCCGGCTATGCAGTGAAGCTCCCTTACGGCAAAGCTGAGCTCCGGAGTCGGCCGAAGGGACTCAAAGCGATAGGCCTTGATGCCATTGGCCGCAAGGGTCCTTGCCGCCTCATCTGAAAACTCGTCAGACTTATGTCTTGAATCATAGGCTATGACTACGCCCTTCTGCTGTCCGCCCTGCTTTATGATATAGTTGGCAAGGCCCTGCGTCGCACGCCTGATGACATACTTATTCATGCGGTTCGTACCTGCTCCGATAATGCCGCGAAGGCCTGCGGTACCGAACTCAAGGTCCATATAGAACCTTTCCTTTATCTCATTGTCATCATCTGCTATGGACCTGAGCTCTGCCTTGGTCTCCTCATCAAAATAGGGATCAGACAGCCATTTCTCATATAAACTTCTGTAATCTCTCATTGAAAACCCCCCGGTAAAAGCCTGAGCTTATGCCGCCGCAAAAGGCCTGAGGCACAAACAGCGGCGTCCGCCCCATCCTGTCCTGACCTGTTCTATTACTTCTCAGCAACTGCCTCTATCTCGCAAAGGAGGTTCTTGGGAAGGGTCTTTACTGCCACACAGCTCCTTGCAGGCTTGCCGGTGAAATACTTCTCATATACCTTATTGAATGCGGCGAAATCTCCCATGTCTGCAATAAAGCAGGTAGTCTTGATGACCTTGGTGAGGTCACTTCCGCCAGCTTCAAGCACTGCTGCCACGTTCTTGCAGGAAAGCTCCGCCTGAGCCTCTATACCCTCAGGTGCCTCTCCGGTAGCGGGATCCACACCGATCTGACCTGATGTAAATACAAAATCTCCTGCAACATAGCCCTGAGAATAGGGTCCGATGGCAGCGGGTGCTTTCTTCGTTTCTATAACCTTCATGATAAAGCCTCCATTTTCATAAAATATTTATTGTAAGATGGGATGTCCCACCCTAAATACCAAGATGATCAGCCATTGTATAGGTATCGGCTGAACAGGAACAATATGGAATTATGCTCCGGATGCCTGAGCACGTCATCGTGCATGAGCCTGAGCAAACTTCCGACCTCCTCCCCCGGCTCCATGCCGGCCTTTATGAGGTCTGAGCCCTTGACTATGAGCTCCTTAAGATACACGGGTTCATCCCGTCTCACTATGCGCTCAAATATGGACCTTACGGACTTTATATCCTCCAGACCGCAGAGCTCCTTATACTGCTTGGTCCCGGCAAATAGCTCCTTAAGTCCTATCAGCTCTGAAAAAAGCTCCCTTGTAACAGGCTGCATCCGAAGCTTGATATCGTAGCTGTCGCTCTTTATCGGTACGAACAGCTCCTTTACAAGGAATACGGCCTTGGCTATGGTGTCATTGTCAAGCCTGAGCTCCCTGAGTATGCTCTGGGCCCTCGATGGCTCCTGCCCTGAAAGCAGTATGGCATAGCGCTTATACTTGTCTCTGAGGGGCAGCTCCGAAAAGCCTCCGGAAGCCTCAGAAAGCTCGGCAAATATCTCCGGCGAAAGCTCCGAAAAGCCCCCGCATATATGCTCTGCCATACAAAGTCTCCACAGCTCTGCCACTCTTTCGGGGTGTGATGAGCAGATGAGCTTTGAAAGCTCCGCCTGTATGCGCTCCTTGCTGACTAAGGAAAGATTGGCTGCATGTCCCCTGATGGCACCGGCCGTCTGCTCCTCTATGCCAAAGCCCAGCTGGGCCTCAAAGCGCACGGCCCGAAGTATCCTGAGGGCATCCTCGGAAAATCTTTCATCCGGATCCCCCACGCAGCGTATGATGCCTGCCTCCATGTCAGAAAGGCCATCGAACTCATCCACAAGGCCCTTAGTGTCATTATAGGCCATGGCATTGACCGTGAAGTCCCTGCGTCTCAGATCCTCCTTAAGGGAGGGAGAGAAGCTGACCTTCTCCGGATGACGCCCGTCCTTATATTCGCCGTCCACCCTGTAGGTCGTGACCTCATAGGGCCTGAGCTCGTACTTATCAGGGTTGAACTCCGAAAGGCTGTGCTTTATGAGCACGGTCACGGTGCCATGCTTGATGCCTGTATCCACCGTCCTTCCGAAGATGGACTTTATCTCCTCCGGCCTTGCGGAGGTGGTGATATCCCAGTCCTCGGGCTTCCTCGAAAGAAGGCTATCCCTTATGCAGCCGCCCACGGCAAAGGCCTCAAAGCCGGCCTCCTCAAAGGCCCCGATTATATACCTTACATCCTCGGGCAGCTCTATCCTTATGCTGCCTTTATCCTTCATTATACTGTCCCCATTTGAAAATATATTATCAGTGTCCCCTTTTTAACTGATATCTCCGAATTCCTTCCCAAAAATTCATTTGAAAGTCCTAAGGGAAATGTATCCTTAAGCCTCGCATCGGAAAGACTGAACTTAAGTCCGGTCTCACTTACGCCCTCTGCCTCGCCCCCATGGGCAAAGACTGAGATAAAGCCCCTCATATCCTCCGGAAAGCTCAGGCTTCCATCCGTAATGGCAGTAACGGCGGCCCCCTTATCAAAGAGATAGCCCCTCATGCCCCTCATGGACATATCCGCTATGTCCTGAATACTGGCAAGGGTATGGTCGAGGCGTCCGCCGGTGCAGCCGTAAAAGTAAAACAGCCTGTAGCCCCGCCTGATGCCTATATTTTTAGCCTCGGCGGAATCGCTGTAGTCCTTTATGACATTGAGCCTCAAAAGCTCAGCCCCGCTTAGCTCTGAAAAGGCCTCGGCCTCGAAAGCATTGCCCGAATCAAAATCTCCTATCACTATATCCGGTCTTATGGAAAGCTCCCGAAGCACTGACATACCGCCGTCCGCGGCTATGACGAGGTCTCCCTCCTTGGGCCTTGTCATAAGGCCGTAAAAGCTTCCCGCACCGAATATATAGCAGGCAGGCTCCCCGTATGAAAGGACCTGCTTCATGGTCTCTGGACTCATCTATCAATAAGCCCTTCCGAAATAGACCATCTTCTGGGCAGGCTTTCCGCAGTAGATGCACTTATCTGAAAGCTGCTCCTGCTTGAAGGGTATGCAGCGTGAGGTAGCGCCGGTCTTATCCTTGATGGCATCCTCACACTCACGGCAGCCGCACCACATGGCCTTTACGAAGCCCTTCTTGGTATCGAGTATCTCCTCCATCTCATCCATGGTAGCGGCGCTGAAGGTATGGGCCTCAAGATGGGCCTTTGCTCTCTCAAACATATCGTGCTGAATGGTCTCAAGGAGCTCTCCCACCTTTTCCGAAAGCTCGGAAAGGCTGACGGTGAGCTTTTCCCTCGTATCACGCCTTACCAGCACTGCCTGTCCGTTTTCTATGTCTCTGGGGCCTATCTCCACACGGAGAGGTATGCCCCTCATCTCGCAGTCTGCAAACTTGAAGCCGGGGGTCTTGTCCCTGTCATCGACGCTGACCCTGAAGCCGGCCTTTATAAGCTCGTCCTTAAGCTCGAAGGCCTTATCAAGGACTCCTGCCTTCTTCTGCATAACAGGGCATATCATGACCTGAACGGGAGCTATATGGGGCGGAAGCTTAAGTCCGTCATTGTCTCCGTGGACCATGATGATGGCTCCTATGATACGGGTGCTCAGTCCCCATGAGGTCTGGTGCACATACTGGAGCTTATTGTCCTTATCCGTATACTGTATGCCGAAGGCCCTTGCAAAGCCGTCGCCGAAGTTATGGGAGGTGCCTGACTGAAGGGCCTGTCCGTCATGCATCAGGGCCTCTATGGTATAGGTAGCCTCTGCTCCCGCAAATCTCTCCTTCTCTGTCTTCTGCCCCCTTACTACAGGGATGGCAAGGACCTCCTCACAGAAATCCGCATAGATATTGAGCATCAGCTTTGTACGCTCCTCAGCCTCCTCGGCCGTAGCATGGGCCGTATGACCCTCCTGCCACAAAAACTCCCTCGAGCGAAGGAAGGGCCTCGTGGTCTTTTCCCAGCGCACTACTGAGCACCACTGGTTATAGCACTTGGGAAGGTCCCTGTAAGACTGGATGACCCTCTGATAATAATCACAGAACAGGGTCTCAGAGGTAGGCCTTACGCAGAGCCTCTCCTGAAGCGCCTCTGAACCTCCGTGGGTCACCCACGCCACCTCAGGGGCAAAGCCCTCTACATGGTCCTTCTCCTTCTGAAGCAGGCTCTCAGGTATGAATACCGGCATATAGCAGTTCTGCACGCCGCTCTCCTTAAAGCGCCTGTCCAGCTCCTTCTGTATATTTTCCCAAATGGCATAGCCTGCAGGCTCTATGACCATGCAGCCCTTTACAGAGCTGTAGTCACAAAGCTCAGCCTTCTTGACCACATCCGTATACCACTGGGCAAAATCCTCGTCCATGGAAGTTATCTCTTCGACTAATTTTTTATTGTCCTCTGCCACGTTCTCACCTCAAATCAAAAATATCATCTCTGCATAAGAGATACTTTATAAAAGTATACCTGAAAGCCGGACTTGTTTCAAGGAAAAGCTTTCCTGCATAGAAAAAATCGGCAGGCCCCGCGGGGCCCACCGATCTGATCTTTAATACTGACCTTGTTTACGGCTCCAGTATAGCGCCTGTAGGGCAAACAGATGCACAAGTTCCGCACTCGATGCAAGCATCAGCGTCGATCTCGTACTGGTTCTCTCCCTCAGAAATAGCATCTACGGGGCACTCAGGTGCACAGCTTCCGCACTTTACGCAAGCGTCTGAAATCTTATATGCCATGACAGTAACCTCCTTATAAGATCAAGATTTATTGATGCAGGTTCATATTAACTCATAAACGCCCAATAATCAAGCTTGTTTCTGTTAAAGTGCATAAAATGCCGGCCCTCAGACTATGCCCACGGCCTCGCCGAGGACTTCTCCGATATTGCCTCTTATGATGAGGTCCGCTGCTCCGTCCCTCTTTGTGGCATCTCGATTTATGAGCACGAGCTTATCCCCATTATAATAATCTATCATGCCTGCCGCAGGATAGACCACGAGGGAAGTCCCTCCGACTATGAGCATATCGGCCCTGCTTATATATTCCGCAGCCCTCCTCATGATACCCATGTCAAGGCTCTCCTCATACAGCACCACATCCGGCTTGATGATGCCTCCGCAGACATCGCAGCGGGGAACGCCCTCCTGCTCCATCACCTCAGAGAGGGAAAAGCTCTTTCCGCAATTCATGCAGTGATTTCTTAAAATGGAGCCGTGCAGCTCCAGCACCTCTTTGCTCCCTGCCATCTGGTGGAGCCCGTCTATGTTCTGGGTTATGACAGCCTTAAGCTTTCCCTCCTGCTCAAGCTTATAAAGGGCAAGATGGGCCTTATTGGGTCTGGCCTCGGGGTATACCATCCTGTCCTTATAAAAACGGTAAAACTCCTCCGTGTCCCGCATGAAAAAGCTGTGACTTATCATCATCTCCGGAGGGTACTTATATTTCTGATTATATATCCCGTCCTGAGAGCGAAAATCCGGAACTCCGCTCTCTGTGGACACTCCGGCCCCTCCGAAAAAAACTATATTGCTGCTGTTTTCTATCAGCTCCGCAAGTTTTTTTATATCCTCCCTCATATGCCTCCTCCTTCCCTTATTGAGATATTTATATTATAGCTCTTTTTGCCTTGTTTTTGCGGATATTCGGACAGAAAAATCCTAAAAAGCTTGACATCAACATACATTTAAGGTAAAATTTCTAATGCTTTTCAGATTTATGAGCTGCGGGTGTAGTTCAATGGTAGAATGACAGCCTTCCAAGCTGTATACGTGGGTTCGATTCCCATCACCCGCTCGCTTAAAAGAAAGCGGAAAGCCAAGTATATCAATGCTTTCCGCTTTCTTTGCATTCGGGCTAAAAGGTCGACTTAGGGGCGAGTGCTTTTATGATATTATATTAGGCAGCTCCACCACAGTATAATCATGGCTTATGGCGGGCAGGAACTTTTCAAGGATATCCATTGTGCTTATCTTAAGACTGGAAGTATTGATGCAGGGATGGCAGCCCACATAGGGCTTATCCATCAGCTCCTTATCTATAAGGAGCCTTACCCTGTGGTCCTTGTCATTCATAAGTCCCAGTACCGTCGCAGAGCCGGGGCTGAGGTCCAGAAGCTCCCTCATGTATTCCTCCCCTGCAAAAGAAAGCCTTGCGGAATTTATCTGCTTTGAAAGAAATTTAGTCTTGAAGGTCTTTTTTCCGGGCATCATGAGCAGATAAAATGCGCTCTTCTGGGCATTGGTCAGAAACAGGTTCTTGCACATGCTGATGCCAAGCACATTGTCTATCTGCTCACAGGCCTCCATGGTAAATGCCGCCTCATGGTCCACACGCTCATAAGCTATACCAAGGCTGTCCAAAAGCTCGTAGGTCCTTATCTCCTGTTCAATACGGCCGGTCATATCTACTGGCCGGCCTTTTTGCAATATACTCTCCATCTGATATATCTTGGTCCTTTTATGTTCTACAGTCAGTTTTCAAGCTCCATGCTCAATCAGCCTCAGTCATAGCTCCTAAGCGTATCGAACAGCAGCTTTTTGAAGCGGTCTATGTCGAACTCCATGGCCACATCCACATTGGCAGGCTTCATCTCAAATTCGATGTCACAGGCCTCGCCATGCTCTATATCCGTCTTGGGGTCAAGGCCCATATGGTTTCTCCAGTCACAGACCGTCATGCCTCTGGTAAATTCACCCTTGGTCTCCACATCCACATGGGTCATAAGGCTCTTTTTTATGATTGCCGGGTCGATGTACCATACCACGGTGCAGGCATCACAGATGCTGCATTTTCCTGACTTTCCCGCATTGAAGGACAGAAGCTCAGCCGCAAACCTCGATACCTTGGTATCTATGCTGCGCATCATCTCCACGTCCTCCATAGTGATGCTGTTCTGGCGGGTCAGATTGAGGCCCACCATTCGTATGGGTATGCCTGACTCAAATACTATCTTTGCAGCTTCCGGGTCCACATAGATATTGAATTCCGCCACTGCGTTGTAATTGCCGGCTATGGCAGAGCCGCCCATGCAGAGTATCTCGGGTATGCGCTCCCTGAGCCTCGGCTCCTTAAGTATGGCCTGAGCCACATTGGTCAGAGGGCCCAGCGTGATAAGGGAAATGTCATCATTATTCATGAAGGTGTCTATCAGATAATCCACGCCGTGCATCGCCTCAAGCTTCTTCTTCGGCTCGTCGATGACCACCTTTCCAAGGCCGCTCTCCCCATGCACATAGGCAGCCCTTACGGCCTTGCCGAACATGGGCTGGTCATAGCCTGCATATACCGGTATGGCCGGCCTTCCGCAAAGCTCAGTCATAAATCTGGCATTGCGCTCAGTATATTTAAGGCCTGTATTTCCGCCGACTGCCACTATCCCGACCACGTCCAGATGCTTTATGCTGAGCATCAGGGCCATGCAGTCATCCGTTCCCGGGTCACAGTCTATGACTACTCTTTTCCTTTTATCTTCCATCATCCTACCACCCTTTAAGCTTATTGATTACCGTTTCTCTGAAATGTGGCTTCTGCTAAGCCGCCTCCCAGAGCATATCCATGAGCTCATTTTAAGCTTTGAAGGGCTTTTATGCAATAGTCTTAAACTGAGATAAAGGTCATTATTTACCTGTCGTCCGGCACCCAAGCCCTCGCATAGGTTAAATTCATATAAATTAAGCGCCATTTCCAGAAGACAGGCCTTACTTACCTTCATCTGCCATTTATCAGGGGCTTGATTATTTTCTCTATTTTGTGTATTATATTTTCCAGCGCAGGATTAGTACATCGGTAGTACATCGGCTTCCCAAGCCGAGGAGGCGGGTTCGATTCCCGTATCCTGCTTAGGGTTTGTGTGCTTTCATCTGATGTTATCTTACATCACCTGAAAGCCTTTTTTTATGCGGTTTAGAACCCACTTTTCGGCTCATCTTATTTTAAGTTACATCATCTGGTTTTATCCTGTTTTTGGGGTATAATGGGGTATAAAATGGGGTATAAATTGGGGTATAAATTTTATAGCCGTCAGATGCCCACATTCACAAGCTGCATCTCTGCCGCTTTGGTGTTCTCCATGACATGAGTATAAAGGTTCATGGTTATGCTGATATCAGCGTGCCCGAGTATCTCTGAAAGCGTCTTAGGCTTCATGCCGCTCTCTATGGCTCGTGTTGCAAACGTAGCCCTGAAAGCATGGGATGTGAAGCGTTCAATACCTGTTGCCTTGCATAGCTTCCTGATGTGCTTATTAACCTTATTCTCAAGCAGCAGGCCGCCTGCAGGGGCTTTAAATATCCTGTCATCAGTCCTCACTACATTGCCGAACATGATACCATTAGCCGCTTTCTGCGCCTCGACTGCTGCCCTTATAGCCTTATTGTACGGTATCTTACGGTTTCCGGCCTCAGTTTTAGCCATATCTCCGATGACTATACCGCCAATCTCATCCTTAGTGACTGTAGACTTGACGTTTATCATGCCGCCTCTTATATCCGAGAGCTTAAGGGCTCCGGCCTCTCCTACTCTGCAACCTGTCTTAAGCATGAACTCATATAGCGGCAGGTACCAATCCTTTGCCTCAGCAGCAGCCTTAAAAAAAGCATCCGTTTCCTCAAGTGTAAGGGCTCTGTGAAGTGTTTCCCTTGCTTTGGGCTCAATCCTCTTTAAGTCCTTTACTCCCTTTGCAGGGTTCCACTGTATGATGCGCTCGGTCAACGCACTCTCAAATATTTGCTTTACAAAGCCGATGTACTTATTCACGGTGGATGTCTTTAAAGGGTTTCCGCCTCTGCCAATCTTAGACTTCATGGCTTTCTGCAGGTCGAGCACATTCTGATACTCTATATCTACGAGCTTAAGCTTTCCGAAGGTGTGCCCCGCCTTATCTATAACAGCCTCAGCGGAATATCTCATAAAAGTTCGGTACTGCTTAAGGGTCTGCCCTGATGGACTGCTGCATAACCTCGCATCATACCATCGTTCACAGTATTCGCTGAAAGTCAAACTCTTTCCTCGTTGATAGGTCTTAGCGGCAAGTTCTTCCCTGAGCTTAAGTTCTTTGTCTCTCGCTTCCTTCATTGTCTTACCGTAGGTATAATATCGCTTGCCCTCATACATGAATGAAATTCTCAAATATCCGTCTTTTCTTTTCTTAGGCATATTCCTCCCTTCTCTATAAAATATCGCTGAGGATATTCTATCATGTTTCGTGGTTATGTATAGATGTTTATTACACGGTAAAGGGCAGCAGTTTCCTGCTGCCTGTATCTTTGCTATCTTTCAGGCTTGAAATAGTGTTATCGTCTCTTTTATCTTCATTAGCTCCGGCACTTCCATGCTGAGTATCCGTCCCGTGATATAAGCCCTGTAATCACTTTGGCTTATAGAGTATTTTCTCTGCTGTCCTGCGTTCATGGCGTTTGCCGTCTCCCTGAGCTTTAAGAGTGTTTCATCGCTTGCATGCTTCATAAAGCTGAGCAGCTGCCGCCTATAGCCCTCTGTGGCTTCATGGTCTTTGATATAGTCCTTCAAGTCCTTCATCATGTTCCTCCCTGCTTCGATGTTTTTAAGCGATTTCTAAGGCCTCAAGGGCTTAGGGTATAGAGATGTACCCTTAAAGCCTCAGAGCTTCAAAAAGTCCCTATCCTACGGACTGAAATAAGAATAAAACTGATTTCAGCCTGCCTTTTTAAAGTTTTCCGCCATCCTCTTCCGTTCTTCTTCAGTGTAAGTTCTTTCTTTCGAGCGGATAGTAATAAACCTCTTATGATTAACTCCTATTAGGAAAACACACTGTCAAAAGGGTTTTTGCTTTGGCGGGGGTCAGCCCGCCTCGGCGGTATCGGTGGTGTTGATTTCAATGTACTCGGCAATCTTGCGGAACTCGTCCGCGA
>DVNS01000019.1 GCA_018714145.1 Candidatus Avilachnospira avistercoris
CAAAGAAATTCTCTGTCTCAGGTATATATACGGTGAAGTCTGCCGTGTCCTCGATATGGACATTGTCCTTCATCGTAAGTCCCATCAGGTATGCCCCGCGGCTCTTGCACTCCACCATATTGCTGAGGGTCTTTTCAAATATCTCCTTATCGGTAAGTATGCCGATGACAAGGGTACCCTCCTCTATAAGGCTGATGGTACCGTGCTTGAGCTCTCCGGCTGCATAGGCCTCAGAATGTATATAGCTTATCTCCTTTATCTTGAGGCTGCCTTCAAGGGCTATGGCATAGTCTACATTACGTCCTATAAGGAAGATGTCCTTTGCAGCAGCATACTTTGATGCAAACCACTGTATGCGCTTCTGGTCCTCAAGGAGCTTCTCTATCTTATCGGGAAGGGACAGAAGCTCTGCACAGAGCTCCTCCTCTCTCTTATCATCTATTGTACCCCTTACCTTGGCAAGCCTTACCGCAAAGGCGTAGGCTGCAGCAAGCTGGGCGCTGTAGGCCTTTGTGGTAGCCACTGCTATCTCAGGACCCGCAAGGGTATAAAGCACATGCTCAGACTCCCTCGCTATGGAGGAGCCAAGGACATTGACTATGGAGAAGGTCTTATAGCCGCTTTCCTTTGCAAGGCGGAGGGCTGCAAGGGTATCTGCAGTCTCTCCGGACTGGCTTATAAACAGGCAGAGGGTGTCCTTTAAGAGCACCGGTCTCCTGTAACGAAACTCTGAAGCAAGCTCCACCCTTACAGGCACATGGCATAGCTCCTCTATGACGTAGGACATGGTAATGCCCACATGATAAGCCGAGCCGCAGGCCACGATACAGATTTCAGATGCAGTCTTAAGCTCCTCATCAGTGATGCCTGATACGGATATATCTGCTCTGCCTTCTTTGATAACAGAGTTAAGCGTATCCATAACGGCCTTCGGCTGCTCGTGGATCTCCTTCATCATGAAGTGCTCATAGCCGCCCTTCTCTGCAGCATTGACATCCCAATCGATGTGCATGGGCTCTATCTCTATCTCATCACCGTTAAGGTCGTAGAAGGTGAGCTCAGTCCCTTTGAGCCTTACAGCCTGAAGGTCGCCTATATAGTAGACATCCCTTGTATATTCAAGGATGGCAGTAGCATCAGAGGCAAGGAACAGACCGTCCTCTGACTTTCCGCAGATAAGGGGGCTGTCCTTCCTTGCAGCGTATATCTCGCCGGGGAAGTCCTTGAAAAGGAGCACCAGGCTGTATGAGCCCCTGATACGTACCATGGCCTTATTGATGGCATCTATCGGAGTTCCATAGTATTTCTTATAATAATAATCCACCAGCTTTACGGCCACCTCTGTATCAGTGGCTGAATTGAAGGTATATCCCTTCTTAAGGAGCTTGTTCTTGAGCTCCTGATAATTCTCAATGATGCCGTTATGCACTGCGACCACGCAGAGATCATCGCTGTACTGGGGATGGGCATTGAGGTCTGAGGGCTCTCCATGGGTGGCCCAGCGGGTATGTCCTATGCCGCATCTGCCGGGAAGGAGCTTTCCTCCTTCTGACCTTTCCTCTATGACCGATAGCCTGCCCTTGGCCTTCATGATATTGATCTCTCCCTCCGGAGAAAGAACTGCAAGGCCTGCTGAGTCATAGCCTCTGTATTCGAGCCTCTTCAGGCCCTTTAAAAGTATGGGGGCAGCTTCATGCTCCCCTACATAACCTAATATACCGCACATAGTATATCCTCCTGTTCCGCACTATTGTAGCATCAACAAGTATTTTAGTAAAGTGTTAGATGAGGTCGAAAAGACTCAGCTGGTTGGTCTCGGGGATGCTTTTAAGCAGCCCAAGGGCCTTTATCTGCTCCGCATTGGTCTTTGAGATGTGGGTGCGCTGGATGAATTCCTCCATGCTGAGGAATTCGCCCTTCTTCGCCTCCTCCTCTATGCTCCTTGCAGCTATGTCTCCAAGGCCGGTGATGGAATTAAGGGAAGGCATGACCTTTTTATCCTCGGTCAGGCTGAACTCCGTGGCCTTGGCCTTATATATGTCTATGGGCGCAAATTCGATGCCCCTTGCGAGCATCTCCTCCGCCACACGCATATCCCTGAGAAAGAGCTTGTCATTGGCAGTCTGGTCTCTTCCGTCCTGATGGGTCTCCTTAAATTCCTTCATGTTGTGGCGAAGCACGGGAAGGGAGCAATCCATCTTTTCGTAGTCGAAGCCATTGCCCTTGATGGTAAAGTAAGCAGTATAAAACTCTGCAGGAAAATGTATCTTATAATAGGCCAGCCTCAGGGACATGACTACGTAGGCCGCTGCGTGGGCCTTAGGGAACATGTACTTTATCTTATCGCAGGACTCGATATACCACTCCGGTACCCCATGCTCCCTCATGGCAGCACACCACTCCTCGTGCTTATCATTCTTTACGAACTTACCCTTCCTGACCGCCTCCATGATGGTGAAGGAAAGGCCCGGCTCCATGCCCTTGCTGATGAGATATAGCATGATGTCGTCACGGGTACAGATGGCCGTCTGAATGGTACATTTGCCCTCCTGTATGAGGTCCTTTGCATTGCCTATCCACACATCGGTGCCATGGGCCAGACCGGCTATGCGCACAAGGTCAGAGATATACTTTGGCTTTGCATCCAGAAGCATGTTGATGGCAAAGTCCGTATTGAACTCCGGTATGGCAAGGGTGCCAAGCTTAGTGCCGCCTATATCCTCCGGCTCTATGCCGAGGGCCGAGGTGTCCTGAAACAGGGACAGCACCTCAGGCACGCCTATAGGGATATCCATCGGGTCAAGACCCGTCATATCCTTAAGCATCCTCGCCATGGAGGGGTCATCCTTTCCAAGGATATCCAGCTTCAGCAGGTTATGGTCTATGCTGTGATAATCAAAATGCGTCGTTATCGGGCTCTGCATGTCATTAGCCGGATGCTGTATCGGAGTGAAGCTGTTTATCTCCTCACCGTGGGGAAGGACTATGATGCCGCCCGGGTGCTGGCCCGTAGTACGCCTGACCTCGGTACAGCCTATGGCAAGGCGCTCTATCTCCGCCCGCTTCATATCATTTATCTCATGGTCCTCATTGTAGCGCTTGACGTAGCCGTAGGCAGTCTTAAGCTGGACCGTGCCGATGGTCCCGGCCTTGAAGGTCTGTCCCCTGCCAAATATCTCCTCAGTATAGGCATGAGCCTTGGCCTGATAATCTCCGGCAAAGTTAAGGTCTATATCCGGCTCCTTATCTCCCTTAAAGCCAAGGAAGGTCTCAAAGGGAATGTCGAAGCCCTCCTTTATAAGGGGCTCTCCGCAGACCGGACAGAGCTTATCAGGCATATCACAGCCGGCCTTGTCCGCATACTCCTTCACCGTATCACTGTCAAAGTCCGAGTAATGGCACTTTTTACAATAATAATGGGGCGGCAGCGGATTGACCTCGGAGATGCCGGCGCAGGTGGCTACGAAGGAGGAACCTACGGAGCCTCGGGAGCCCACCAGATAGCCGTGGTCATTGGAATCCCACACCAGCCTCTGGGCGATGATGTAAAGCACCGAATATCCGTTTTTTATGATGGAATCAAGCTCAGTATCAAGCCTTTTCTTAACTATGGCAGGGATATCCTCGCCGTAGAGCTCGTGGGCCTTGTCATAGCATATCTGCCTCAGCTCCTCATCAGAGTTTTCGATGACAGGGGTACGCTTGTCCGGCCTTACCGGCGCTATGGGCTCGCACATATCCGCTATGAGCCTCGTATTGTCTATGACTATGCGCTTTGCCTCGTCTTCTGGAAGGAAGGAAAAGGCCTCAAGCATCTCCGCAGTGCTGCGGTAATACTGGGGTGCGTCAAATTTTGCATCTGAGTAGAGCCTCGCCCTGCCCTTCGAGGAATATTCAAAATACTTGATTATCTTCCTGAAGGCCTTGTCGCTCTCATTTACGAAATGTACGTCTCCAACGGCACAGGCAGGTCTTCCCACCCTTTCTGCCGAGCTTATGAGCCTTCTTGTGATATCGTATATATCCTCCATGGAGGAAATGTAGCTGTCGTCGCTGTCTATAAGATAGCGGAGGTTGTCCGGAGGCAGCACCTCCACATAGTCATAAAAGGCCACCGCCCTGTCAAGCTCTTCATCGGAAAAGCCCCTGAGCACCATATCGTAAAGCTCTCCGTCCGCATCTCCCGAGCCTATGAGTATGCCGGCCCTGAGGGATGAAAGCAGGGACTTCGGAAGCTTGGCAGTATTATGAAAATAGTCTATATGGGCTGCCGATATGAGCCTGTACATATTGGTACGTCCAAGGTCACAGGTGGCAAGCATGGAAAAATTGAGGCCGTGAAGCTTTTTTACCGTCACCACGTCCCTGTCCGTATCATCGGCCTCATAGAGGGCGTCAAGGTCCTCTATGCCCCGCTCCCTCAGCATATCGCAGAAGCGAAGGAAGATGCCCGCAGTAGCCTCGGCATCATTGACCGCCCTGTGATGGGAGGAAAGGACCACATTGAGCTCCTTTGCCACCGTATCCAGACGATTGCGGTAGAGGTCCTTTAAGAGCATATATGAAAGGCCTAAGGTATCCACCACCGTAGGCTCAAAGGAAAGTCCCAGAAGCTTAGCATAATGCCTTATGAAGCCCACGTCGAACTGGGCATTGTGTCCCACCACGGGAAGCTCACCAACGAAGGAAAGGAACTCAGGCAGCCACTTCTGATAATTGCCCTGTCCCCTCACGTCCTCGTCGGTTATGGAGGTGAGCTCGGTGATATTTTTAGGTATGGGCACCTCAGGGTCTATAAAATGTGAAAATCTGTCGGTGATGACGCCGTTTTCTATCTTGACCGCTCCTATCTCTATGATGCGGCAGTGCTCCATGGAAAAGCCGGTGGTCTCTATATCAAAGACTACGAAGCCTCCCTTAAGGCTTTGTCCCCTCGGGGAGCTCACGGCCTTCTTTTCATCATCACAGAAAAATGACTCGGTCCCGTATATGAGCTTGAAGCCGCTGCCCTTAGGAAGGCAGTGGGAGGCTTCGGGAAAGGCCTGAACCGTATTGAGGTCAGTGATGGCAAGGCTGTCCTCCCCAAAGCTCTGGGCAAGCTTGATATAATTCTTTATCTCACCCACACCGTCCATATCACTCATCTTGGTGTGGAGATTGAGCTCTACTCTCTTTTCTCCCTCATAGGTCTCGATACGGTCTGCGATGCGGCTCTTGGCCCGCTTAGCTCCCTTTATCTGACCTATGGAAAGGTCCGGATGGAAGTTATCCGGAGGCATGACCCGGCCAAGTACGCAGATATGCTTTCCCTCCTTCAGGTCCCCTGAGATGGCCTCAAGCTCCTCCTCGGAAAGGAACAGGGAGCAGCCTATCGAATCAGTGCCGTCATAGAGATTGAACTTCGCTATTATGCGGCCGCTCTTTGTTTTGATATCCTCCCTTGAAAATATCTCTCCGGATATGAGGACCTCACCCATATCCACCGTGAGATTGGCTATGTCGCTTATGTTGCCGCTGAAATCATAGCCGAAGATGACATCGGGGTCATCGGATTTCTTAGTCTTTTTAGGTGTCCAAGCATCCTTCTTTGCAAAGCCCTGCTGACCGGGACGCTTTCCCCTGTCGAAGGAACGGGCCTTGAAGCCGTTTGAGCCACTGCCCTTTTCCCCGACCTTTCCAGAGACTGTGCCGCCTTTAGGGCTGGAATAAGCATTGCCTTTAGTGCTCCCAGACGAACTGCCTCCGGTCGAGGCTGCTCCTTGGGAGGCATTGAAGGAAGTTTCATTTGAAGGGCCTTGGGATAAGGCCTCTGCATTTTCCTTATAGGCTCCCACAGCCCTTCCCCCCTCAAAGGGGATGTCTGAATTCAGGCCAAGCCTTCGGTCCTCCCTTAGTATGCTGACACATATGTTTTTCCCACCAAAAAGACTCTGCTTAAGCTCTGACTGAAGCTTAAACAGCTTATCCTTCGGAAGCTCGCTGCCTCCGTCTATGAAGATATGCAGGGAGCTCTTGACCGTATTGGTGCTGATGCGCACTACCTCGGTCTCTGAGATGAGCTCCCTCAGGTCCTCGTCTATATCAAGGTCGGAAAATACATTTAAAAAACGACTTGTCATAAAGTTTTACAGCCTTATATCTACAGATATTTATCCAGTTCTTTTTCAAATTCGGTCAGGAGCTCTTCCTCCTTTACCTTTCTCAGTATCTCTCCCCGCTTCATGATAAGGCCCTCGCCCTTTCCTCCGCAGATACCGAGTTCTGCCTCTCGGCCCTCACCCGGTCCGTTCACTACACAGCCCATGCAGGCTACCTTCATATCAAGGTCCCTGTACTTCGGTTCTGAGACGAGCTTATTGACCTTTTCCGCAAGTCCTATCAGATCTATCTGGGTCCTTCCGCAGGTGGGACAGCTCACTACCTCTATGCCGCCCTTTCTGAGGCCCAAGGTCTTAAGTATCTCCCTTGCGGCCCTGACCTCCTCGGTCACATCTCCGGTGAGACTTACCCTGACGGTATCGCCTATTCCCTGATAAAGGATGATGCCCAGACCTACCGAGGACTTTACAGTACCGGAAAATAAGGTTCCGGCCTCGGTGATGCCCACATGGATGGGATGGTCTGTCCTCTCCTTGATAAGCTCATGGGCTCTTACGCACATGAGCACGTCAGAGGATTTGATGCTGATGACGAGATTTCGGTATCCCATGTCCTCTATAAGGCGGCAGTTTTTTAATGCCGACTCCACAAGGCCCTCGGCAGTCACATGACCGCCATGGGCTGCAAGTATCTCCTTTTCGAGAGATCCCGAATTGACTCCGACCCTGATGGGCACACCCCGGCCTTTGCAGGCCTCGACCACAGCTTTAAGTCTGTCCAAGCCTCCTATATTGCCGGGATTTATCCTTATCTTGTCGGCTCCGTTTTCAACGGCCTTTATGGCGAGCCTGTAGTCAAAATGTATGTCCGCAACAAGGGGGATATGTATGCCCTTCTTTATCCCTGCTATGGCCTCTGCAGCTCTTTCATCAGGCACAGCCACCCTCACTATATCGCAGCCCGCCGCCTCAAGCCTTAGTATCTGGGCTATGGTGGCCTCTATGTCGTCCGTCCTTGTATTGCACATGGACTGTATGAGTATGGGATTTTCTCCTCCTATGACCCGGTCCCCT
>DVNS01000020.1 GCA_018714145.1 Candidatus Avilachnospira avistercoris
GAAGGCCGCGGAGATAAGTTTATGAATATATCCGGGCGCTATGGAAAGGAAGATTATGAAACGATTATGACCTTTACTGATGAAGTGATAAAAGCTTATCCTCAAATCGATACAAAGAGGCTATGCGTTACCGGAGGCAGCTACGGCGGTTTTATGACTAACTGGATAGTAGGACATACAGATAGATTCTGCTGTGCCGCAACGCAACGCTCTATCAGTAACTGGGTCAGTATGTCAAGTACGGGAGACCACAGCTATCATTTTGTCTCAGATCAGATGGGAGCAGACCTTGCGGAGGATCCGGAAAAGATATGGTCTCAAAGTCCGCTTAAATATGTAAAGGACGTACATACACCGGTGATGGTGTTCCATTCTACGCATGACTATCGCTGTCCGCTTGAACAGGGTATACAGTGGTTCTGCGCGCTTGCGAAGCTTGGGGTAGAAACAAAAATGTGCATAGTAGATGGGGAGACCCATGAGCTGTCAAGGGGAGGCAGACCTCGTCAAAGGATACGCAGGCTCAATGAGCTTACAAAATGGATGGAAGATCACACAAAGTAAGTCCTATATATTGGACAGCCTGCAACAGGGAGTTTTTTCCGGCTTTGTGAGTTTACAAATAATACATAGGAGGGAAAACTATGCGTCTCAATGAGACCTACATGGGAACAACGCATCTTGAGCCGATGAGTGATGTGGAAGCTGGATCATTTTCTACATGGAGATTGGTTTTTACAGCGGGAGAATACGGCATTGATGATGGCGGGACATTAGCGATTTGCTGGAAGGGAGTAAGCGACTGGGGAATACCCCAGTTCAGCGACCCCAAAGCTCCAAATTACACGACGGTTACTACGACCGGAAATTGTACAGTATCCGGTTGCTATACTCAGTTTCAGCGTTCCTTTAACCATTGCCTGAGGATCAAAGTATCAAAGGGATACATTAAGAAGGGGGATATCATTACCATTGTTCTTGGGGACAGAAGCGAAGGAAGCATAGGTATGATGGCTCAAACCTTTTGTGAACGGGAGCATGAGATAAAGATATTTCTGGATCCCTGCGGTACACT
Organism: Candidatus Avilachnospira avistercoris; assembly: GCA_018714145.1. GTDB lineage: Bacteria > Bacillota > Clostridia > Lachnospirales > Lachnospiraceae > Avilachnospira > Avilachnospira avistercoris. Next base: position 1,076 of record DVNS01000020.1, read on the forward strand.
TAGATATGAGGAGATGCCGAAGAGTCATAAATTACGCATCATAGGCGGCTGGCCCCATGAGATCCAGGCGGTGATTCCTGGAAGAAAACGTGAGGGTGAGAGTTTCGATATCCTGATACGTGCTCTTGACGAGTTTGGAAATCCTACATCAAAGTATAACGGCAAAGTAAGGATAGAGAGCCCTGAGATAAAGCTTAAAGGCCTTCCTGAAACCGTATCATTTACTGAAAGGGATGAAGGTGCGGTATGGATACGAGGTATAGAGGCTGAGGAGACTGGACTTTGGCATCTTTCTATTTCTGATGGGAGCTTTTCTGCAGTCAGCAATGCTGGGTATATAAGTTCTTCAGATGAGGAATATGAACTATATTGGGGAGATGCGCATGGACAGACTAAAGAAACTGTAGGTACCGGACGACTTGATGACTACTACTCCTTTGCACGGGATAAAGCAGGAGTTGACTTTACCGGGTGGCAGGGAAACGATTTTGAGGTAAGCGATGATACCTGGGAGCAGGTGCGTACGCAGACGAAGCACTTCCAAGAGGATGGGAAGTTTGTGGTTTTTTTGGGCTATGAATGGTCTGGGATCACGCCTCAGGGAGGAGATCACAATGTTTATTTCAGAGATGACAGCGAGGATTTTTATCCGAGCAGCAACTGGACTGCCACTGAGGTAGACAATAAAAATAACTGCAATCCCGTAACAGAGCTCTATGATATAGCAAAGAAGAGGGGAGATATGCTGCTGATACAGCATATTGGAGGACGATACGGAAATCTGGACCTGCTGGATACATCTGTACTCAATTTGATAGAGGTGCATTCTCATCATGGCACCTTTGAGTGGTTCGCCATAGACGCCATGAAAAAAAGACTAAAGGTGGGATTTGTGGCAGCAAGTGACGACCATACCGGTCGTCCGGGACTTTCCTACCCACTTAGTAAACTGGGCGGATCTGCTTCTGCAGCTTTTGATGTAGCAAGCGGATTTACAGGGGTTTATGCAAAGAGCCGTACCAGGAAGGATATCTGGGAAGCTTTAAAGTCCCGCAGATGCTATGCCTCAAGCTTTGACCGCATCTTTGTAGATATGAAGGTGGACGGACATTTTATGGGTGAAGAATATGATACGGATAAAGCCCCTAAGCTAACTATGACGGTCGGAGGAAATTGCCCGATAGAAAGTATAACGCTGTTTGACTGGGATAAGCCTATAACAGGCATCGACCTGATCAAAAAGGATAAGAAGCGTATACGTATACGTTGGAGCGGAGTAGTATACAGAGGAAGAGGAAAGTCAGCTAACTGGAACGGTGAGCTTTATGTGGAAAATGGCTGCATACGTCATGCGGAGACTTATGCCTTTGACCGACTGGACCAGGGCATAGGAGTATGCACGGATAAATATGTTACTTGGGAATCTTCTACCAGCGGAGACTATGACGGACTCATATTAGATATTGAGGGAAATGATGATACGGTGCTTCGCTATACAAGTGCTCAGGGACATGCAGATATCATGTTTAAGGATATAATGTCTGAAAAGATAGTATTGCCTATGGGAGGCCTGAACCTTCAGGTGGAATTTGACAGAGCTCCTGAGAAGATATCTGATGAGGATGCCTTGAATATGAGCCGGGCGCGATATGAATGTCTGCTTCCTTCAGATCCCGGTGAGCATGCATTTTGGGCAAAGGTCACTCAGATCAATGGAAATTCTGCATGGATAAGCCCTGTATATGTTAATATCAGTAATAGCTGATATAAAAGACTTATAGCCCGGACCATCTAGTAAAAAAACTGCATTAAGTGAGCTTCACAGGTCTTCTGGCTGCTCTGTTTTTTTGGTACTGACAACCAACATGTTCTGTCCTATAACCCTAAAAGAGCAGCATTAAGCTTTAAAAAAAATAACACCCAACAGGGACTCTGCCTGGTTGGGTGTTATTTTCTCCCAAAAAACTTCATTTAATTAAAGATGCGCTGTATTCCTTACTCCGCTTCCTTGACGTCAAAGTATAACGGTATAAAGCTCTTATGCACCACGTCTATCAGGCCCTTATCAGAAAGCTTTATCTCGGGGGACACAGCCAAGGCCATGAGCGTGAAGAAGGAACTTAAGTCCCTATGGCAAAAGCCCATATCTCTGCAGTTACTGAGCAGCTCCTCCATGTCATTTATAAGCTCCTCAGGAGCCTCCATGGATAAAAGTCCGCTGACCGGAAGCTTTATGAGGCTCAGCACCTTTCCGCCCCGCACGGCGCAGAGCCCGCCTCCGCAGGCTATGAGCTCATTTGCGGCTATGGCCATATCGCGTTTGTTGCCTCCGAATACCGTGAGGTTATGGGCGTCATGGCTGTAGGTAAGAGCCAGTGCTCCCGTTGGCGTGCCCATGCCCTCGATAAGCGAAAGTCCCCGCTGCTCCGTTCCGTAGCGATTGAATACGGCCATGCGAAGATAACCTTCGGTATCGGGAACGGAAGCCCCGTCCTTCTCAGCGGAGATGGGAAGGTTTCGTACCACATGCTTTGTAAATACTCCCGCTCCGTCCTCCTGCATTATGTTAAATGAAGCTGTTCCGCCCCTAAAGCCCTGTTCTGTATCAATGAGTATTTCAAAGTCCTCCTCTGATACAGGCTTTTTATTCATGGTATTAAGCAGAGACTTCGGAACCTCATAGCCCGGGAGCTCTATGCAGAGTCTGCCATTCTCAGCTATCTTCCTTCCTCCGCAGATAACCAGGCTGGCCCTGGGGTGTCTTATATCCCCGCAGAGCTGTATGTCCGCTCTCATGCCGGGAGCTATGGCACCTATGTCATATCTGCGCAGCCTTACGGCTCCGTTTATCGTAGCTGCCCTTATGGCAAACATCGGGTCGAGCCCGGCTTCTATGGCTGCCTCCACCACATGATTGAGATGGCCTTCTCTCATAAGCCTGCTTAGAGGCACATCATCGGTCACAAGACATATCCTGTCCTTGACCGGGGCCTCGTTCATGGCGTCCATCAGCTCCTTATGTATCTTCGAGAGTTGTACCTGAACGGTAAATCCAAGAGCCAGCTCCTCCTTTAACTTTTCTGCAGTGCCCACCGTATGGTCGCTGTCTATACCGGCAGCCCTGAATACCTGAAGTCCCTTGCCTGAAAGCAGCGCCACATGTCCGTCAAGTATACAGCCTGTATCAGCAGCCTTCTCCACCACGCCATGAATAAGCTCTTCTCCATTCGCCACGCCGTTGAAGTCCATGACCTCGCCGAGGCCGTAAACGCCGTCCATGGAAAGGAGTGCCTCCATCTCCTTTGCATCTACATAATATCCGCTGTCCTCAAAGCCCGGTGCAGAGGGTATGGTAGAGGGGGCCATCATAAATACCTGCAGCGGAAGCTCCCTGCAGGCCTCTATCAGATACTTTATGCCTTCCCTTCCGGAAACATTGGCTATCTCGTGGGGATCCGCGCACACGGTAGTCGTCCCCAGGGACAGGATACGTCCGGCAAAATTGTCCGGCGTAAGCATGCTGCTCTCAAGATGCATGTGGGAATCTACAAATCCGGGGAGCGCATAGGCTCCGTGTCCATCTATGGTCTCACATGCAGGAAGCTCCTCCGAAGCTTTGCCTATATACGCTATCTTGCCTCCGGCTATGCCTATACTGCCCGGGTTTATGCTATCATTGAATACATTGACTATCTGAACATTCTTAACGACCAGGTCAAAGGGCTGTCTGAACAGCGCAGCCAACACAGCAGCTTCTCTCAATTAAACACCTCCGAATAATACTCAGGCTAAGGCCTGAAAATCAAAATATTTGTAAAATTGTAACTTTTTAATAAAGCCTTGTCAACAAAGAGCTTGCAAAGAACACGGTCTTTGTATAACATTATAAAAAGGATAGATGCTTCATCTTTCATTACATCACGGCAAAGCCCTGCGGCTTGAAAATAATCAGATGGCTCGGGCAGGTTAGTTGTCTTATTCAAATTCATATCAGGAGGAAATGCCATGTTTTCACAGAAGGTCCTCGATATAGAGCAGGAAACCATAGAATTCAGGCGGAAGCTGCATGAAGATGCGGAGCTTTCCTTTAAGGAATTCCATACCACAGAGCTCCTTATATCAGAGCTCAGCAAATTTCCCGGGCTCAAGCTTTCAAGGCCCACAAAGACCGGCGTCATAGCCAGCTTAAAAGGCTCTGCAGGAGATGGCCCTACCATCGCCCTGAGAGCGGATATAGACGCATTGCCAATTACGGAAGAAACCGATGTACCCTTCGCCTCCAAAAATCCAGGCGCCATGCATGCCTGCGGACACGACGGCCATGCCGCCATGCTGCTTTCTGCGGCGAAGCTGCTTGCTTCCGAGCAGGACAGCCTGAAGGGAGAGGTGCGCTTCATCTTCCAGCATGCAGAGGAGCTCCCCCCTGGAGGCGCCATAGAGATGCAGCAGGCAGGAGTTACAAAAGATGTGGACGAGATATACGGCCTGCATCTTCAGTCCGGCATACCCACAGGAGTGTTCGGCTCCAGACCCGGCGCCCTCACGAGCGCCACGGATCGCTTTGATATAAAGGTCATCGGCAAGGGCGGGCATTCTGCATTTCCCGAGACCTGTGTGGATCCGATGGTAGTGGCAGGCGAGATAATAGGCTCGCTCCAGACCATAGTATCGAGGAGCATAGCCGCCGTAGAGCCTGCAGTCGTTTCGATATGCATGATATCCGCAGGCACGGCCTACAATATCATACCAGGAGAGGTAAATATCACCGGTTCGACCCGCACCTTCAGCAGGGAGACCCGCGCAAAGCTGCCCGGTGTGATGGAACGCATAGTAAAGGGAATGTGCGATGCCCATGGAGCAGAGTATGAATTCAGCTTCAGCGAGGGCTATGCCTCGGTCATCAACGACCCTGAGCTCACAAAGATAGCCTCCGGAATTATAAAAAGCACCTTTGGGGAGGACCATTATCGGGAGATAGATCCCCTCATGCCAGGAGAGGACTTTTCCGCCTTCCTGTTGGACTGCCCCGGCTTCTTTGCAGACCTCGGCACCTTTAACGGAGACCCCAAATACGGAGTGCCCCATCACAATAAGCTTTACTGCATGGACGAATCGGCTCTCAAGTACGGAGTGCAGTTCTTCTACGATCTGGTAAAGGCAAGGCTTTCGTAAATATCTAAAAATCGCTGCCTTGGACTGATACTTCGCAATACACGCTTTTAGCACAGGCTGCAGAAAATTATAAAAATATTTCATGAAGAAAACTCCCGTTGTTTCGGTTTTGTCCGAATCAACGGGAGTTTTATATCACTGCTTATTGGAAAGATATATTTTAACTATATCCAGATACTCATCAGGATAGAAGCCTATATCGCCGGTAAAGCGCGTGAGGGCTATGAGTCCTCCGGATATTTCCGGTATGGAGGCAAGCATTTCTGCATTGTCAGATTTGAGGCCTCCGCCGTAAACCACCGGTATATCCACGATGCTTCTGATAAACCGGGCTGTTTCCTGTATGCGCTCCCTGCCGGGAGGGGTCTTTCCGGGACCTATGGCCCAGATGGGCTCATAAGCGATGGCGATTTTTGAGAGATCTGTATCCTTAAGGCCTTCAGTAAGCTGTGCCTTAAGAACGTCCTGCCAGTGGGATACCTCGTCGGCACTTTCTCCTATGCAGTAAAGTACATTTAAGCCTGCGGCCTGAGCACATTTAATCTCTTTATTTAAAATAGAGCTTACGACAGCGCTGTTTCCTCCTGCGGCCTCGATGATGGCTGCCTTGGATTTACGCTCCTCACAGTGGCCTATAAGGGCCCATGAGGCTCCAAGCTCAGAGGCTGCATTGGCAGTAAGAAGAGAGGTGAAGGCTCCAAAGCTTCCGCCCTTTGCCGTATCTTCGGTAAAGCAGCCCTGGCAGCCTATGGCTAGGGGGCTGCCGGACTCTGCCTTTGCCCTGGCTGCATTCATGAGATGAGCCTCAGGGAAAAAGGCGGCAAAGGTATCGTCGGGATAGTCCTTGATGGAGCTGGTCCCGTTGACGATAGTTGAGGCCCAGTCCCCGATGGGGCAGAGGCTGTTTACTCCGCCCTTTTCGGGAGAAATGTCAAAACGTTTAAGATTAAGGAAGATATATGCCATAGTTTTTCCTTTCTGTTTATCAGAGGCCTGTATCAGCAGCCGCAGGGGTGGGAAGAAACTCCGTCACGAAAATGGCTGTTCTGACTCGGATCCTTCATGCAGAGGTGCACGGCAGTAGTGGTAAACGCCTTGGGAAGTGCAAGTATGTTGGGGTTAGGACCGGTAAATTTCTTTTCCGCATCTTTAAGAGCCTCCTCAAAGGTCGCCCTTGTCTTGAGCCCCATTCCCCTTGCTATACCGGGCTCCCTTGCTCCTACGATATATATGGCGCTGGTATTTTCCTCGGCGATATGACCGCAGCTCATCATGGAGAAGCCATGGAACGGGTGGAAGGCGTTTGCAAATCTGTACTTGCGTATGTACTCCTGATTGGTTGCAAAATACTCGCCGTAACGGTTCATATCAGGGAGTATCTGCATATAATCGTGCTGGAACATGTTATAAAGCTCACGGAGGTAAGGCCAGCGCTCATCATGGAACCAGCCGTCGCATATAGATGAAACTATAAATACGCATTTGTCGGAAAGCACGCGCTTATGACGGATGACCTGAGCGGACAGGGCCTGCATCATCTGTATGGGATTTGTGCCCATGCCGTTTCCATAGTGGAAATTAGTCGGCATACCGAATACGACTATATCGTACTTTTTCTCAGCCCAGTGCACATAGGTACGCTTGTCAGCTACCTCCCAGCTTATGGGCTGCATCTCCTTTGCGTAGCCGGAGAAGATGGCTATCTGACGGGATTTGCTGTCAAGCACTGCATCACAGCAGAAGAACTTCTTTCCCATCTTTTCTTCCATAAACATGCCCTGCTGATCAAATTTGTTCCTCATTTCACTGTGAGTGGATACAGGCACGAAATCTGGACGATGCATGACATCGGGAACGTGATGGGCACTGATGCTGCGCCAGTGGGTTATGCCGGTAGCACAATGCTTATATCCTCCCGAATATCCGCCATAGGGATTGCCTTGGGTATGTCCGATGAGGATGGCGATGTCGGCATCATATACATATTTGTTCATGATTACATGATCGCCATGGGAGGTATAGCCCAGATCCACAAGGTGGTCATAATCCTCGGAATCATGGCTTGTGATCTGTTCGGAAGGATAGAACTCGTTGAAGAGCTCCTCTCCAAGGATGGTCTTCATCTCGGGAACCGTAGCTCTGGGGTGAAGTCCGTTGGAGAACAGGAGGAGTATATCCTTTTTCTCCACTCCTACGCTGTAAAGCTCATCAAGGCAGGCCTTTATGGCTACCTTTCTGTGGCTCGTAGGCTGATTTCCTCCCTTTACGATATCGGGGATAACAAATACTACCGTGCTTCCCTTATGGGCAAGCTTTGATAGAGCCGGCATGCCTATGGGGTTCCTGATGCTTTCGAGAGTGGCATCATAGAGGCTTTGCCAGTCCTGAGGGAGGCACGGCGGATCCGGTACGGTCTCGCCGGGGATGAAGATATCAGTATTGTCAGGGAGCTCAGCGCTCATAAGACCCTGTCCGTATTCAAAATCTAATTTCATGATTTTTCACCGCCTGTCTTTTTTATTTGCTCTAATTTTATCTTAGGATTTTGGTAAAAAGGGAAAATGTTGAGCAATCGTTTTCATCCGATGTAAAAAAGCCTTTGTTTAGGGGAGGTAAAAAAAATTTCGTGAAAAGGTTTGCGTAAAAAAAAGTGATTTTTGATTTTTAATTGATACAATAGCTTTAGAGAAGTATATACGGCAGCTTATTCCATAAGAAGAGTCGGCGGAAATAAGTGCAAATAAGAAGTATAGCAGCAGATGAATTTTAGGAGGTTTTATGAACAAGGAAAGGGAGAAAGATGCCATAGCTCTTTTCAATGATTATGAAGACTTTTGCAGGGGATGTATTGAAGAGCTCTGGATGAAGGACAGGCTTATTGACAGCCTCAGCATGCAGGAGTGCTTTGATGCAAGGAAGATCATCTTAAGCGGCAATGGCCTTGGACATGCGGCAGCTGTTTCGGCATTTCCGGTATTTCAGGCAAATTGCGATATCTTTTTCGGGACCGAGATCATGGATCAGGCAGAATTCAATTATTTCAATAATGTTGAGGCCATGGGCATAGGAGAACCCCGCACCCCCTTGGTTCTGCTTGCTTCCGAAAGTGAAGATGATAAAGACTGCGAGGAGACCTTAAAGATAGTAAATAAGGTGGGAGCAAACAGCCTGCTTATATGTGCGGGAAAAAGCTCAAAGCAAGAGGCCATAGCCAACAATGTTCTTTATCTTGGACTTGATAAGGAAGACAGGCTTTATATGGCAAAGGCCTTTTTGGGCATGGTCATAGCTCTTTGCGCCCTCGCATACCGCATAGGCAGGGTAAGAGGTACGGTCTCAGAGCTTGACGTAAGGGCTGTAAAGGAGGGGATGCTTAGCTATATAGCTTCCATAAGAGACCATATCAGCGAGTACGCAGAGGCTGCGGAAGACTTTGCAGCCATGTGCGGAGACAACAGCTGTTTTGACTATATCGCTGATGCTGAGGCAAAGGGTACAGCGGAAGCCTGCGGAGTTATAGGTGCCAGAAAGCAGGGCTACAGATTTACTGTCAATGACAGTGAGGAGTGGTGCCATGTCAATTATTGGATGGAGGACAGGTTCAATCTTTGCACCATAATGCTGGGCTTTAAGGACCAGCCCTCATTTTCCCGTATCATAGAGACCATGGGCTGTGTGCATAAGCTGGAGCGTCCTTATCTTTTTGTGACGGATGCTGAGCCGGAGGAGTTTTTAGAGGGGACCAGATGCTTAAGGATACCCGAGCCTCCTAAGGGAAAGAGATGGTTTAGTACATTCGCCTCATTTATTCCGGCAGTACTTGCAGTTGATAAAAGGAGCTAAGTATGCAGAAGAGATTTGATATAGATACAAAAAAGGATGGCTGGTATGTGATAGATGATGAGGTAAAGGCTTGCGTCAGGGAAAGCGGAGTAAGTGATGGTATATGTGTGATATCCACTGGCTCTGATACGGCGGCATTGGCCATAACCTCTTCATGGGACCCTAAGGGCATAGATGATGCGGTAAGAGACCTTAAGGCTAAGTTTCCTCCGAGGCTTTCATATGAGTGCCCTTACAGCCCCTTTGCTTCGGCAGGACGGAGCAGGGCTTCAATATCCGGAGCCTGCAGGAGCCTTATCATAAAGGATGGTAAGCTTGTATTGGGACATTCGCAGACCATACTGCTTATGGAATTTGATGGGGCGATGAAGCGGAGCGTCCATGTGTCCATCGTACCCAAGGAGCTTTATTTTAAATCAATAAGCTTTGTGACCTGCTATGGAGAGATGACTGACCTGACAGAGAGGACAGCCAAGATCGTGGAGGAAAGCGGAATAAAGGAGGGCTACTGCCATGTGACCGTACAGGCAGCTACGGCAGGAGTTGTTTTGGCTCCCAGAGACAAGGCGGTAAGAGAAGATATCTGGGAGGATATAGAGAGACTGATACCCACAAGGGCGGACTTTAAGCACAGGGAGACGGCCTCCGACGCAGCAGGCCATACAAAGAGCTTCATAGCCGGGACCCAGATAGACATACCGGTAAGGAGCGGCAGACTGCTGCTTTCGGACGGACAGGGTATCATTTATACGGAATTTGACGGGCCTAGGCCGAGAGACTTAAAAGTGGCTGTTTACGAAGCATAAGGAGGAAAATATGGTTAAGCAGGACCTTGATTCAAAATTACGTCGTCAGGTGCTCAGCTATCCCGGTATAGCAAGGGAGCAGATAGAAGGCTTTTATAAAGGAAAGAGCGAGGCTTCATTTCCTCCGGATGAGGTGCTGAAGGAGATAAGGCATATTTATATCACTGGAAGCGGAGACTGCATCGCGGCAGCCCGCATACTTAAGCCCATAGCGGAAAAGCTTCTTGGGGGATTTTCTGCAAAGGTATATGCGGATACACCCCTCAATGTGGGACGCTATATGTCCCTTGCCGCAACTAATGACGACCCTGATATCGGCAGACAGACCCTTTTGATAGGCCTCAGCGTATGGGGCTTTCCCGCAAGGGTGGTGGAATGTCTCAAGAGAGCCGAGAAGCTTGGCATACACACTCTGGATGTTACCAACAGCCCGGATACTCCCGTGGGCCATGCAGCAGAATTTATACTGAATGTCTATGACCCGGTCAATCCTGATACTCATCCCGGATGCAGGGATTACTTTGGTACCCTTGTGGGAACTGCCCTTACCCTTGCTTATATGAGTGAGGTAAAGGGGCTCAGGCCTGAGGGCACGGTAAAGCATATGGCAGACGAGATAATAAGGCTCGCGGATGAATATGCAAAGCTTGTGGATGGTTTTGATGATGAGATGTTTGAACTGGCTCTTGAAGTCAAGGACAAGATAGATATATTCGAAGGCGTGGGTGACGGCTATCAGTATTCCTCAGCATTTTTCCTGCCGGCTAAGGTGATAGAGACCTCGGGACGCTATGCCGTATGGTCAAACAGCATAGACTTCCGAAATACCAGCATTTATTATAAGAATCCTGAGCGTATCATGACGGTATTTTATGGGGAAGAGGACAGGGCAGATAAGGAGAGCATAGCCGAGGCGGCAAGAATGGCTCTTTCTGCCGGAAGAGAGGTGCTCTTTATCGGAGACGGGCCTAAGGAGAGCTTTGGACTTCCTTCGGACATGAGATATATTGAACTCCCCAAGGCAGATAAGGAATTCCCTGAGCTTGGGACCTTCTTCAATCATCTTCCCGGAGATCTTCTTGCGTCCCATTTATGTGAGCTCTGGGGAGGCCATTATTTCAGGGACGGCTCCAGCGGTTCATTTACCGCATCAGAGATAACCTCCATCTGGGCCAGACCTGACATGAGCACCCTTAAGGGAAGCAAAATAGTGATAGTAGAGGAGGAAGAGGCATGACCGTATCTATAGATCTAAGCTTAAAGCGGAACGAGGCAAGGGACCTTACAGAAGAGATAAATGCCTGTCTGACTGGAAAAAAAGAGGGCATCTGCCTCCTTAATATCATGGATTCCGTATGCGGGCTCCTCATGACAAAAAGGGGAGATGAGAGGGTAGTATCAGACATACTTACTGATATGGAGCATGTCTTTCCTGACAGAAGGAGCTACAAAGTTAAAGAAGAGGATATGGCCGCTTTTACTAAAAGCGCAGTCTTTGGAAGCCATAAGGCCATACCATATAAGGACGGCAGGCTCCTCCTGGAGGAGGGCACAGGTATATTTGCAGTATGCTATGGAAATGACACTGAGACTGCCCTTGAGATTGGCGTTTTATAACTGCAAGCTGCTATGCGCCTTAGGGCCGCCTTTAGGATAATGCTGTGCAATCAAGACCCATGGAGGTAAGGGCTCCATGGGTCTTGTCATGTGCATATAAGCTGATATCATAGGGGACGGATGGCCGAAGACCGCTTCCTAATGGCTGCAAGCATCTTACCTTTCGGTCAATCTGCGGCAGCTGTCTCTTATAACCAGCTGGCATGGCAGGCTGATGGTCATATGACTTTGCAGTCTGCCAGACATTTTGGAAAGCAGCAGATCTACGGCAAAGTGTCCCAGCTCCTCCTTTGGTATCTGGACTGTTGTAAGCATGGGCTTTGTGAACTGAGCCAGATCCACATTGTCTACGGAGATGACGGATATATCCTCGGGTATGCGTAAATTCAGCTCACGGAAGGCATTTATGACGCCAAAGGCGGTGATATCATTGGCACAAAATACGGCGCTGGGCCTGACATTATGAGAAAAAAGCTCGTAAGCCCCCTTATATCCGCTGTCATAATTTTGATATGGTATCTCGATGATGAGATCCTCGGATATCCTGATATTCTTTTTTTCAAGGAATTCAATGTAGCCGTTATAACGCTGCTCCCTCTTTGTTTCACCTATATAGGCTATGCTTCTGTGACCAAGGTCATAAAGATACTCAAGGGCTGTGGAAGCGGCACCCCTTGCGTCAGACAGGACCTGATCTATGGAATCACTGAACTGCTGAAGCCCTACAAAAACGGTATAACGATAAAGCTGCTCAAGCTTGGGTATCATTTCCGAATTCCTTGGCCTTCCAAGGATTATGAGACCGGTGCCTTCCGGGTCTATGGAGGCATTGTTCAGAAGCTCCTCATACTGGGAAGCGTTGAAGGAAAAGCCGAGCTTGCAGCCCCGTTTCAGGGCCTCCTGCTCAATGATCCTTGCCAGATTGCTGAAGAACTGATCTCCCTTTGAGATATTGTTTTGGGTACGGGCCAAAAAGCAGCAAACCTTTTTCTGCTGGATCGAAAAGGAAGCACCCTTCCTGAGACGTCTTGCATCGCTGTTCAGGGAGTAATTATTTTCCTTTGCTATGGAAAGAACCCTGTCGCGAAGCTCCGGAGAGGAGCATCTGTGTTCAGGGTCATTCAGTATCCTTGATACGGTGGCAGGCGAGGTCCCCGCCAGTTTTGCTATATCCTTTATTCCAAACATGGTCATTCCTTAGAGCGGCATATACTGCAGCTTTTGTTGTCTTCGAAGATACACTCAGGACTGTAGGTAACAGGGATATTGTGCCTGTGGCTGATACGGTCTATGAGCAGATCTGCCGCAGTACGGCTTATATCATATTTGTTGTATGAAAAAGAGCTTATGGGTATGGATATGGATGAACTGGATATCCTTTTCCCGCTGTCAAGACAAACGACTGAGATATCCTCCGGTATGCTGATGCCGCTTTCGCAGAAGGCCTGCGTGATACCGCAGGCTGCGGTACTGCTTTCACATATCAGGGCACTGAGCTTAAGCGGATTTCTGCTGAGCTCGAGGCCGAGGCTGAAGCCGTCACTTATAGCTGAGCCGCAGGATATAGCTTCCATGGAGTTCTGAAGCTTTTTGCCCTTGCTTTTTATATTTAGCAGGGCATCCTTTTTCCCCACAAAGGCTATGTGCTGGTGACCAAGGGAACAAAGATAGTCATAAGCACTGAGTATGGCCTTTTTTCTGTCCATCAATATAAGGTCGCAGGCAAAATCCACATGGGCTTCAGCTATACATACCACATTTTTATAAAGGGACTGATAATGGGAAAGGGGATAGCTGAAGCTGTTGCCGATAAGTATGATGCCTGACTCCCGCCGTTCACCGGGGATTTCGCTGGCATTGGGATCAAGGGGGCGGGCGGAATAATGGTGGGACATGATTTCCTGCTCTATGAGATACAGGAGCTCCCAGTCATGATAGTCCTTATTCCTTCCGGAGGAATAGGCATAGGCAATGGAGTCATGAAAAGAGTGCGAATTTTCTATATCCTTACGCTTCAGATTTTGGGCATAGGGATTGGGTGTGTATCCGAGATATCTGACCGCCTCCCATATACGGTCCTGAACCTCTCTGGATGCACATTTTGTATTCTGACTGTTTATGACCCGAGATACCGTAGATACGGATACCCCGGCAAGGTAT
>DVNS01000021.1 GCA_018714145.1 Candidatus Avilachnospira avistercoris
GCTCCATCAGGACCAAACAGTCTTCTTCTCTTGTAATTCTTTGTATTAATTTCCACAAAAATTTCATTTTTCCCTCAATATCAGCACATTATAAACTCCATCTCATGCGTATCGGTAGGTATTTTTTCCATGTCTATATGCTCTACAGATATTACATAGTTGCCCTTATAGAGGGCTGCTATCACGGCCTCGATATCATTTGGCCTTCCCTGAAGCTCCACCGTAACTGAGCCGTCCCATTCATTCTTTGCATAGCCGGTGAGATGCCGGTCCACTGCATGGCGATAAACGAACCAGCGAAAGCCCACGCCCTGCACCCTGCCATAAACATTCAATCGATATCTTATAAATTCATCCATAGCTTATCCTAATCAGATTTCCTCTTAACTTTTCAGAATAAAGGTCTGCAACATTTTTACACCGAATATTTGTATGATAGCACACTTTTTACAACGAAAAAATGTGTCAGAGGACGTTTTTTACAGCGAAAAATGCGCTGGAGACATTTTTAACAAAAAACTTTATGCTATGTCTATAAGGAAAATAAATACTGCCGCTGCAGGCAGAAAAGGGCAGAGCCGCCTTGGCTCTGCCCTTTATTTCATTACTTTACCCTATCCCATGCCAAGCACGGTAGACCTCCCTTTTGGGGATGCTTCGCCGCACGGCGGTCTCCTTGATGGCCTCCTTTTCCGAAAGGCCCCTTTCCATCAATAGCTTTACCTGCTCTTCTATGCTGAGCTCGGCTCCGCTGCCTAAAGCTGCTCCATCTACGAAGATATCCGTCCCCATGGCAAGAGGAGCTCCTACTTCCCTGCCCGAGAACTGCTGCCCATAGGGCCCTATGCCCACTCCGGTCAAAGAACCCGGGGCCCCTGCTCCTCCGGAAGCAGAACTCCAAGCGCCAGCACCGAAGGAGGCTTCCTTAGTATTTCGGCCCTCTATCACCAGCACATATTCGCCCCTTGGCTCAAGCTCCATGGCCTCCGAAAGACTGAGTATGAGCACTTCCTCGTATCTTTTCGTCATCTCACGGCAAAGACATACCCTTCGTTCAGGTCCCAGCACCTCGGAAAGGGCCTTTAGGGTGTCCTTAAGATGGTGGGGCGCCTCGTACATTATCATGGTGGCAGTCTCCACGGCTATGCGGGAGAGCATGGCCTGCCTGTCCTTTTTCTGCTTCTTCTGCGGAAGGAAGCCCAAAAATAAAAAGGGTCTCGATGAGAATCCCGAAAGGGTCAGGGCATTGATGGCGGCACAGGCTCCGGGTACTCCGGTGACCTTTATGCCCTCCTCTCTGCAGCGCCTTATAAGAACCTCCCCGGGGTCGGATATGCAGGGAGTCCCTGCATCAGTGATGATGGCTATGTCCATGCCGGCCCTAAATCTTCCTATAAGCTCCTCGGCCTTTTCGTATTTGTTGTGCTCATGATAGCTCGTCATGGGCGTCCTTATCTCAAAATGATTTAAGAGCTTGATGGAATTCCTCGTATCCTCAGCGGCAATAAGAGAGACATTTTTCAGTGTCTCCACCGCCCTGTAGCTCATATCCCCAAGATTTCCTATGGGCGTGGCAACTATATAAAGCTTTCCCAAGTCCGGTCCTGCTGAGCCCCTCGCCACGTCAGATATGCTTATGTCTTTGGCTTTTATTTCATTATCCATACTTTTATAAAATTATAGGGCCAAAGGAGGTCCATTATCCTATTTACTGATCACATATCCCTTCCTTGGCCCCGTTTTATTTACATGAGCTTTGGCCTTTTCGGCCCTTTCATTTACATTTTATTGGACTTTTCATAGGAGGCAATGACTGCGTCCATGAAGGCTCCCCTTACGGCCCTTTCCTCAAGGACCCTTACGCCCTGTATCGTGGTACCGCCGGGAGAGGTCACCATATCCTTAAGACTGCCCGGGTGGCTGCCGGTCTTAAGTGCAAGCTTGCCGGTGCCTGCCATGGCTGCTGCTGCAAATTTGTATGCCATGTCCCTCGACATGCCCACGGCCACGGCTCCGTCCGCCATGCCCTCAAGCGCAAGGCAAAGCCAAGCCGGTGACGCACCGCCTATCTGTCCTGCCACATCTATGAGCCTCTCGGGTATCTCAAGGGCCTCTCCGAAGCTCTGAATGAGCTCAAAGGCGTCCTCGACCTTGTCACTGTGCTCCGGCTTTGCTGCCTCCGCACCCAAGCTTACGGCAGTGCAGCCCTCGCCTATAAGAGCCGGTGTATTTGGCATGATGCGTATCAGCTTCCTGCTGCCGCCAAAGCATTCGCCTATAAAGTCAAGGCTCTTGCCTGCGGCCACGGATATGATGACGGCGCTCTCAGGCACCACGTCCCTTATCTCCTCTATGACCTCCTTAAGGAAAATGGGCTTTACGCAGAGGAACAGAAAATCCTCCGCATGGGCCGCAGCCTCCCTGTTGTCAGTGGTGGTGCTGATGCCATAGGTCTCATGAAGCCGCTCAAGCTTCGGCTCCGTAGGATTTGATGCCCACATATCCTCAGGCTCGATAAGCCTTTTCTTCGCTATGCCGCCTATGATGGCCGATGCCATGTTTCCGGCGCCTATGAAGGCCGCCTTTGCTCCCTTTTTCATGCTTTTACTCCGAATTTATATGTAGTCAGGAAATACTTTATCTCATCTGCAAATATCACAGGCTGCTCCCAGTCTCCGTTGTTGATGGCGTTGGGATAGAACTGGGTCTCAAGGGCGAAGCCTCCGTACTTTTTATAATGTGCTCCTCCCTTGGCGGTGACATTTTCATCCATAGAATTTGCCGTATAAAGCTGTATGCCCGGCATGCCGGTGTATACCTCCATGTACCTTCCGCTCTTCGGGTCCCTTGCAGAGGCCGCAAGCTTCATCCTGCCAAGCCGGTGATCAAGGCAGAAGTTGTGGTCATATCCGCCGCCGGCATTTTTAAGCTGCTGGCTGCTTACTGCTATATCCCTGCCTATGGCCTTGGGGCTCCTGAAATCAAAGGGTGTGTTTTTGACCGGCATGAGCTTTCCGGTGGTGAGGCAGTTATCATCTATCTCACAGATATCCGCCGCATCTATCCAGAGCTCCTGATCCAGCATGTCTCCGCTGTCATGGCCTGCCAGATTGAAGTAGGGATGGCAGGTAAAGTTGGCTATGGTATCCTCTGAGCCGGCCCTGAGCTTATATTCGATGATGAGGTCATTGAAATCCGTAAAGGTATAGACTATCTCTATCAGGAGCGTGCCCGGATATCCCTGATCCCCGTTGGGGCTCTCCATCTTGAAGATGACGAAATCCGCTCCGCTTATGCTGCCCTCTCTTGCCTCAAAATGCCTCTTCTGAAGCATATCGGGTCCGCTGTGCAGGTTATTGCCGTTGTTGTTTTTTGAAAGCTCATAGACCTTGCCGTTGAGCGTAAAGCTTGCGCCGCCTATGCGGTTGGCGTTACGTCCCACGATGGAGCCCATGCAGCCCGGATTTTCATAAAGCGTGTCCGGATCATCATATCCGAGGAGCACGTCCTTAAATACTCCGTCCTTATCCGGAGCCGTAAGTCCTACCCACGCGGCTCCCAGATCCGTGACTGTGGCAGTCAGTCCATTTTTATTTTTCATCTCATAAAATGTGACTTCCTGTCCCCCCTTGGTGCTTCCGATAGACCTTTTAGTTATCGACATAATTTTACCCTCCCCATTTTTTGCTTGACGTTTAATACCCCGTTTAGTTGATTATACCATGTCTGCAAGGGAAGGAAGCGACACCGAAGGTGTCATTTACTTCCCGAGACTGGTATGAGTAAGCTTTGCTTACGAATAGTATAACCAGCGTTCAGAGAACGCTGAAGGCTGCAGGGCAGCCTTATCCGCACCTTGTGCGGATATTATACCACGACCGTAAGCGAAACAAGCGCGAACTTGTGAGCATTTGTTTCGGCCGGTCGGGGCATGAGTAAGCTTTGTTTACGAATAGTATAGCGCTTTAATACCCGTATATCTCGGTTATCTCCTTCGTATAGCTGCCCTCTTTATCAAATATGATGAGCGGCTTTTCCACCCGGCACTCGGGCCTTCCTCCCTTTGCTGCATCTATAAGCACCATATTCGCCTCCCTGTCCGCATAGGGGTGGACGAATTTTATCCTTTTCGGCTCGAGTTTAGCCTCTCTCAGCTCTGCAAATATCTCCGAGAGCCTGAGGGGCCTGTGTACCATATAAAAATGCCCTCCGCTCTTAAGCAGTGCCGATGCCGCAGTGCATACGTCCCTGAGGCTGCATAAAAGCTCATGCCGGGAGACCGTCTTTGTATCCAAGGGATTCAGTATGCCGCTCCCTATCTTCATGTAAGGCGGATTTGAGGTCACCGTATCAAAGCGCTGAAGCCGTCCTGCAAATACCTCCTTATACTCCCGTATGTCTCCGGTGATTATCTCGACCTCCCCGGAGATGCCGTTAAGCTCGCAGCTCCGCCTTGCCATGTCCGCCACCTCAGGCTGTATCTCAAGGCCGTAGAGCTTTTTGGCCCCGGTCTTTGCCCTAAGGAGTATCGGGATGATGCCTGTACCTGTGCCAAGGTCCGCCATAAGGCCTCCCTTGGGTACCCTTGCAAAACCTGACAGCAGCACCGCATCCATGCCGAAGCAAAAGCCGCCCTCTTTCTGAATGATGCCGTAGCCGTTGCGCTCAAGGTCATCTATGCGTTCTCCCTTAAGAAGCGGGACCTCATTTTTGAATTCTATCATTATCCTCAATCGTTCAGCTTTGATTTCTGCTTCTCGCCCTTTTCAAGGCTCTCAAGCTTCTGAAGCTCCTTCTCCTCGGAATCGGCCTTATTGTCCTTTTTTCCGCCCTTTTGCCTCTTCCTGCTGCTCCTTACCCTGAGCTCATCGGAGCGATACTCCCTTATCTCCTTCTCGTCATTGGGAAGCGCCACGATGACCTTCACGAGCTGTTTAAGGATATTGACCGAGTTCACCTCTCCCCTAAGGCCGTCCTTGGTCTCCACATAGTCTCCCACATAGGGCAGACTGCGGTTTAGCTCCTCATAGACCTCTTCCTCATTTTTAAGGCAGCACATCAGCCTTCCGCAGACTCCGGATATCTTGACTGGATTAAGGGACAGGTTCTGCTCCTTTGCCATCTTTATGGATACGGGCACGAAATCGCTCAGATAGCTGTGGCAGCACAGGGTCCGTCCGCAGACCCCGAGGCCTCCGAGTATCTTGGTCTCGTCCCTTACACCCACCTGACGAAGCTCTATCCTCGTCCTGAAGATACCTGCAAGGTCCTTTACCAGCTCACGGAAATCCACCCTGCCGTCGGCAGTGAAATAAAACAGCAGCTTCGTGTTGTCAAAGGTATATTCACTGCCTATGAGCTTCATCTCAAGGCCGTGCTTCTGTATGCACTCCTGACATATCTTAAAGGCTTCCTTTTCCCGTTCGGTATTTTCCTTTTCGTGAAGGTCGTCCTCCTCTGTCGCTATGCGGATGACCTCCTTAAGGGGCTTTCCGCTGCGGCCGCCCTCCATCTCTCTGGGCTCCGTCGCCACCTCACCGTATTCCACGCCCCTTGCGGTCTCTACGATGACGTGCATCCCCTTCTTTATATCCTTATCTCCGGCATCAAAATCATATATCTTGCCGGCATATCTGAATCTAACTCCTATAACCTTCGCCATCAATTCTCCTTCATCTTAAGCAATAAAAGCTCCATGGCAAGCTCCGGATTGACATTGGCTTTAAGCCTTATGCGGCAGGTCTCTATGGCCTCCATGATGGCCTCCACGCCCTCGTAGGAGCATATCGGAGCCAGCTCCATCATAGCCTTGCGCTCGTCCCTGTATAATAATCCGCCTATATCCTTCGTCACCTTAAACATCATCAGGTCCCGATACCAGAGCTGCATGAGCTCGAGTATGCCCGAAAGGTCGTCGTAGGAGGAGGTGAGCTTCGCTGCCTCCATGGCAATGCGCCCTGAATCCATCTTCTTGATATTCCTGCAGATGGACACGGTCTCTATATACCATTCTGAAAATTCCTCTCCCGAAAGCAGCTTTTCCGCCTTTCCGGGATTTCCCCTTGAAAACGCCACCGCAAGGTCTATCCTGCTGTCCTCGGCCTCGGGAAAGAGCTTCCGGAGGTGGTCCTTGACCATGGCATCGGTGCGGGGCTTGAGCTTTATCCTCACCACCCTTGAAAGTATGGTCTCAAGCATGGCCGTCTCATCTCCGCAGAGCAAAAGTATGAGCATATACTCCGGCGGCTCCTCCAGTATCTTAAGGAGGGCATTTTGAGCCTGCTGGTTCATGCGCTCGCAGTCCGGTATGATATAGACCTTAAACTTCCCTAAAAATGGCTTTATCTGAGCCGTATCTACTATCTGCTCCCGTATCTCGTCCACCTTGATAAGGTCCGGCTTATCGCTCTTAAGCCATATCACGTCCGGATGATTGCCTGAAAGCACCTTTTTACAGGAGGGGCAGCTAAGGCAGGCCCCATGCTCATCAGGACTGTCACAAAACAGCTCCAGACAGAGGGACTCGGCAAACTTCTTCTTTCCCATGCCCTCATCTCCGGATAAAAGATAAGCATGGGAAAGCCTCCCATGCTCTATCGCATCGGAAAGCTGTTCCTTTATAAGCTCGTTGCCTATGATATCCTTAAATCCTGTCATGCACCTCTATCTATCCTTTGCCTTTTTTATATCCTCTGCTATGGCCCTGACGCAGGCTTCAAGCTCCAGATTTTCATATCTGTGACTGATGCCTGCCTCGAAAAGCTTCTCCTCAGAAAAGTCCTCACAGTCCGAAAGGAAGCGCCGGCAGACCTCCGCATAGTGGGGTTCCCGCTCCTGCATCTCCCTTTTGACCGCCCGAAGCAGCCTCTCGCCGTCGGGTATCTCGATATAGATATCCCGAAGTCTATCATCGCCGAACCAGCTCCGAAGGCCCATATAGCCCTCAGGCGTGGTGAGCATCAGTATATCCTCATCTCCGGAAAGCTGTCCGTCATCCACCGTGGCATAGTACCACGGTCCAAGGACCGTATGGTAGACCCTCTTTTCGATGACCCTTCCTTCCTGCTCAAGCTCAGATAGCTCCTCCTCACTTACAAAGTGATAGGTCACTCCGTCCTGCTCTCCCTCCCTCATGGGCCTTGTAGAGTACATGACGTAGCTCTTAAGCTCAGGCATAAGCCTCCTGAGCTCCCGATAGACCGTATCCTTGCCGGAGGCTGACTTACCCATTATACAATATATCTTTCCTGATTTCATCATCTTATCCCGGCGGTGCCCCCACTGCCGAGCCTCCGGGCCCAAGGCTCGTGATATCGCTGCCTTCTCCCGAGGGAGCACTCAGGCCAGCTCCCGGTCCCTGAGGGGCGACCGGCGTATCCTTACTGAGGGAGGTGGGTGCTTCTATATTCTGAAGGCCCTCCGTAGGCTCCGTCGCCTGCTGAGTGGGCTCCTCCGGAGCAGCGAACTCACTGCTTTCTCCGATATCCACCGGCTCATCTATGGCCTCCAGCTCCTCCGGCTCCACGGCAAGAGCCATGGGCACTGAAGCCCTGAGCCTTAACTCCACGAAGCTTACGCTGCCGTCTGAGGACTCTGCCCTGCATACGGCCCTATTGTCCTGAAGGGCATAGAGTTTAAGCTTGGCATCTCCGCCGTCATCGAGGAGATAGTCCACATCTCCGTCCTTGCTTATCTTTAGTATTCGGCTTTTTCCTTCGCCGTCCGTATACTCGGCGTACATATAGCCTGAGTCAAAGTCATAGTGGACATTTCCGCAGCTTCCATCAAATTCGGCGGAAATTATCTCCTTCTTTCCGTCTGCATCTGAGGTACGAGCCACCCTCGATATGGATTTTCCAAAGGCCTCGTCCCCCTCTATGCTGTAGGTATAGCCGCCGGTATTGACCGTGGTCTTTTCCTTGACTGAGAGTATCTCTCCATCGGCAGAAAGCTCATAGCGGAAGTTTCCTGCCTTGAACTCCTCGGAGGCCATGGCTACCAGCCTTCCGTCCCCGGTATAGAGGAAGGCCTTGTCTCCGGAGCTTATATCCACCCGGAAGTCCTCCACCTCTGAAAAATCGGGAACAGTGGTATCCTCTCCGGCGTTTCGGGTCATATATATCCTGCCTGACTTCTGATAGTATATATCCCCGTCCACGACCTTATAGCCCTCCACGTCCTCGGCCACGAGCTCCCTTATGGTCGCTCCGAGCTGGATGCGGTAAAGGTTTTTATTGATATAGCTGTCCTCAGGCTCCTCCCTGTCGGTATAGGGCAGATAATAGATATAATTTCCGTCTATCTGCATGCTGTAGGGTGAGGCATATTGCTTATTGTCTCCGCCAAGGTCATGGGCATTGTCCTCAGTGGTGCGCCTGTATCTGATAAGGTAGAAGGAGCCGCTCCTGTCCTCCTCGCTTAAGCAGACCACGACCCGTCTGTCCCGCACCGGACTGAAGAGACCCTCCTCGCTCTCCTCCTCCGTTGGCACATATCTGGGGTCATAGGCTATGGAGCTTACGGCGCCGTCCTCATCAAAACTGAATCCCATGCCGTTCTGCTTCATATCCTCGGTGCGCACATAGCCATCGGCATCTATATAGTAAAGGCTCTGCTCCGCTGAGAGCCAGGTATCGCTGAGCCTTTTGCCATCCTCATCAAGATAATAGATGCGTCCGTCCGCATCCTCATTGAAGCCCGGTACCGGCTCCTCCTCTATGATCAGCTCTCCGGTCTCTTCCGGGCTTTCTGAGGCCTCGGTCTCTTCATTTCCGAAGATGCCGTGGGAGCCCAGCTCCTTCCTTACGAATATGACGACCGCTGCCGCCGCTATGATAAGCAAAAGTGCGAGTACAAGCTTAAAGGCATCGGTCATGGCCCGCTGCCTTTTACGTCTGCTCTGCTGTTTTCTGTTTGTATTCCTTCTGTTTGTAGTCATAAGCCATTATGCCGCGGCCGCAGGAGAAGCCAAACGCAAGCTCTGCCGGCATTTGTTTCGACCGGCCGGGTATATGAGCGATCCCCGATCGCTGATATGATAAATATAAACACCGTTTCCAAGATGGTAAGAGCCGCAAAGCGGCTCAGGCCTCACAAAGTGAGGTAATTATATCATTTTTATAGGAAAATTGCATCTGTTTAGTCAAGCCTTGGCTAAATTAAAGCTTAACTTTCTGTTACTTTTCTCTAAATCATAAAGATCAAGCCTAAAGACCGCCTGAAGAAGCTTCATTCGGCAGCCTACATCCGCCAAGCTCCTTTACTCCCAGTCCTTAGGCCTGATCATACAGAGTATATTTTATTTAATTTATGGACTTTCTTATCCTGAGTCTATTGATGGCCCGGGCGAGACTTGCCTGAGCTGTCCTGTATTCCTCGATGCTCTTCTTCTGAAGAAGGGCCTCCCTTGCCTCGTCTGCTGCCCTCTTGGCCCTGTTGATATCTATCTCCTCGGGCCTCTCTATGGCATCCACCAGCACGAGCACATTTCCCTTTTCCACCTTACATAGACCTGCGGAGGAGGCAGCCCTCTGCTCCCCTCCGTCAGGGGTCTTAAATCTCAGCACGCCGGGGGCTATGGCAAATATCATGTCCTCATGACCGGCCATGATGCCTGCCTCCCCGTCTATGGTGGGAATGACCATGGAGATACATTCTCCGTGGTAAAAATCCCTGTCTGCTGCCATTATCTCGGCTTTAAATGTGTTCATCTGTTTTCTCCTGCAAAGTCCGTCCTCACAGTCTCTAATGGCGCCTGATTCGATTTCGCCAAGTTTTTTATTAAATTCCGGCAAAGATTCAGCTTTCAGCCTTTAGTCCTGCATCAGGCCCTTTGCCTTCTCAATGGCCTCGTCTATGGTTCCCACATTGTAGAAGGCCGCCTCCGGATACTCATCCATCTCGCCGTCCAGTATGGCCTTAAAGCCCCTCAGGGTCTCCTTCACCGGCACATAGCGTCCCTCGATGCCGGTAAATTTTTCAGCCACGAACATGGGCTGGGACAAAAAGCGCTGTATCTTACGGGCCCTTGCCACCGTGAGCCTGTCCTCGTCGGACAGCTCCTCCATGCCGAGTATGGCTATGATATCCTGAAGCTCGCTGTACTTCTGCAGCGTCTCCTGTACCCTTCTGGCTATGGTATAGTGCTCCTCTCCCACTATCTCCGCCTCAAGTATTCGGGAGGAGGACTCAAGGGGATCCACCGCAGGATATATGCCCTGCTCCGATACCTTACGGCTCAGCACCGTCGTGGCATCAAGATAGGTAAAGGTGGTCGCCGTCGCCGGGTCAGTAAGGTCGTCCGCCGGCACATAGACCGCCTGTACCGAGGTGACGGAGCCCTCCTTCGTGGAGGTGATGCGCTCCTGAAGCTCTCCCATCTCCTGAGCAAGAGTGGGCTGATAGCCTACGGCTGAGGGCATACGGCCCAGCAGCGTGGATACCTCGCTTCCCGCCTGCACGAAACGGAAGATATTGTCGATAAACAGAAGCACGTCCTGATGCTCCTCATCACGGAAATACTCCGCCATGGTAAGGCCTGAAAGGGCCACTCTCATCCTCACGCCGGGAGCCTCATTCATCTGTCCGAATACGAGGGCAGTCTTTTCAGAAACTCCGCTCTCATTCATTTCCCGCCAGAGGTCATTGCCCTCACGGCTGCGCTCTCCGACTCCGGTAAATATGGAATATCCGCCGTGCTCCGTGGCTACATTGTGGATAAGCTCCTGTATGAGCACGGTCTTGCCCACGCCGGCACCGCCGAAGAGGCCTATCTTGCCTCCCTTCGGATAGGGCTCCAGAAGGTCTATGACCTTGATGCCCGTCTCAAGTATCTCCACCGCCGGCGACTGGTCCGAAAGCTCAGGAGCCTTCCTATAGATGCTCTTTCTCCTGACCTCCGGCGCTATGGGCTCGCCGCCGTCTATGGGCTCACCGAAGACATTGAACATGCGGCCAAGAGTGGCACTTCCCACCGGCACCTCTATGCTATGTCCCAGCGCCTTTACCTTAAGGCCCCTTGAGAGTCCCTCGCTGCCTGAAAACAGTATGCAGCGCACCACGCCCTCTCCGATATGCTGAGCTACCTCCATGGCCTTCTGGCCATTTTCCGTATCTACTATCAGCTCCTCCTTTATCTTGGGAAGCTCACCGGTCTTAAACTGCACGTCCACTACAGGACCGGATATCTCTACTATGATACCTTCCGTCAAAGGGCTCCCTCCTTCCTCTTTCTTGTCTGTCTCTGGGCTCTGGCTCCTGCGGATATCTCCGTTATCTCCTGAGTTATCTGCGCCTGACGCTGACGATTATACTTAAGGGACAGCTCCGAAAGCAGCTTGTCCGCATTTTTATTGGCTGAATCCATGGCTGTCATACGGGCGTTCTGCTCGCTGCAGAAGCTGTCTATCAGGGCACTGTAGATGAAGCCCGAGATATAGCTCTGCATGACGCTCTGAAGGACCACCGTCACCGAGGGCACGAAATGAAAGCTCTTCTGCTTCCTTGCCTGCTCCGCCTCCGTGAGGGCAAAGTAGCTCCTGTGGAAGGGAAGCAGCCTTGTGGAGCGGGCCTCAGACTGCATGCTGTTCTGCATATCCGTATATATGACGAATATCTTTGAATACTCTCCCCTATCGAAGCCCTCAAGAAGTATGGAGCATATATCCCTCGCCCTCGCCATGGTAGGGTTCTGGGCAGTATAAAGGAAGCTGCGCTCCACTGGTATCTTATGCTGGGCAAAATAATGCCTGCCGTACTCACCCACCACGAAGAGCTTGGTCTCGGGATGCTCCGAAAGAAGCCTCTCCGTCTCCTTTATTACATTCTGATTATAGGCTCCGGCAAGACCCTTGTCCGCCGTGATGACGAGGGCCGCATAGACGCCGTGGTCGCTCTCGTCCTCATTTTCAGGATAAAAATACCTGCTGTCCACGTCCCCTGCCGTCCGGAAAATACGCTTTATCTCGCTTCGGAGGGCAGTAAAATAAGGCCTCGTCTGCTCAAAATCCGCCCTCGCCTTACGAAGCTTCGTGGAAGATATCAGATACATGGCGTTGGTTATCTTCTGGGTCTCCCGAACGCTTTCTATCCTGTCCTTTATCTCCTTTGTGCTTGCCAATTAAGGCTCCTTTCCTAAAAATATATCATGATACCTGCGGCAACCCTCTATGAGCTCCTCCTTATCCTCCTTAGGAAGCTCGTGGCTTTCGCTTATGCGGCTGCAGAGCTCGGGAAGCTCAGCATTGATATATCTGATAAGGCCGTCCCTGAAGCTGTCTATCCTGCTTAGGCTTATATCCTCCATGATATGGGCTCCGGCACAGCAAAGCATGATTATCTGGGAAAGCTCAGTAAACGGATGATACTGGGGCTGGCGAAGCAGCCTCATGAGTCCCTGACCATAGGTCAGCTGACGCTTGGTGGCCTCATCCAAGTCGCTTGAAAACTGGGTAAATACCTCCATCTCCCTGTACTGGGCGAGGTCGAGCCTGATGGTGCCTGCTGCCTTTTTCATGGCCTTGGTCTGGGCATCGCCGCCCACACGGGATACGGAAAGTCCCACATTGACCGCCGGTCTCTGTCCCGAGAAGAACAGGTCCGTCTCAAGGAATATCTGCCCATCGGTTATGGAAATGATATTTGTCGGGATATAGGCCGACACGTCTCCGGCCTGAGTCTCCACTATGGGAAGGGCAGTCATGCTGCCTCCTCCAAGCCTGTCTGCAAGATGGGCTGAGCGCTCAAGCAGCCTTGAATGGAGATAAAATACATCTCCGGGATAGGCCTCACGTCCGGGAGAACGCTCAAGGAGCAGGCTCAGGGCCCTGTAGGCTATGGCATGCTTCGAGAGGTCATCATAAACTATCAGCACATCCCTGCCCTGATACATAAAATACTCGCCCAGCGCACAGCCTGCATAAGGCGCTATATACTGAAGGGAAGCCGGGTCTCCAGCCGGAGCACTGACTATGATGGTATAGTCCATGGCTCCCCGCTTTGAAAGATTTTCCGCAAGCTGGGCCACGGAGCTCGTCTTCTGTCCGATGGCCACATAGATGCAGACCACATCCTTGCCCTTCTGATTAAGTATGGTGTCTACGGCTATGGCCGTCTTTCCGGTCTGACGGTCTCCGATTATGAGCTCACGCTGTCCCCGTCCTATGGGGAACATTGAATCTATGGCTAAAAGTCCGGTCTCCATCGGAGTGTCCACGGGCTGACGGTCAAGTATGCCGGGGGCTGGAAGCTCTATGGGACGCTGGCCCTCAGCCTTGATGGCAGGCCTTCCGTCCACCGGACGTCCGAGGGCATCCACTATCCTTCCAAGGAAGCCCTCTCCCACAGGCATGCCGGCGGTCCTTCCCGTGCGGCGCACCACGCTGCCCTCGCTGATAAGGGAGGTGTCTCCGAACAGCACGCAGCCTATGCGGTCCCGCTTCAGGTCCTGAACCATGCCCTTTACGCCATTTGCAAAACGCAGTATCTCCCCGTAACAGACGTGCTCAAGTCCGCTGACCTGAGCTATCTCATCGCCCACGGAGATGACCCTGCCTATCTCCTCGGGCATGGAATCCGGCTCAAAGTTCTCGATGGCCTCCTGCATAAGGGGAATGATCTCTCCCTCTCCGAGATGTATCTCCCTCAGGTAGTCCTTGAACTTCCGTACAAGGCCCTCTCTGCTCCAGTCATAGACATCCGTGCCGCAGGTGAGCTTAAGACCTCCGTGCAGGCTCTCGTCCTGCTTCCACACAAGCTCGATGTCTCCGCTTTTATAGGTCTCCATCAGGAAGCGTATAAAGCGCTCCTTCTGCTTATCATTGGGCGGCTCCTTGGAAAGGAGTACGGCCTTAAGATGTCCGTCGCCTGCGGCGCTCATCCCTCTGCCTCCTCTCCATGCTTCTGATGCTTCTCCACACTATCAAGGAAGAGGTCTATGGCCTCATCCTCATTTTTAAGCATCAGCCTCTCAGCAGCGGCGGCCACCAGCTCCTTCATTGCCTTCTGGGAGTCATGGAGCTGCTTTTCCCCGATGCGCTCAGCCTCGGCCCTTGCAGCGCTTACGATACGCTCAGCCTGCTGCTTTGCTTCAGTAAGCTCTTTCTTAGCCTCGGCCTCATTCTGCTGAGCGGCCTTTATGCGCTCATTTTCTATCTCGGTCTTTGCCTCGGAAAGCTTGGTCTCATATTCCTTCTTAAGCTCCTCAGCCTCCGTAAGCTTCTTCTTGGCAGCCTCATCCATATCCTTATAATAGGCTTCCCGCTTCTCCATGAAGCTGAGCACCGGCTTATACAACAGGAAATAAAGCCCCCCTGCAAGTATGGCAAAATTGAAGAGGTGCAGAAGTATCTGCTGCCAGTCTATATTAAGCGGTATATTCAAATCAGTACCTCCTTTAATCTAAGTTGCAGACGTCAGAGAGACTTTTCAAGGCTTTAGGACCTTAAGCATTTTATCTTATGCTTTTATACTTTGGCCCTTCGTCCATGGCCCATGCTATACGGGCCTTAAGAAACCACCCTCTCTGACGTACCGGAAATCCCGGCCATGACATTTGGCAGCGATCAAAGCACGAATATGATAAGGATAACGACGAGCAGCGCATAGATGATAGCCGTCTCTATAAATACCAGACCCAGCATCAGCGTGGTCCTTATGTTGCTCTGTATCTCCGGCTGACGGGCCATGCTGTCAGAGGCCTTGCCGGTAGCCATACCCATGGCGATGGTTCCGCCGATGGCTGCAAGTCCGATGGCTATGCCGCAGGCTACTGCCTTTGCTCCGGTATCGCTAAGAACTATGGAGTCAGCCGTCTCCTCCTCAAGGAGCTGGGCCTCGGCAGCTGCCGCAGTATCAGAAGCAGCAGCCTCCTCTGCATAGGCAGGGAATAAAAATAACATGCTCATCATAAGTGTAAGAAGTATAGCTGTGGTCCTTTTAAAGTATTTCATTTGAGATTTCCTTTCTGATATCATAGTTGATGGTAAAATATAATATAAGTGGTATGTAAACTCAGCTTAGCCTGCCGCAGCCTTAGCCTTCGGCTCCTTGGGTTCTGTCACCTCTCCGTAGTAAAGGGCCGTAAGCATAGTCAGCACATAGCTCTGTATCAGGGCATGAAGCAGGGTAAACAGCACTCCTACTATGACCGGCAGCACAAAGCTGAGAGTTATATAATAGTACACAAGCTCCGTGACCAGAAGTCCGCTAAGCAGCGCTCCAAAGAGACGGAAGCTCATGGATATAGGGAGAGAAAACTCCTTAAGGGCCCGGCCTATACCCGAGGGTCCCACCGCAAGGATGCCGCCGAACATGATAAAGAGATAAGAAAGACATCCAAGGGCGATGGCCGCATTGACATCCGACAGGGGCGCCGGAAGCGCTATCGAATGTCCCTCCACCGTCACTGCCTGAAATCCGAACAGCTCAAATAAGGTGCTTGAAAATATATATACACCGGCTGTAAATAGATAAACACCCAAGGCCTTATGTCTGTGGGGGCTGTTGGACTTAGCCATACCGGAAAAGGTCCCCACAAGGGTCTCCAGCACCATCTGCAGCCTCCCCGGCATCAGTTTAAACCGAGGGATGACAAAAAGCCTTAAGATAAGGGCCAAAAGAAGCAATATCCCTGTTACGGAAAAGGCCGATATGACAGCCGGATTGACCTCCTTTATGCCAAAGAGGCTTATCCTGTTGACATCGTGAAGCACCGCATCCCTCATGGCCTCCTGCACGGACTCCGCCTTTCCCCCGGGAAGTCCGAAGGATAGGGCTGCCGCTAAAAGCGCCGCACAAAGAAGCAGCCAGAGGAGCAATTTCTTCTTAGAGTTCTTCATTCATTACACCTCAACAAATGGAATTATATAGAGCAAAAATATAAAATGCGAAGTCTCAAAACTGCAGCTTCAGCATTTTAGTATTTTTGTAGAAACAATTTCGATAAATGACATCTTACTCCCCATAGTTTAAGTCGTAAATAAGCAATTTGCATAAAAAAAGAGAAACAGCCCTAAGCCGTTTCTCTATTTTAGTGCCTCA
>DVNS01000022.1 GCA_018714145.1 Candidatus Avilachnospira avistercoris
GGGACCCGAATATCAGAAAATACTGCGCACGTATGTAAGAAATGCATGGAAGGCGCAACGTCCGGAAACGGGCGACTATTTTCAGAGGAGGAATGAAAATGGCTTTATATCAAAAGGTCGACACGTCCATGGACTTTGTTGGACGTGAGAGAGAAGTCGAGGACTTCTGGAAAACAAACGACATCTTCGAGAAATCCATCAAGGAGCATGAAGGTGACCCGAGCTATGTGTTCTATGACGGACCGCCGACAGCAAACGGCAAGCCCCATATAGGACACGTACTTACCAGATGTATCAAGGACCTGATACCGAGGTACCAGACCATGAAGGGAAAGATGGTGCCCCGTAAGGCAGGCTGGGATACACATGGACTGCCTGTAGAGCTTGAGGTAGAAAAGCAGATAGGCATCAATGGCAAGGATCAGATCGAGTCATACGGAATAGCTCCTTTTATTGAGCTTTGTAAGGACAATGTCTGGAAATATAAGGGCATGTGGGAGGACTTCTCCTTCAAGGTAGGCTTCTGGGCCGATATGGAGGACCCCTATGTGACCTATTACAATGATTATATCGAGTCCGAGTGGTGGGCTCTTAAGGAGATATGGAACAAGGGCCTCCTTTATAAGGGCTTCAAGATAGTGCCCTATTGCCCCCGCTGCGGGACTCCCCTTTCATCCCATGAGGTAGCTCAGGGCTATAAGGTAGTAAAGGAGCGCTCTGCCATCGTAAGATTCAAGGCCAAGGACGAGGACCTTTACTTCCTTGCATGGACCACGACCCCCTGGACCCTTACCTCCAACGTAGGCCTCTGCGTAAATCCCGAGGAGGAGTATGTCAAGGTAAAGGACCTGAAGGATGGATATACCTATATACTTGCCCATGCCCTTTGCGATAAGGTGCTGGGAGAGGGTCAGTATGAGGTGCTTGAGAGTTATAAGGGCTCTGAGCTTGAGCACAGGGAGTACGAGCCCCTTTATCCCGATGCTGCCAAGCTTGCGGAGAAGCAGCACAAGAAGGGCTTCTTCGTGGTATGTGACGGCTATGTAAGCATGGATGACGGTACCGGTATCGTACACATAGCTCCCGCTTTCGGTGAGGACGATGCCCGTGTCGGCAGGAAGTATGAGCTTCCCTTCGTTCAGCTCGTGGACGAGAAGGGCAATATGACCGCAGAGGGTCCTTGGAAGGGCCTCTTCGTAAAGAAGGCCGACCCGATGATACTTAAGGACCTTGAGGAGAGGACGCAGCTCTTTGAGGCACCGGTATTTGAGCATAGCTATCCCCATTGCTGGCGCTGCGGAACACCGCTGCTTTACTATGCAAGGGAATCCTGGTACATAAAGATGAGCGCCGTAAGGGACGACCTCATCAGGAACAATGACACCATCAACTGGGTGCCCGAGTCCATAGGTAAGGGACGCTTCGGAGACTGGATAGCCAATGTTCAGGACTGGGCCCTTTCGAGGAACCGTTACTGGGGCACACCGCTCCCCATCTGGGAATGTGAGTGCGGAGAGCGTGAGTGCATAGGCTCAAATGCGGAGCTCAAGGAAAAGAGCCCGAACTATGCCGAGGTCCTTGCTAAGCTCAAGGCTGCAGGAGACAAGGGCTGGGAGGGAGACATCGTAGAGCTTCACAGGCCCTATATAGATGAGGTCACCGTGACCTGCCCGAAGTGCGGAAAGCCGATGCACAGGGTGCCTGAGGTCATCGACTGCTGGTTCGATTCAGGAGCCATGCCCTTTGCACAGCACCATTATCCCTTTGAAAACAAGGAGCTTTTTGAGAAGGAATTCCCTGCCCAGTTCATATCCGAGGCAGTGGATCAGACCAGAGGCTGGTTCTATTCGCTGCTGGCAGAGTCCACCCTGCTCTTCAACAAGGCCCCTTATGAAAATGTCATCGTGCTGGGACATGTTCAGGACGAGAACGGACAGAAGATGAGTAAGTCCAAGGGCAATGCCGTGGATCCCATGGAGGCCCTTGCAGAGTTCGGTGCAGATGCCATCAGATGGTATTTCTATACCAATTCGGCTCCCTGGCTCCCCAACCGTTTCTACGGCAAGGCAGTGACCGAGGGCCAGAGGAAGGTGCTGGGCACTCTGTGGAATACCTATGCCTTCTATATACTTTATGCAAATATAGACGATTTTAATCCTACAAAGTACAGCCTTGACTACGATAAGCTCACCGTCATGGACAGATGGATACTTTCCAAGATGAACTCCATGATAAAGGCAGTGGACGGAAACATGGCTGACTATAAGATACCCGAGGCCTGCAAGGCCATAGAGGTATTTGTGGATGACCTCAGCAACTGGTATGTAAGACGCAGCCGTGAGCGCTTCTGGGCAAAGGGCATGGAGCAGGACAAGATAAATGCCTACATGACCCTCTACACAGCTCTGCTCAATGTATCGCTCTGTGCGGCTCCGTTCATCCCGTTCATGACTGAGGAGATATACCAGAACATGGTACGCTCAGTGGACAAGGATGCCAAGGAGTCCATCCACCTCTGCGACTTCCCTGAGGCTGACGAGTCCATGATAGATATGGAGCTCGAGCAGAACATGGATGAGGTCCTTGAGATAGTCATACTCGGAAGAGCAGCAAGAAATGCCTCCGGCTTGAAGAATAGACAGCCCATCGGCAGGATGTTCGTAAAGGCGGAAAAGCCCGTGAGCGGACTGTTTGCGGACATCATAAAGGAGGAGCTCAATCTTAAGTCAGTGGAGATGAGGGATGACGTGAGGGAATTCACGGCCTATACCTTCAAGCCTCAGCTTAAGACCGTGGGACCCAAGTATGGCAAGAATCTTGGATTCATAAAGCAGTATCTTACGGATATCAACGGCAATGCCGCCATGGATGAGCTCAATGAAAAGGGAGTCCTTTCCTTTGAGGCTCCGGACGGCACCAAGGTAGAGCTTACAAGGGATGACCTGCTGATAGATGTATCCAAGCAGGGCGGCTATGTGACCGAGGAGGACAGGAACGTTACTGTGGTACTTGATACCAATCTTACCGAGGAGCTCATAAATGAGGGCTTCATGCGTGAGGTCATCTCAAAGGTACAGACTATGCGTAAGGAGGCTGGCTTTGAGGTCATGGACCACATAGTCATAGGACTTAAGGGCTCAGAGAAGCTTAAAGGCATCATAGAGCTCTTCAGAGCAGATATCTGCCATGACTGCATGGCTGATGACATCCTTATGGATAAGCTCTCAGGCTACCAGAAGGAATGGGATATAAACGGAGAAAAGGTAGAGCTCTCCGTGGAAAAGCTTTAAAAACTTGCGCTGTCCTGCCCACAGGGCAGGGCAGGCCTTAAAGACAGGCCCTGCACCCGCATGCGGATGAAGAGCAGGCTTTTAGAAACGGAGATATGTTATGAAGGGAAAATTCAGCAAACAGGAGTTTAAGGCTGCCGTTGAAAACAACCTTAAGGTACTGTTCAGAAAGGAGCTCAAGGAGGCCTCTGAGCAGCAGATATATCAGGCAGTTGCAAGTGTCGTAAAGGAGTGGGTAGTAGACGAGTGGATAAATACCCACAAGAAGATAGAGGAGCAGGACTCAAAGAAGCTCTATTATTTTTCCATGGAGTTCCTTGAGGGAAGGGCCCTCGGAAACAATCTGATAAATCTAAGAAGGGATAAGGAGGTCCGTGAGGCCCTTGATGAGCTTGGTGTGGACCTTGACCTCATAGAGGATCAGGAGAGGGACCCGGCCCTTGGAAATGGAGGCCTCGGAAGGCTTGCAGCCTGCTTCCTTGACTCCCTTTCGACTCTTGGATATCCTGCCTATGGCTGCGGCATAAGATACCGCTACGGACTCTTCCGTCAGAAGATAGAGGACGGATTTCAGGTGGAGAGGCCGGACAACTGGCTCAAGAACGGATATCCCTTTGAGGTAAAGAGGAGCGAGTATGCCTGCGAGGTCAAGTTCGGAGGCTATGTATCCACCGAGTGGGACGGCCACAGGAACTATTTTGTGCAGAAGGGCTACAGGTCCATACTGGCAGTGCCCTATGACATGCCCATAGTGGGCTATGACAATGGCATGGTCAATACCCTCAGGGTATGGGACGCAGAGCCCATAGAAGAGTTCCGTCTTGATGAGTTCGACCGCGGCAACTATCAGAAGGCCGTGGAGCAGCAGAACTTTGCCAAGACCATAGTTGACGTGCTCTATCCCAACGACAATCATATGTCCGGAAAGGAGCTCCGGCTTTCACAGCAGTATTTCTTCGTTTCTGCCTCGGTACAGCTTGCCGTAAGGCGCTATATGGAGGGACATACGGATATACACAGGCTGCCCGAGAAGGTGGTATTCCATATGAATGATACCCACCCGACCCTCGTGGTGCCCGAGCTCATGAGGATACTCATAGATGACTATCATCTGGAGTGGGATGAGGCATGGGATATCACAAGGCATACCTGCGCCTTCACCAACCACACCATCATGTCCGAGGCCCTTGAGAAATGGCCCATCGAGCTCTTCTCAAGACTGCTGCCCAGGATATATCAGATAGTGGAGGAGATAAACCGCCGCTTTGCTGCCTTTGTGGACAGCAAGAACTATCCCAATGCCCATGAGAAGCATAAGAACATGGACATCATATTTGACGGACAGGTCCGCATGGCCAACATGGCTATCATCGGAAGCTATTCGGTCAATGGCGTGGCGGAGATACATACCCATATACTTGAGCATGAGGTATTCAAGGATTATTATGAGCTCTGGCCTGAGAAGTTCAATAACAAGACCAACGGCGTGACCCAGAGACGCTTCCTGCTCTATGCAAACCCTCAGCTTGCAGAGTGGATAACGGATAAGATAGGTCCCGAGTGGGTGACTGATCTGGATAAGCTCAAGGAGCTTGAGGTCTATGCTGATGACCTTAAGTCCCAGCGTGAGATAATGAATATCAAGTATCAGAACAAGGTGCGCCTTGCAGCCTATATAGAGAAGCATAACGGCATCAGGGTAGACCCGAGGAGCATCTTCGATACTCAGGTCAAGAGGCTCCATGAGTATAAGCGCCAGCTTATGAACATACTCCATGTCATGTATCTCTATAACCAGCTCAAAGAGCATCCCGGCATGGACATACTGCCCAGGACCTTCATATTCGGAGCCAAGGCAGCTCCGGGCTACTACAGGGCCAAGATGACCATCAAGCTCATCAACGCCGTGGCTGATGTCATCAATAATGACAAGAGCATCGAGGGCAAGCTCAAGGTGGTATTTATCGAGGATTACTGCGTATCCAATGCCGAGATCATCATACCGGCTTCGGATATATCCGAGCAGATATCCACAGCCTCCAAGGAGGCTTCAGGTACCTCCAACATGAAGTTCATGATGAATGGAGCCCTGACCCTTGGAACCATGGACGGAGCCAATATCGAGATAGTAGAGAAGGCCGGAGCCGAAAACGCCTTTATCTTCGGTATGAGCGCCGATGAGGTCATTGCCCATGAGAAGGCTCATGACTATGACCCGATGGATATATTCAATTCGGATCCCGATATCAGGAAGGTGCTGATGCAGCTGATAAACGGCTTCTATTCACCGGACGATACGGAGCGCTTCAGGGATATATATAATTCCCTGCTCAATAAGCAGTCCTCCGGAGGCATAGCAGACCAGTACTTCACTCTGAAGGACTTCAGGGATTACTGCAGGGCCCATGATGAGGTGGACAAGCGCTACAGGGACGAGGCATACTGGGCTAAGGCCTGCATCCTGAACATCGCTAATTCAGGAAAGTTCTCCTCAGACCGTACCATCGAGGAATATGTCAGGGACATCTGGCATCTGAGCAAGGTAAAGCTTTGATATAGCTAAGGATATGAGACCCGCTTATGGCGGGTCTCGTTGAGTAGAAGGATAGACG
>DVNS01000023.1 GCA_018714145.1 Candidatus Avilachnospira avistercoris
CGTTTCACGGCTCGCATCGTCCATAGACGATGGTTATACTATTCGCAATCGAAGATTGCTCATACCACGACCGGTCGAAACAAATGCTCACTGGTTCGCGCTTGTTTCGCTTACGGTCATGGTATAATATCTGCACGACATGCAGATAGAGCCGCTTTGCGGCTCTCAGCGTTCTTTGAACTCTGGTTATACTATTCGCAATCAAAGATTGCTCATACCCCGACCGGGGCATCATGCTCTTGAAAGCTATGATATGAAAAGGAGCTCTATAATGGTTTTAAGCTTTTTCCATAAAAGAATGATAAAAAATAGGGCCAAGGCTTTAGCCGCGGCCCTATTGTTGGCCTTGAGCATAGAAGGACTTGGACCGGCCTCCCATGCCCAAGCTGCCATTGCCCTTCCGGAGGGCATAGAGGATGCTCAATCGCCGGAGCCCGGCTCGGCATGGTATCCGGTGGACCGTTTTACCGGCCCCGGAGCCGTGCTCATGGATGCCCATGGCGATGAGGTAGAGGAGACTGCAGGCGCCGAAGCGGACGCCGGTACCGGGACAGGGGCCCAGACACAGGCTGGTACGCCCACAGGCGATGGAACTTCAGCGGATGGCGGAGCTTCGGCCCCGTCATCGGATGCTTCTCAGTCGGCATCAGCACAAACGGCTGAGACCGCAGCAGGAAGCTCTTCCGGCACTTCCGCAGCGAAGGATACGGAGCACTATGGTCCGGGCTATCAAATGAATACCGCCTCGGAGCAGGAAGCAAGGCCTGAGGAGTACGGCCCCGGAGTGGCACTGGAGGCTGCTGAGGAGGGCGAGAGTACGGACGGAGCTTCAGATAGTGGCAGCGAAGCCTCCGGCAGCGGAGCCGGAACAGGTTCAGGAGTGGCTGCCGACACCGGAAGCGAGATGCCTGCTGAAGGGACAGCTTCAGGGACAGGC
Organism: Candidatus Avilachnospira avistercoris; assembly: GCA_018714145.1. Classification (GTDB taxonomy): domain Bacteria; phylum Bacillota; class Clostridia; order Lachnospirales; family Lachnospiraceae; genus Avilachnospira; species Avilachnospira avistercoris. The sequence goes on from DVNS01000023.1 coordinate 938, forward strand.
GGGACCGCTATGGATGGCACCGCTGAGGCCCAAGGCGAAGGGACAGCAGCCGGTGAGCAGGCTTCGGAGGAGACCGCGCCTCTCATAGACCCTAATCTTCCCATGGTAGCCCTGACCTTTGATGACGGACCCAATGCGGGACCCACTGGAAGGATACTGGACAGCCTTGAAAAAAACAACGCAAGGGCCACCTTCTTTGTGGTGGGAGACAGGGTCAGCGCCAATGCAGCTTCGATATTGAGAGCCCACCAGCTTGGCTGTGAGATAGGCAACCATACCTATGGACATAAGTACATCACCAAGCTTTCAGCAGAGGGACTGGCTTCCCAGCTCGATAAGACCAACCAGCTTGTGGCGGGCGTTACCGGAGTATCACCGGTGCTTATGAGACCGCCGGGGGGCTTTTATGATTCTGCCTCCCTCTCGGTAGTCGGAGGACGGGGCATGTCGGCCATCATGTGGTCCATAGATACGAGGGACTGGCAGCACCGCAACGCCCAGAAGACCATCAATGAGGTCTTAAGCAAGGTCAAGGACGGAGACATCATACTCATGCACGACCTTTATTCGGCCACGGCTGATGCGGCAGAGGTCCTCATTCCCGAGCTTAAGGCAAGGGGCTATCAGCTGGTGACCGTGAGCGAGCTTGCCTCCTATAGAGGCGGAGCAGCCCCGGGAAAGATATACAGCAGATTCAGACCGACATCGTAAAAGGGACTTGCTTAGCTGGACTTAAGCTCGATATCGCTTTGTTAAGCCCATGACAGGGCAGGATCAAACCATACAGATATACTGTCCAAAACCGCCGTGAGGCCCACGGCACTAAGCAGAGGCTTTGATAGCTCTCGCAGTTTACATTATTTACGAAAATTTAATACATTAGCTCTTTGATTAGCGGCGGCTATCTGATATATTTAAATAGACAAAATTTTAGAATAAATATATGGCAACGGCTTCAGCCTACATCAGGCTTTGAGAGGTGTTTATCAGATCAGTAAACTTGGCCTGCTGGCAGCCGAGGCTGCAGAAGCCAAACTTCTCTTGGCTGGGCGGCATATTTGAACAGCCCGAACAAAAAGCTTAGATGTATGAAGCAGAGCTTGCCATTAAAGGAGGAAATATGGAAGTTTTAACTATCACCAAGGATAATTTTGATACAGAAGTGCTTAAGAGCGACAAGCCCGTGCTCCTTGATTTCTGGGCTGAGTGGTGCGGTCCCTGCCGTATGCAGATACCTATCGTTCATGAGCTTGCAGACGAGGACGATACCATAAAGGTAGGCAAGGTCAATGTAGATGAGCAGCCTGAGCTTGCAAGGAAGTTCATGGTCATGAGCATCCCCACCCTTATAAGCTTTAAGAACGGCGAGGTCTACAAGAAGGCCGTAGGCGTTCAGCAGAAGGAGCAGCTTAAGGAGATGCTTAAGTAATAGATTCTCCATAAGTATTAAGATGACTTATATAGGAGCTTGAGCAATATTTTCGGCAAAACCGCCGGCAGTGAACACTGCATCGCGGCAATTTGGCGCGGAGGTTTTGCAGAAGCAGTCATCGCTTTCTTTATGATAAAGAAATCAATTATCAAAACGATAAAAGGCGAGGAGAGCACCATCTACGGAGGACCTTCTCGCCTTATTGATGCTTTTCGCCCTGCATGAAGCTTCGATTAGGATATGTCGAAGTTCCGACTGGCATATCGATTTTATATAGCTGTTTGTCAATATAAAATAAAAGTTTGGTATGGGATATTTTCATTAAGAAGTGATATAGAGGAAATGTAAGATGCTAAGATCAGAAAAAAAAAGAACAGTACTTTTAGCTGTAGTTTTTGCTGCCCTCATGCTTTCTGCCTGCGGAGGCAGCGGCGGGAAAGGAGAGAGTGCTGCGGCAGAGGCCTCCCAGACACAGGGGGCCGCTTCTGATACGGAGACGGATAAGGCCAGTACTGATACTGAGGCTTTAGATGACACTGAAGACGCAGCTTCGGAGGCTGATTACGGTACGGAAGGCTCAGATAAGGCTGCTTCGGGGGCTATGGAAGGCCAAGATGAAGGGCTTGCCCTTCACGTTGCCCTAAAGAGCCATGTCTTTTCGGAATATGATGAGGAGGACATGGGCCTCTTATATTCCCTGTCTTATGAGGAACCGTATATACGGGATGAGGGCTATGAGGAACTGAAGGCGTCGCTTGAAAAGCGGGCTTCGGAGCGGTTTAAGCGGATAGAAATTGAGCGGGAACAGCTTATGTCCGCAGCAAAGGCGGGGAAGGAGCTTTCCAGCAGTGATGGCTTTTTCGGCTATACCTCTGAAGGCTCCATAAATGTACTGAGAGCTGACAGCAGGGTCCTTTCCTTTATGACAGAGGCCTACAGCTACACCGGCGGGGCCCACGGCAACGGAGGAGTGACTGCCGAGGTCTATGATACCAAGAGCGGAAAGAGGCTGGGAGTTTCTGATGTCATAGCGGACAAGGCCGGACTTGAAAGCTATATTACTGCCAAGCTTGAGGAGGATTACGGCTCTCAGGATATGCTTTTTGAGGGCTGGGAGCAATGGGTGCATGATGAGATAGCGGAGCTCCCTTATGAGGCAGAGCCCATTGAGGCTATGGAGGGAGATGACTACATGGGCGTCAGTGCTTCAAATGAGCCTCATGATACCTCTGCTGAGCCCCTTGCCATGGGCCTTGATTTTGCCCTTACCCCTGAGGGCATGAGGGTTTATTTTTCTCCTTATGAGATAGGCCCTTGGGCCCTTGGCACCATCACCGTGGATATTCCCTATACAGAGGAGGGCTTGGGCTTCAATGAGGCCTATCTTCCCTTGGCAGAGCAGACGGTATGGCCCCTTGAGGCCTATGAGGAGCTGGAGCTTGATGTGGATGAGGATGGCCTTAAGGAGCAGATTGGCCTGAGTTTTCAGGCACAGGAGGACCAGAGCCAGTCCACCTATACGCTTTTTGTTACGGATGGTGAAGATACTGCCTCGCTGAACGGTGTATGCGGCTACGGCATGGACAAGGCCTACATCATGAAGGAGCCTGAGGGCGGCTATGTATTTTATGGAGAATGTAAGTCCGACAATGACTGGCGTTATCTCAGCATGGCAGATATCACAGAGATGTGGGAGGAGCGAAGCGAAGTAGCTGCAGCGGAGCCGTCGGAGTATTATGAGTCCTTTTATGACAATGTACCCGTAAGCGCAGAGAGCTTCTATCTTTCCACGAGGGGAAGCCTGCTTTCCACCGTAAGCATAAGCAGGGAGCACAGGGTCGGGACCGATGGCTTCCCTGAGGCAGTTCAGGAGGATTTCCTATACGATGATTTTGAGCTTACGGCTAAACAGGATATAAAGGGTACCGAGGTATCTTCAGGCGAAGCTGCGGAGATAAGTGCCGGGGCAAAGCTCCGTGCCGTTTCTACCGATGAGGCCTCCTATGCAGTGCTTGAGGACATGGAAAGCGGAGCCCGTATCCGGGTCGGGATAGACGGCAGTGACTGGCCCCATACCATAGACGGCACCGACATAGAGGAGCTTTTCGACGGTCTGATATTTGCAGGCTGAGCAGAAAACACAAATAATTAAGTATATCAGCTTGCCGAAGCAAGGCTTTTTGGCCTCGCTCCGGCTTTTTTTGTGAAAAGAAGGCTTTACAAAAACTGCATTTGTGATATATTTCCTATGTTGATATTAAGATGATATTAAAATTGGGGTAATTTTGGATATCGCTGTTTAAAGACTCGGACAGGATTTATGGATACAGCATCTGAGACTAAAGCAGATATCCGCCTCAGCGTTGATTCAGGAGGATCAGTATGAATGCGGTCATAGTGGGCTGCGGTAAGGTAGGAAGTGAGCTTGCCAATACCTTAGTCAGTGACGGTCACAATGTAGCCATAGTGGACAGCAACGAAAAGGCCTTAAAGCAGGCGACGGAGGCCTTGGACATATTGCCGGTACTGGGCAACGGAACGGATATATCCACTCTCAGGGATGCCGGCGTGGATACGGCGGATATATTTATTGCCGTGAGCCCCTCAGATGAGCTCAACCTTCTGGCCTGCCTTATTGCAGGCAGTGTATCTGACAGGATAAAGACCATAGCGAGGGTGAGAAATCCCCTTTATTCAAAGGAGACGGATTTCCTTAAAAATAAGCTTGGCCTTTCCAAGATAATCAATCCCGAGCTCATGGCTGCGGCGGAGATATATAAGCTTCTGCAGTTCCCTGCCCTTACCCGCATAGATACCTTTGCAGGGGAGCGGGCCTGCATATTTACCATGAATGTGAGCTATGACCAGCCCATCGAGGGAAAGAGCCTTCAGGAGATAGGCTCCGAGACGGACTACAATATCCTTGTATGTGCCGTAAGGCGAAACGGCGAGGTCATCATACCCTCAGGAGATTTTATCTTAAATGACGGAGACGAGATATCTGTCGTGACCTCCATGGATGAGATGAGGATGTTCCTAAGGAACCTCGGCCTTCGCAGTGAGGCAGCCAAGTCCTGTCTTATCACCGGCGGCGGTACCATCACCTATTATCTGACGGACATGCTCCTTCACTCGAAGCGTCAGGTCAGGGTCATCGAGATAGACCAGAACAAGTGCGTGAAGCTTTCAGAGACATTTTCAGAGGCGGAGATAATCCACGGAGACGGAACGGACAAGAGCTTCCTGTTAAAGCAGGGACTCAAGTATGTGGATGCCTTCGTGCCCCTTACCGGCATAGACGAGGAAAATATCATCACCGCCACCTATGCGAAAAATGTCTCTGATTCCAAGGTCATCACCAAGATAAACCGTACCGACTTAAATGACGTCATGGACGAGCTGCACATAGACTCGGCGGTATTCCCGAAGCTCATATGCGCAGACAGCATCGCTCAGTATGTCAGGGCCCAGTCCCTTGGCATGGGCGGTCATGTGGAGACCCTTTACCGTTATCTGGATAACCGCATAGAGATACTGGAGCTCATAGCAGGGGACGATCCGGAGCTCATCGACATTCCCCTTATGGAGCTCGGAAAGAAGCTTAAGGACAATCTGATACTGGCCTGCATCATCAGGGGACAGAGCTTCATCATCCCTTCCGGTAAAAATGCCATCAGAAAGGGAGACTCGGTCATCGTGGTCACCACCCATAAGGGCATATCCTCTCTGCACGAGATACTTGCTTAAGGGAGGAAGCTATGGAGATAAGCATAGTCATCTATATCATAGGTCTTGCCCTTGCCATAGAGGGGGTGCTGATGCTGGTGCCCATATTCTGTGCGCTGATATACGGCGAGAGCATCATGCCCTTTATATTTACGGCTCTTATATGCTTTGCGCTGGCCATCCTTTTTTCGAGGAAGCGGCCTGACAGTGGGTTCTTATTTTCCAGAGAGGGCTATGTGGCTACTGGCCTCACTTGGATAGCCCTTGCCTTCACCGGCATGCTGCCGTTTTTATTCAGCGGAAGCACCACAAGCCTTGCGGATGCGGTCTTTGAGACGGTCTCGGGCTTCACAACCACCGGCTCCAGCATATTTACCGCAGTGGAGGAGCTGCCCAAGAGCATACTGATGTGGCGCAGCTTCATGCACTGGATAGGAGGCATGGGTATACTGGTATTCATGCTCGCCATAGTGCCCTTTTCTGGCGGTACCCAGATGAACATCATGAAGGCGGAGAGTCCGGGACCCTCCATATCAAAGATAGTCCCCAAGGCTCAGGATTCGGCCAAGATACTTTATGAGCTCTATACCATCATGACCGTAGCTATGATAATCACCCTGATAGTCCTTCGGATGCCGGTCTTTGATGCCATCTGCATCACCTTCGGAGCGGCGGGTACGGGAGGCTTTTCGGTGCTCAATACGGGCTGTGCCACCTATACCATAGCCCAGCAGGTGGTCATCACCATAGGCATGATAGCCTTTGGAGTCAATTTCAGCTTTTATTATTTCATTTCCATAAAAAAACTTGGTCTGGCCCTTTCCATGGAGGAGGTCAGATGGTATATAATAATAATACTGGTGTCCATAGGACTCATAAGCGTGGACCTCATCTACAACGGCATCTACGCCTCGGGCTCCATAGCAGTGAAGGACGCAGCCTTCCACGTGGGCTCCATCATCACCACCACGGGCTATGCTACCACGGACTGCAACCTCTGGCCTAACCTTTCGCAGGGCATACTGATACTGCTTATGTTCATCGGCGCCTGCGCAGGCTCCACCGGAGGCGGCATAAAGGTCTCAAGGGTGCTGCTCATGGCGAGGGCCTATAAGCGTGAGCTGGCCATTGCCCTTCACCCCAACATCGTGAAGAAGGTGCACATGGACGGAAAGGCTGCGGATGAGACTGTGCTCCGCAATACTGGAGTATACATCTTCATCTACTTTGTGATATTTGCCATATCCGTGCTCATAGTTTCCTTGGACGGCTTTGACTGGCTGACGACCTTCACCTCCGTTGCCGCCACCTATAACAACATAGGACCCGGCTTTGGAGTGGTGGGCACCATGGGGAATTTCTCTTCCCTTTCGGATCTCAGCAAATGGGTGCTGAGCCTTGATATGCTGATAGGAAGACTGGAGATATTCCCGATACTGCTGTTATTTTCTAAAAATACATGGAGAAGATTCTGATGCTTAAGGCTGCTATATTCGACCTGGACGGTACGATTTCCGACACACTTACATCCATAGCTTATTCGGCCAATGCTTCTCTTCGAAAAGAGGGACTTTCCGAGCTTCCGAGGGATAACTTCCGCTACTATGCAGGAGACGGGGCAGGGGAGCTGGTACGCCGTTATCTGAAGGACACTACTGTTATCTCCTCAAAGCTTGACCCCAAGGACGAGGCCAATTATGAGCATTTTTTCAAGAGCTATATGGAGGAGTTTTCCAAATACTGCATGTATGAGGTAAAGCCATTTTCCGGTATACCGGAGCTTCTGCATTCCCTTAAGGGGGCCGGAGCCAAGCTCGCAGTGCTCTCCAATAAGCCTGATGCTCAGGCCCGGGAGGTGGTGGAGCAGCTCTTTGGCAGCGAACTCTTTGACCATGTGGAGGGTCAGAGGGAGGGCGTGCCGAGGAAGCCTGCCCCTGACGGAGCCCTTCGCATAGCTGGGGACTTCGGCCTTGAGCCCTCTGAGTGCATGTATCTCGGAGACAGCAACACGGACATGAAGACGGGCCGGGCTGCCGGCATGTATACCGTAGGCGTGCTCTGGGGCTTTCGGGATAAAGAGGAGCTTTTGTCGAGCGGCGCTGAGGCAGTCATAGAAAGACCGGAGGAAGCATTTGAGCTCTTCCGTCATCATAAAGAGGAGGATGTGCAATGAGGACAGTCGGTACAGTATCAAGGGGCATAAGATGCCCGGTGGTAAAAGAGGGAGACGATATGGTAAGGGTAACTACCGAGGCCATCGTTTCCATGGGCAGGGAGGAGCATGTGACCTTCCATGAAAAGGATATCGTGGCTGTGACTGAGGCCGTAGTGGCAAGGACACAGGGAAATTATGCCACGACCGAGGACATAGCAGAATGCTGCAGGAAAAAGTTCGGCTGTGATGAGATAGGCATCACCTTCCCCATACTTAGCCGCAACCGTATCTCGGTCTGCTTAAAGGGCATAGCCAAGGCTTTTAAGAAGGCTTACATCCTTATGAGCTATCCCGCAGATGAGGTGGGCAACCATCTGTTTTCGGAGGATCTCCTTGATGAAAAGGGCGTGGATCCCTACAGGGATGTGCTCAGTGAGGAGCGCTACAGGGAGCTGTTTGGCTATACTCTCCATCCCTTTACCGGAGTGGACTATGTGAGCTTCTATAAGGAGCTTTTCGAGGCAGAGGGCTGCAAGGCTGAGTTCATATTTGCAAATGACGTAAAGGCCATACTTACCTATACCAAAAATGTTCTTTGCTGCGACATACATACAAGGGAGCGTTCAAAGAGGAGACTTACCGAAGCCGGAGCCGAAAAGGTGCTGACCCTTGCCAACATCTTGAGCGAGCCCGTAGGAGACAGCGGTTATAACCCCGAATACGGACTCTATGGCTCCAACAAGGCCACCGAGGACAGCGTAAAGCTCTTCCCGAGGGACTGCCAGAGCTTTGTTGATAAGCTTCAGCAGAGCCTTTATGAGGCCACTGGCGTAAAGATGAACTGCATGATATACGGAGACGGAGCCTTCAAGGACCCCGTCGGAAAGATATGGGAGCTGGCTGATCCGGTAGTAAGCCCTGCTTATACTGAAAGGCTGGCAGGAACTCCCAATGAGCTCAAGCTCAAGTACCTTGCGGACAATGACTTCAAGGACCTTAAGGGCGAGGAGCTTACCGAGGCCATGAAGGAGGCCATACATAAGAAGGACTCCGACCTTAAGGGCAATATGAGCTCCGAGGGCACGACCCCGAGGAGGCTCACAGACCTCATCGGTTCCCTCTGCGACCTGACCTCAGGCTCTGGAGACAAGGGCACGCCCATAGTATTCATACAGGGCTACTTTGACACCTACGCTGAGGGCTGAGCAGGATATTAAGCTATTGAAATTATATTAATCATTCCAATAATTAGATAAAGTATGAACTGGCCCCTCTCTGTCATTTATGGCGGGGAGGGGCTTTTTTCGGCAGAGAGGGGCCTTTTTGCTCCATTGACGTACCTGCCTCTGCTTGGTAAAATATCACTAATGGTCCGTACATACGGGCTGAAAATTGTGGGCTATGACGTTTTTACTGCCAAGAAGGGAAGTGTATCTTATGAGCATGCACATCGATGCAAAAAAGGGTGAGATAGCAAAGACCGTAGTCGTAGGAGGAGATCCAGCAAGGATAAAGCATATAGCGGAGACTTACCTTGAGTCCCCTAAGCTGGTAAATGAAAAGAGGGCTGCCCTCTGCTACACGGGAAAGTATAAGGGAAAAGAGATATCGGTCATGGCCGTGGGCATGGGCATACCCTCCATGATGATATATGCCACGGAGCTTTTCGGAGAGTATGACTGCGACGCCGTCATACGCATAGGCACCTCGGGAAGCTACCTTCCTGATATGAGGCTTTATGATGTGGTGCTCTCCCAGGCTGCCTGCCATACCTCAGGGCTCAATGAGGGCATATTCAACGGAACCTTCTGCCCGATAGCCGACTTTGGCCTTTTGTCCATAGCCGACAGGCTGGCAAAGGAGCGGGGCATGAGATCCTATGTGGGCAATACGGTCTGCAATGACAGGATATACAGGGGACCGGAGACCGGATATAAGTCCGCCATGTGGAAGAAGTACGGCATCCTCTGCTCTGAGATGGAGGGGGCAGGACTCTACACCGTGGCTGCTGAATACGGCAAAAAGGCCCTTATGATAGTGTCCATCAGCACCAGGATAGTCCTCGATGAGGACGGCACCGAGCATTTCGTGGATCTCCCCGAAGAGCCGGGACGCTCCATGGATGACGGTATAGTGCTGGCCTTGGATACTGCAGCAGAGTTTGAGTCTGCAAAGGAAAAATGATGCGGAGGCAGTTTTTGTGACAGCGTTATCAGATAAGCAGAAGCAGCGCCTTGTGATGGCTACGGCCTTCGCCTTCGTGTTCATGACGGGTTACTCACTGTCCATGGGCATGCTGGGGACGCTGCTTCCCCGTATAATAGAATACTTTGATCTGACGGTGGGCATGGCTTCGACCATCAATATCGCAAATGAGATAGGCAATACCTCTGCCATGCTCATCGCTCTTTTTGTGGTGGACAGATTGGATAAGCATCAAGCCCTTGGCGTTATGGGGCTGCTGTTCGGAGCGGCCCTGCTCTTATTTGGCCTGTCACCGGTATTTGGGCTCCTTCTTTTTGTCAGGGTATTGATAGGATTTTCCGGCGGACTTATAGACAATATCTGCGCCACCTATATATCTGACCTCTATGGAGAAAGACGGGCCCGTTTCGTATCCATACTTCACACCCTGTTTGCCATAGGCAATATGGTGGGGCCCCAGTTCGCCTCGTTCTGCAATCGTGTGGGCGGGTGGCAGCTAAGCTTTATCATAAGCGGAGCTGCGGTCGCATGCGCAGGGCTTTTATTTTTGATGCTTACAAGGCTCATCGGAAAGCCTGAAACGGCAGTGGCGTCGGAAAAGCAGGATGTCCAGAAGACAGCCATACCCTACGGCATCATACTACGACGGGGCAATCTCTGGTTCCTTGCCATCTCCAGCATGATGCTGGCAGGAGAGACCTATCTTACCATCGGCCTTCCTACCTATCTTGAGTATTTTGATCCGGGGATATTTACTACTCAGGCCTGTGCCGCCGTCATGACAGCCTATTCCTTCGGCATGCTTGTGAGCCGTATGGGGCTTGCAGCCCTTTCAGGCCGGGGCTCCTTCAGGACCTCTGCTTATCTCAAATGGGCCTCACTGCTTGGGGGCGTACTGTTTGCAGGACTTCTCCTTTTCGGAAGCTCTCCCATAGTATGGATGATAGGCATGTTTTTATTCGGTGCCATAAGCGGAGCCAGCTACACGGCAAGGTTTGTCCTTTCCTGTCAGGAGTTCCCCCTTTATAGTTCCACTGCCTCTGCATTTACCGGAGTATTTGCAGCCCTTGGCAATATCATGTTCAGCTGGACGGTGGGGATGTTTGCTGACAGAGGTATGTTTACCGCCGGCATGTTTATGATATCCGGTGCCCTTATGATTGCATTTTTGATATTCGCCCTGTTTTATCGGGAACCGGATATGTCTCGAAATGATTGATAAAAAAATAACTAACAAAAATAAGCTTGTAAAAATTGTCATTTTTGTATAAATTGTATAGGATAAAAAACAAGTTTTATCATTTTCTATGATATACTTATTTTTACGAAGTGAAGCTGCTGCCAAGCGCCGTAATTTACGAATTTTTTTCGAAGCGCAAAGTGGCGGCTTTGGCTTTATTTGATGAGGTTAAAAAAGAGGAGGGAAAGTATGGGCCTTTCTACATTTAAGGGCGGAGCCCATCCCTATGAGGGCAAGGTCTTAAGTGAAAACTGCGCCATAAAGGAGCTCAGCTTTGAAGGAGATTATGTATTTCCTCTAAGCCAGCATATCGGCGCGCCTGCAAAACCCTGTGTGGCAGTAGGCGATACAGTGCTTGCAGGACAGATGATCGCTGAGGCCGGAGGATTCATATCCGCCAATGTACTGAGCTCAGTCTCAGGCACGGTCAAAGCGATAGAGCCCCGCATGCAGGTAAACGGATTTCCGGTTATGTCCATAGTCGTGGAGTCTGACGGCAGATTTGAACCTGTGGAGGGTACAGGAGTAAAACGGGATATAGACGCATTATCTAAGGAAGAGATAAGGGAGCTTGTAAAGGCGTCAGGCATAGTAGGTCTTGGCGGAGCGGGCTTCCCTACTTCCGTGAAGCTTATGCCTAAAAATGACGATGCTATCGATTATTTCATAGCCAACGGTTCAGAGTGTGAGCCCTACCTTACCAGTGACTACAGGCTGATGATGGAGTGCGGCGAGGAGGTAGTCGGAGGCATGAAGGTATGCCTGAAGCTTTTCCCCAATGCCATGGGCATAATTGCCATCGAGGATAATAAGCCCGAGGCTGTAAAGCACATGAAGGAGCTTGTAAAGGGAGAGAGCCGCATAAAGGTCATGGAGCTTAAGACCAAGTACCCGGAGGGGGGCGAGCGTCAGCTCATCAATGCAGTTACAGGAAGATACATCAATTCCTCCATGCTCCCTGCAGATGCAGGCTGCATAGTCCACAATGTAGCTACCCTGCTTGCGGTATATGAGGCAGTAGCGGAGGGAAAGCCCCTTATCGAGAAGGTCATCACCGTGACCGGAGATGCAGTGGCCGATCCCGGTAACTTCAGGGTAAGGCTCGGCTCAAGCTATAAAAAGATACTTGAGGCCTGCGGAGGACTTAAGACCGAGGCTCAGAAGCTCATATGCGGAGGTCCCATGATGGGACAGGCCCTCTATGAGCTGGACTGCCCCGTGACCAAGCCTTCGTCAGCTCTCTGCGCCTTCGTCCATGACGAGGTAGCAGAAAATCCCACCACTCCCTGCATCAGATGCGGACGCTGCGTGGCTGCCTGCCCTGAGCACCTTGTGCCTCCCATGATGGTAAAGGCTGCCAATGCTGATGACATGGGGGCCTTTGAAAAGCTTGGGGGCATGGAGTGCATGGAGTGCGGTACCTGCTCCTATGTATGTCCTGCAAGACGTCCCCTGACCCAGACCTTCAAGTATGCAAGGAAAAAAGTCGCTGCTCTTAGGAAGGTAAAGGCTGCAGAGGAAAAGCAGCGCAAGGAGCATGAGGAGGCTGCCAAGAAGGAGGCCGAGAAGAAGGCCGAGGACCTTAAGAAGCATGAGACCGGAAAGGAGGTACAGTCATGGCGTTAAATGAGGATAAAAAGCTCCGTCATGTGTCGTCATCGCCCCATGTGAGGGCCAGTGTGACCACACAGAAGATAATGATAGACGTGGCCATCGCCATGCTGCCTGCCACGCTATTTGGAATATATCGTTTCGGCATAAGTGCCCTGCTCACCGTAGTCCTTACGGTGGCTGCCGCAGTCGTAAGTGAATACCTTTATGAGTATCTTATGAAGAGGCCCATCACCGTGATGGACGGTTCAGCTGTTGTGACCGGCATGATACTGGCTCTCAACATGCCTCCCGAGATACCTTACTGGATACCGATGCTGGGCGCAGTATTTGCCATCATCGTAGTTAAGCAGCTGTACGGAGGCATAGGTCAGAACTTCATGAACCCCGCCCTTGCGGCAAGGTGCTTCCTGCTCATATCCTTTTCAAGGGCCATGACGGATTTCAGCGCCTCCTTCCCTGAGGGAGTGGATGCAGTATCCGGAGCCACGCCCCTTGCAGTCATGAAGGCAGGCGGAGAGGCCAGCCTCTCAGACCTGTTCTTCGGCAATATCCCCGGTACCATCGGAGAGATAAGCGTGCTCATGCTGCTCATCGGCGCAGCCTATCTGCTTATAAGAGGAGTCATCAGCATACGCATACCGGCAGCATATATACTGACCGTAGCCATATTCATGGGACTTTTCGGAGGCAGAGGCTTCGACCCCTACTACATCGCATGTCAGGTATGCGGCGGCGGACTCATCTTCGGTGCCTTCTTCATGGCTACAGATTATGTGACTACACCGATAACGCCCCTTGGTCAGATCATTTTCGGAGTAGTCATCGGACTTCTGACCGGAGTCTTCCGTGTATTCGGCGCCTCCGCTGAGGGAGTATCCTATGCTATCATCATCGGCAATATCATCTCTCCCCTTATCGAGAGAGCTACAGTGCCCACTCCTTTCGGAAAGGGCAGATATGCCGAGATAACCAAAAAGCTTATGAATGAAAATAAGGGAGGAGGAAGATAAGATGACTGACAATATCAAAACAGCGATAACCCTCTTCCTCATCACCCTGATCTCAGGACTTGCCCTCGGAGCGGTATACGGAGTGACCAAGGAGCCAATAGAGCTTGCAAATCAGCAGGCAACGCTGGATGCCTATGAGAGCCTGATTCCCGGAGCTGCCGAGTATCAGGAGGAGGCAGAGTTCGCAGCAACCAGCAATGCTGCCTCAGGCGAGACAGCAAGCATAGATTCCTTCGTGGCAGCCGTAGATGAGAACGGCGAGGCCATGGGTTATATAGTTACCGTCACCGCCCACGGCGGCTATGGCGGAGACATACAGATGACCGTAGGATATCAGGAGCAGGATGGAAAGATAGTCAATACCGGTATATCCTTCCTGTCCATAGCAGAGACCGCTGGACTCGGCATGAATGCTGATACCGATGAGTTCAAGGGACAGTTCGTCGGAAAGCTTGCCGCAGATCAGCTCAGCGTGACTAAGTCAGGCAATGCCGGCGCAGCGGAAGTCAATGCGATATCAGGAGCTACCGTCACTACGACGGCAGTCACCAATGGAGTCAATGCGGCCAACCTCTGTGTTGAAAGCTATATAGAGCAGAACGGCTGAGAGGGAGGTGAGTCTTTGATATGAAAAACAAATATTTTGAACGTATATATAACGGTATCATAAAGGAGAACCCTACCTTTGTGATAATGCTCGGTATGTGCCCCACACTGGCTACCACCACCAGCGCCATCAACGGTTTTGGTATGGGTGTCGCTACCACGGCGGTGCTGATATTCAGCAACCTTCTAATAGCAGCCTTAAGGAATATCATACCTGATAAGGTACGTATACCGGCTTACATCGTAGTCATCGCATCACTGGTAACCATCGTTGAGCTCCTGATGCAGGCCTTTGTAAGACCCCTTTACAACACCCTCGGTATCTACATACCCCTTATCGTCGTAAACTGTATCATCATGGGACGTGCGGAGGCCTATGCAGCAAAGCATCCTGCCCTCCTTTCCGCCTGTGACGGTATAGGCATGGGCATAGGCTTCACCTGTGCGCTGACCATCATCGGCTTCTGCCGTGAGCTCATCGGAGCAGGCTCGGTATTCGGATACCAGATAATACCTGACGATTTCCATGTGGGCATCTTCGTCATGGCACCGGGAGCATTTTTAGTACTGGCCTGCCTGACCGCCCTTCAGAACAAGCTCAAGGCTCCCTCAGCCACGAACCTTACAAAGGCTGAGAAAGCAAAGAAGAAGCTTGCCGGAGAGCCTGTGGGCTGTACCGGAGAGTGCGGAAGCTGCATGCTCCATGCTGAGGAGATAGTTGATAAAAAGATAGAGCTTAAGAAGGCTGACTGTCCCAAGACAGAGGGCGCAGCTAAGGAAGGAGGTAACAGATAATGCAGGAGCTTTTACTTATTGCAGTAGGCGCAGCACTGGTCAACAATGTTACCCTGAGCCAGTTCCTCGGCATATGTCCCTTCCTTGGAGTTTCCAAAAAGGTAGAGACAGCTACCAGTATGGGACTTGCCGTACTGTTCGTTATCACGCTGGCTTCCTTCATCTGCTCGCTGATATATGACCATATACTCGTTGCCATGGGACTTGAGTATCTCCAGACCATAGTATTCATACTTGTCATTGCAGGTCTGGTGCAGTTCGTGGAGATGTTCCTTAAGAAGTCCATGCCGGGACTTTACACTGCCCTCGGCGTATATCTGCCCCTTATCACTACCAACTGTGCGGTGCTCGGAGCAGCCCTCACCAATGTTCAGGAGGGATACGGACTTGTGGAGTCAGTGGTAAACGGTGTAGGTATATCCTGCGGCTTCCTGCTGGCCATCACCCTTATGGCAGGTGTCCGTGAGAAGATAGAGGAAAATGAAGGCATACCCAAGAGCTTTCAGGGCTCACCCATAGTCCTCGTCACAGCAGGTCTCATGGCCATAGCCTTCTGCGGATTCTCAGGACTTATTTAAGGAGGTGGAAGTATGAACGATATTACAACTGGTGTAGTATATGCTGCCGGTATAGTCGGTATAGTCGGCCTCCTTGTAGGTATACTGCTGGTCATAGCCGCTGAGAAGTTCAAGGTCGAAGCCAATCCCCTTCAGGACGCAGTCAGGGAACTCCTTCCCGGAGCCAACTGCGGAGGCTGCGGTTTTGCAGGCTGTGATGCCTGTGCTGAGGCCATAGCCGCAGGCAAGGCTCCCACAAACGCCTGCCCCGTAGGCGGACCTGATGTGGCAAAGAAGATAGCCATAGCCATGGGCATGGACCCCGGAGATGGGGATTTCAAGCAGATGGTGGCCTTTGTAAAGTGCGCCGGCACCTGCGACAAGGCTGCAAAGAAATATGATTATTACGGCATAAAGGACTGCAATGCCATATCCGTAGTTCCCGGCTCTGATGACAAGGGCTGTGAATACGGATGCATGGGCTACGGTGCCTGCGTAAAGGCCTGTAAGTTCGATGCCATCCATGTGGTGGACGGCGTAGCCGTCGTGGATGAGGACAAGTGTACCGGCTGTCAGGCCTGCATCAAGACCTGCCCTCAGCACATCATAGCTCTTGTGCCCAAGGGACAGCCCTACAAGGTACAGTGCTCCAGCCATAAGCGCGGCAAGGATGTCATGAGCGTATGTGAGGCCGGATGTATCGGATGTACCCTCTGCACCAAGCAGTGCGAATTCGATGCCATCCACATGGACAACAATGTGGCCGTCATCGACTACGACAAGTGTACCGGTTGCGGCAAGTGCGCCGAAAAGTGCCCGAAGAAGGTAATAATCAGAGCGACGGTATAAATCAAATATCAAACCATGAAATGTGTCACTGAGAAATTAGTGGCACATTTTTTTAGTGGGTGTTTCAATGCCATGAGATAATGCTCATGTGCCATAAAGTAACACACAAGAATTTGATAGATAGCAGCCCACTATTCCATGCTGTATGTTGTTGTAATCGCATATTAAGGGTTGTTCTCCATTTCCCGATAAGCCTTTGGAGAACAGCCCATTTTTTCTTTGAAGCACTTTCCAAAGTGGCTCATTTGGGGAAACCCAACAGCGGCAGCAATATTTCCGATAGGCTCGTTCGTCTTTTTCAAAAGCTGCGCGGCTTTTGAGAGCCGGTATTCTGTCAGATACTTATAGGGCGTGGTATTCATGCTCAGTTTGAAACAGCGGGAACATTCTGATTTGCTGATACTGGCGCTTATGGAAAGGTCAGTCAATGTAATATCTTCCGCATAGTGTTCTTCAATTGCATAACATGAAATCCGGGATTTCTGGGAAAAGAATTGTCATTGATAACATCGAGGACAAGGTACGGAAAATCCGTGTCAATGTTCAAATTGACCGAGTTGATATATTGTTCTCTACCCAAATCCATTTCTGTTCTCCTTTGGGAATATTATGATAATATCCGGCGATTTTTTAATATC
>DVNS01000024.1 GCA_018714145.1 Candidatus Avilachnospira avistercoris
CTAATTTTTTTGCTCAATAAAGGCATGCTGTATGGTATACAAATGAGAAACATGTCATACTGTAACAAATGGCCACCAACTTGAATTTGAAGGGAAGGCAATTCAATTATACGGTGCTCCCCTAATCCGGGGAGCGTCGCTTTTTTATAAAACATAAATTTTTCGTCATAAAAAGGACGGCGTGTGCCGTCCTCAGATTTGCCTTATTCCAGTCCAAATAGCCTGCATCCATTTTCCCAGGTGATGCGTTCGACCTCTGAGGGGTCAAGGTCCTTGATAGCGGCAAGCTTATCCCGGACCAAGGGCAGGTAAAGGGAAGAGTTGCGCTCGCCTCTGTGAGGCGTGGGCGCCAGATACGGGCAGTCGGTCTCAAGGACTATGCTTTCGATGGGCACATGCTCAAGGACCTTGGTGAGCTTCCTCTGTCCCTCATAGGTCACTACGCCGCCGAAGCCCAGATAATACCCCATGGAAACGTATTCCCGAGCCGCCTCGCTGGCATAGGAGTAGCAGTGCATGACAGCTTTCCTTATGCCATGCTCATAGGCCCTGCGCATAAGCTCCAAAGTGTCCTCGGAGGCATTGCGGGAATGTATGATAACGGGAAGCTCCAGCTCCTTTGCGAGCATGAGCTGCTCCCAGAACCAGCGCTTCTGGGTGTATTTGTCCACCTTATCCTCATAGACCCCAAAGCCATGATAGTCAAGGCCTATCTCTCCGATGGCCACCACCTTCTCATGGGCAGCAAGCTCCCTAAGCTCCGTTATCCATGAGGCATCCATGTCCCCGCAGTCATCAGGGTGCACGCCGACCGCCGCATAAAAATAGTCATATCTTTTTGCGAGCTCTACGCTGTTTCTGGAGCCCTGAAGCCTTGCTCCCACATTGACTACCCTGCCTATGCCCTGCTCCGGAAGAGAGGCTATCAGAGCCTCCCTGTCCTCGTCAAATTCCTTTGAATCATAATGTGCATGTGTATCAAATATCATCCTTTTACTTACCTTAATGCTATCAAAAACCCATCGTCTTTTGACTTACTATAATGACCTGCAAACCTGCCATCCTGAACTGCCGCTTTACTATACGCCTTGGCGACAGGTTTGTCAGGAATGATTTTTATTCATTCAATGCAAAACTTCGCTGCAGGCAAAACAGCTACCTGTTTGCAAAATACACCAGCCCGTAAAAGAGCAGCATATGGGCCGGATAAAAGATATAAAAGAAATACTTGAGGGGCGCCGTCCCTCGCTTTCCGTTATAAAACCTTATCAGTACAAAGGATATGGCAGATATGCAGTAGTAGCTCAGGCTTTCTGCGGCACTAAGCACTGTGCCGGTCACAAGCTGGGCCGCCCTGTCCTTCCTCAGCAGATACATAAGACAGATAAATACCACTCCCAAGGGGCCATAATCCGACCTGAGATAGTAGGCTCCCACTGCAAATACCCCCATCACAAGGAGCCTGAGCACTATATGGAGCTTCCGCATCCTCTTTATGATAAGCAGGGCGCAGAGTGCCAAGGTATATGTGAAAAGCACATTTTGGTAGGTCATGTCAAAGACCAAATGCCTTGTGGCAAGGTCAAAGGGGACCTCGGATATCAATGCAAATACGGCCATCCGAAAAGTGTATTTGCGCTGATTTCTTGAATGGGCAAAGCCCTCAGCCACCAGATAGGCAAATATGGGAAATGCCATCCTGCCTGCAAACCTCAGCACCCTCGCAAACAGATACCAGCGCTGACCTATCTCCGTGGCAAGGGCGAGGCTCCAGTACTCTGCATTGAGGCCGTAAAGAACCCCATTTTCAATGAGCATATAGCCCACGCTGTCACAGAGCATAAGAAAACAGGCAATCAATTTTAACTGATTGCCTGAAAAACCTCTCAAACGTTTTTTATTGAATTCCAGCTTAACTGTCCTTGCCATCGGCCCTCTCTGTCATATCGGCAAAGCCCTGCATATCCTCTGCCGCCTGTCAAAGGCTGTCTCAAAAAGCACTAAGCTTCATATACCTCAGCAGATACTGAGCTTTCCTTGCCGGCCTTTTCTGCCTTACTCAGCCTATCTCGTCTCCGCCTGATATAAGCTCAGCCTTATCCGGCGTCATAAGCGATATCTCGCCGTCAGCGGACTCAGCACAGAGCAGCATGCCCTGAGACTCGAAGCCTGCTATCTTTCTCGGAGCAAGGTTGCATATCACCATGACCTTCTTACCCACCATATCCTCGGGCTTATACCATTTCTTGATGCCGGAAAGTATGGTCCTTACCTCACTGCCTATCTTTACTGTCTCCTTAAGGAGCTTCTTTGAGTTCGGCACCTCCTCACAGGCGATGACCTCTCCGACCCTAAGCTCCATCTTTGCAAAGTCATCAAACTCGATGATGGGCTTATGCTCCATGGGAGCCTCAGCCTCCTCAGCCTCCTCGGCCTTCTCGGATGACTCTCCTGCCTCTGCCTGTGCCCTGAGCTCTTCAGGTATCAGTGACTCGGCAAACTTAAGCACCTCCTCAAGGTCCTTCCTTGCAAACAGCATCTCGGGCTTTTCTGCGACCTTATTGCCATTGGGATAAAGGCCGAAGGTATCCATATCGTCCCAGCTGCGCTTTTCCGTGTTGAGCTCGGAAAGTATCTTCTCCGAGGTCTTGGGCATGAAGCTTGCAAGGAGTGAGGCACCTATGGTGATGCCCTCAGTCAGGTTATAAAGGACTGTCTTGAGACGCTCCTGCTTGGACTCATCTTTTGCAAGGGCCCAAGGCATGGTCTCATCTATGTATTTATTGCAGCGTCTGAATATATTGAAGGTCTCCGTGATGGCATCAGCCACGCGAAGGGCGTCCATCTTCTCATCGGCCCTCTTGGCACAGTCGAGTATGTAGTCTGCGAGCTCATCATCTACGGGCTCCTCAGCGTCATTATTTTCCACTATGCCGCCAAAATACTTATTGGTCATGCTGATGGTACGGGAGACCAGATTGCCGAGGATATTGGCAAGGTCTGAATTGTACCTCTCAGCCATCAGCTCCCAGCTTATGCTGCCGTCATTTTCAAAGGGCATCTCATGCAGCACGAAATACCTTACTGCATCCACGCCGAACTCCTTCACAAGGTCATCGGCATAGATGACATTGCCCTTGGACTTTGACATCTTGCCGTCCGCAAGAAGCAGCCAAGGATGTCCGAATACCTGCTTGGGAAGGGGCTGTCCGAGGGACATCAGGAATATGGGCCAGTAAATGGTATGGAAGCGGATGATATCCTTGCCTATAAGGTGAAGGTCCGCAGGCCAGTACTTATGATAGGTCTCATTGCCGTCGTCCGTATCGGGGTCATAGCCCACGCCGGTAAGGTAGTTGGTCAGAGCATCCAGCCATACATAGACCACGTGCTTGGGATCAAAATCCACGGGGATGCCCCATTTGAAGGAGGTCCTTGATACGCAGAGGTCCTGAAGTCCCGGGATGAGGAAATTGTTCATCATCTCATTTTTACGGGAAACGGGCTGGATAAACTCGGGGTGCTCATTGATATAGTCTATAAGGGCAGGAGCATACTTGCTCATACGGAAGAAGTAGGCCTCCTCGCTGGCCTTCTGCACCGGCCTTCCGCAGTCGGGGCAGCATCCGTCCTTGAGCTGGGACTCCGTCCAGAAGGACTCGCAGGGGGTGCAGTACCATCCCTCATACTTGCCCTTGTAGATGTCGCCCTTATCGTACATCTTCTTGAATATCTTCTGGACCTTCGCCACATGGTCCTCATCGGTGGTACGGATAAACTTATCATAGGAGGTGTCCATGAGATCCCAGATACGCTTTATCTCCGCAGCAACTCCGTCCACGAACTCCTTGGGCGTAAGTCCTGCTGCCTTGGCCTTCTCCTCTATCTTCTGGCCATGCTCGTCGGTACCTGTCATGAAGCGGACAGAGTAGCCCTGCTCCCTTCTGTATCTCGCAATGGCATCAGCCAGCACTATCTCATAGGTATTGCCGATGTGGGGCTTGCCTGAGGTATAGGCTATGGCTGTAGTGATATAATACGGCGTATCTTTATGCTTGTTCTCTCTCATGAAAATGTCCCCCTATCCTGCACGCTGCGGCGCTCCCTCCAGAGCCTTAAGCCCCAGAGACCTTACACCGCTATCCTGAGCTTACAAAGAAATGTATCTATGGCAGCTTACTTTACGGTAAGGAAATCCTCATTGAAGGATCTCTGGCCGTAGTCCTTGCTGCCCACCTTGAGCTGAAGGGTGTTGAGTCCAAGGTTCTCTATGAAGGTATTGACTACGCAGGTAACTATCTGCTCCTCGCTGGCCGTATCATAGCCTGCCACGAGGGAGTTGAGCTCAAGGACTGCGTCTCCGCCCTCATTGTTGAAGGCAACGACCTCCGTGCCGTCCTCTACGATGTCGTCATATATCATGGCTGCTATCAGGCTGTCTGCGTCACATACGTCCACATACTCGAAAAGCTGATAGATGCCGTAGTTGGCTGCTGCATAGAGGCAGACCATGGTGCCCTCAGGAAGTTCCTCTCCATGCTGCTTGTCCTCGGGATAATTCTGATTGATGGTGACGGGCTGGGTCTCCATCATGCCGGGGCCTCCGTCAACTCCTGTAGGAGCATCCGCCGGTATCTCATAAGTCCTGTCGGTCTCAAAAAGATTTTCCGCCTGAGTGGTCTGGGAAAGGATATCTCCGACTACGGCTCCCTCCATGCCCTCTGCCACGGTGCTCTCCTCTGCCTTGGAACCTCCGCAGGCCGTAAGTGCAGCCATAAGGCCGGCGATCATTATCATACCAAGTATAGCTTTTATCTTCTTCACGTTTCTAAAGCCTCCCAATAATATATTAAGCTGCGGGGCAAATGTCTTTTGCCCCTATGATACCGCAGAGCTTATCTTCTGACCTTGGTATCATATAAAAGGATATCCATATTTTAACGATATCTCTGGCCTGCCTGAGCTATCTCAGGGCACAGCCAATACACCCATTATCAGGGCAAAACTACTAGTAGATTATATCAAAAAAATGATTTTTATCCATATACAGTTTTACAAAAATACTTACAAAATTCTTAGGAATAGGTGTTCAATACATAAAATCCGGTAAATAAGCGGCGGATACGGGCTGCTTACGCCCTTCTGCATCTCAGGCAAACTGCCGCTGCTGGCTTCGCTACCCCAGACCTGCAAAGGCTGTATATTCAGGAAAGCTTGCCCTTCATGACAGAAGACAGCGGCAGGACTTCATCATCCCTCAGTTCCTCAGCTTCTGAGCATCTTCCTACGCTCTTTCCAGTCAGGCATATAACGGTCAAGCTCTGCCTTGAACCTCGGGCCATGGTCGGCTATCCGGATATGCAGAAGCTCATGGAGCAGGATATAATCCAGACATTCCTCCGGATAATATGCCAGCAGGAGGTTTATGCGGATGGCTCCGGTCTTTACAGTACAGGAGCCCCACCTCGTTTTCATGCTCCGTATCTGTATGCTCTTTGCCTTAAGGCCTGTCTGTTCCTCCCATAGGGGAAGCCGTTTTACTATCCGTTCCTTTAAAATCTCTGAGATATCCTCAGTCTTAAGGCTTCCATCGTCCATGATACTGGTTCCGTCAGGAAGGTATATGCTCTGCCTTCTTTGCTCCCTTTCAAAGGCTTCTCTTTTTACCTTCTGTCTGCTCTTTTCTATCCAAGCCTCCCGTTCAGATACAAAGCGCCGTACGGCGGCATCAGAGGTACGAAACGGCACTGTGACCAGTACCGCTCCCTCCGGCGGTTTTACATAGATATGCAGGTTTTTGATGCGTTTTCTCCTTACCTCTATATCGATACCATTTATCAGCATATTGGGCCTCATTTTACGAAAAAAGCCGCTTAAGGCTGCTCCTGTTATCCGCATATTGCTCCTCATTTTCTGGGAAAAGCTGCTTAAGACTGCTCCTTAGCCTGACCTCACCTTATGAGGATGCGGTGTATTGACATTTTCATATATAGCCTTATAATTATAGCGTAACTTGATATAAAGAAAAAGTCTTCAGGGCAGGGTGAAATTCCCGATCGGCGGTAAAGTCCGCGAGCTTAGGCAAGATCCGGTGAGATTCCGGTACCGACAGTATAGTCTGGATGGAAGAAGATGTATACGCAGAACAGGCGCCTTCCTCAGGAGGACGAGGTTCGATATTATCAACGTATATCACACCCGAAGACCTTTTCGGGTGTTTTTTGTTTTATGAGGCAGCTTGTTTGGCCGCAGCTAAGACTTGAGCCTTCAAGGCATATCAAGGATATAAGTGCAAGTTCTCAAGGCGCCTCAAAACGATACACCCAGAGCTTTTATTTGGAGGTGTAAAATGAATGTAAGTTTGACTGCAAGCTCAACAAGACGTGTCGTTGTGACCGCCATGCTTTCCGCCGTGGCCTATGTGGTGATGGTAGCCATCCATCTCAATATAGTGCCGGCAGCGCCCTTCCTCACCTATGACCCGAAGGATGTCATCATAGCGCTGGGGGGCTTCATCTACGGTCCGGCCGAGGTGGTTATCATTTCCGTGGTCGTGTCCTTCCTTGAGATGATAAGCGTCAGTGACACCGGCATCATAGGCTTTGTCATGCAGGTCATCGCTACTCTGTCCTATGCCGGAGTTGCAGCCCTGATATATAAGAGGCTCCATACTAAAGGGGGCGCACTCATTTCCCTTTGTGTCGGGACAGTGAGCATGGCTGTCATCATGGTGCTCTGGAACCTTATCCTGTCCCCCATATACCTTGGCACCGACAGGGCCACCGTTGTCGCTCTTTTAGTCCCCGCCATCATCCCCTTCAATGTGCTTAAGGGCGTCATCAACTCTGTCCTTATCATGCTGATATATAAGCCCATAGTTACGGCCTTGAGAAGGACCGGCTTCGTGGCATGAGCATATTTCCTTGACTTATGCACATTTTCGTGATAAAAAAGCATTATCATCAACAGATTAAGGAGAGAAAATGTATATAATTCCTGCAATCAGGTAATTTAATAATTGGGCAGACGCTTATCAAAAAGGCTGATATCTTATCAGCATAGATAGGAGTAAGAAG
>DVNS01000025.1 GCA_018714145.1 Candidatus Avilachnospira avistercoris
TTAGATTATGTCGCTTCCCCGTTCATAAAGCGATATTTTAAAAACACATTCGATGCAAAATCTCGAGGTGGAGAACTATCTCCACCCCAAACGCTTTGGCAGATGGAACAAGAATTTATTTTACATCATAAAGGTCATAAAGCTTTTTCCTGAACTCAACATCTCGACCTTTTTCGTTCGGATACAAAAATAGCGGAAAGCCCTTATCTTAAAGGCTTTCCGCTAACTTTTCGCTACGCAGAAGGAGGGATTTGAACCCTCGCGCCGGTTGCCCAGCCTACACCCTTAGCAGGGGCGCCTCTTCGGCCTCTTGAGTACTTCTGCATCACCCTCGCCAATGGAGTGCTTTTAGTATTATATTTGTTTTAAAATCTTTTGTCAACAAGATTTTAAGCCATTTTTTAACTTATTTTTATGCAACATTATATGCTTTTTACCCCATTTTTACTACCACTATATTTAGTCCGGTCTTAGCTGCAAGTCAGGATCCAATAATTGAAAAAGCCTCCGAAAGCTGGCTGCATGCCAGCTCTCAGAGGATTTTCTCTTTCTGATGATATTTTATTTTTGAAGTCTTATCTATGACTGTCTTTTAAGCGCTCCTTCCGGAAGACCTTCCTCTGTTCCCGTTGAGAAATGATACTGGACTCCATCTATGATCTGATCCCCGGTATACATATATCCGAAGCTTCCGTCATGATATGCATGGAGATAATAGATATTGCCGTCCTTATCAGTGAACCATCCTCCCTTTATAAGTCCGTCCTCTCCTATATAATACCAATCTGCTCTGCCGTTCCAGAGGGCCTTGATCCACATATCCCTGGCATAGCTTCCGTCAGAGAGCCTGAAGCGCCAGCTGTAGGAGCCTTCGCTCCCTTCTCCCGAGTTTTCCGTATCGGAAATGAGCTCAAAGCTACCTTCTGTGATGCCTGAGGGGGATCCGCTGTTCCTTCCGTCAGCATAATATACTCCTACCGGCCCGCTTACTGAGCCTCCGGAACCGCCCGAGCTTCCTCCATGTGACGGCTCTTCCGGCTCAGCTGGTTCCTCAGGTCCTGCTGGCTCTTCCGGATCCTCAGGATCCTCCGGCTGTGTAGGCTCCTCAGGAACTTCATACTTTATCTCATAGGGCCCTGCTTCGGAGGAATCAAGATAAAAGTCATCTCCGGCATAGCGCAGATAAAGCCTTGCATAAGACTCATCATCAAATGAAAGCTCCATGGGACTTCCAAGCTCTGCGTTCTTCCAGTCAGTCAGGATATTTCCGTCTCTGCCCTCGGTCATTATCTGAAGCCTGCCGCTGTTTTTAGAGGATGTATCGGAAAAGCTGATGGTGAAGCCTTCGCTGTCCTTGGCCAGAATCTCATAGCTTACGGAGTCTGCGCTCTGCTGTCCCTTAGAAACAGTGAGCACCGCGCTGATTTCCGAAGGAGTATAGCCCTCATCTCCGCCTCCTCCGTAATAGGCGGTCAAGGTGTACTTTCCCGGCCTCCAGTATATGCCCTGGTCCTCATCGTTTATGAGCTCAATTTTTAGTTCTGCTTCACTGCCTTCCACCGGTGCCGTGCCTATCAGAAAGCTGTCGTCCCTTTCTTTCTTTGCATATACAGCAACTTCGTTTATAGCTGCTGATCTTGAAAGGGCATTTGTATCATTTGCAGATGTGATATCTACGGATATGCTTATCTCATCTCCATAGGAAGCCTCTGCCTCATCCTCTCCGTTTATGGTCATGGCAGAGGAGCTTTTCTGTCCGAGCAGTTTGACGCCCTCGCCTAAAATGTTTTCAGGGTCAATATTACCATAATTAATAATGACTCCATCTCCTGTTATCAGACCGGCAGATGTAACACTATCATCAACTGTTATAGTACCATAATTTGTGATGACTTGTCCGTTAAGCTCGAGAGATCCATGGTCTGTAAATGTAAGCGTATATCCCTCCGGTATCTCAAATTCCTGCACTTCGTCATAAGGAAGCTCCACTTCCTTATCTACTTTGCGGTTTCTGTTAATAAATATAAGTCCATTGAAATTATTTGGTTCATAATTATCGTCTGATTTTATGGATCCGGCAAATACAACTCCTCCACTTATGTCCACATTTACACAAGAATTATCTTCATTGTTATTTCCTATATTTCCGGCTACCTCTACTACGCCGCCTGAAATATTTATCTTATTAACACCTTCTAACCTTTCTTTACTATGCGCCTGACCGTCTCCTATATATGTTTCAGCAATAATATGACCTCCGGAAATTTCTACTTTCCCGCAGCCTGTAGAATACCCTCCTCCAATGGATGCCGCACTATTGCCGTATACATTAATTTCTCCGCCTGAGATATCTATAGTGCTTTTATTATCACCGTCGGCTCCAGCCCCTATACCAGAGGCCCAAATCCCTCCCTTGGCATAGACCGTGCCCCTCACTATCTTTATAGTTCCATTATATTCAGTATCGTTGCTATCCATATAGCCTCCGCCGCCTATGCCTGCGGAGCGACTTCCACCATATGCTTCTATAGTACCTCTTGACGCAAGAGTGATATAACCAAAGTTTACGGTAGACTGATCTGAACCGCATCCTCCTATGCCGGCATATCCGCCACCACCATCATTTGAAATATCGTCACCTCTGCTTACGAGCCTGCTCGTGCCCTTCTCCTGTCCAAGCACGGTAAATGAAGAGCCTTTCGGCACATTGATGCCTCCGTTGACAGTGAGGCTACTTCCGTCCATGAGTATGAGCTCTACATCTCCTTCTACCATCACGACATTGTTTATGATGATATTTCCTCTCACGGCATAGGTATTATTTGACCATGTCTTATCATTTTTTGTCACAGCTATGGCGTTGCAGATCTCGGTCCCTCCCTCTACGGATATATATGAGACATCCTCAAGCACTGTCTCCGTATTTTCATTTCCGAGATCTACCGTCACATCATCTATGGACAAATTCAGACCTTCGATTTCATCTTTAAGCTCCGCAGAAAATATATAAGTGCCTTCTTTTTCTTCCTCGCCAAAGGTCTCGCTGTCCCAGCTTATATCCATGGAAAGATACTTT
>DVNS01000026.1 GCA_018714145.1 Candidatus Avilachnospira avistercoris
TGGAAGAATGGCTGAGGATGATTTTCATATCATCATTGAAAAAGGAAAATGACGATAAATCTTACTAACTGATTGGGAGAAGCCTGCATGGTAGAATTAAAGGAGCTCATGGATAAGGAGCCTTATTATCCAAAGGAGCAAAAGGAAAGAGTTATAGATATAGTAATGGAACAGCGGCGAAAGCTTGGATATTTGTTCACTTGAATCGAATGCTCACCATACCTTGTAATCGTCTGATACAGGAACAAGAATAGTTAAGATGGACTTCTCGAATTTTTAGCTATACAGAGGAGAGTAGTTTGTGTTATAATTTTCTCAATTAAATTTAAGGTGGTGACAGCTTGAAGAATAGACGAGTCATGCTGAAGCTTTCCGGAGAGGCTTTAGCCGGAGATAAGCACATGGGCTTTGATGAGGCCACGGTCACTGAGGTGGCTAGGGAGGTCAAGGGAGCCTATGACGAGGGGGTAGAGATAGCCATAGTCATCGGAGGCGGCAACTTCTGGAGAGGCAGGAGCTCCAAGGCTTTTGACAGGGTCAAGGCTGACCAGATAGGTATGCTTGCTACGGTCATGAACTGCATATATGTTTCCGAGATATTCCGTAACTGCGGCATGGAGACGAAGGTATTTTCTGCCTTCAATGTGGAGGGCATAGTGCCTGTCTTTGATAAGGATGAGGTCATGAAGGCCCTCTCGGAGTATAAGGTGGTATTTTTCGCAGGGGGCACGGGACACCCTTATTTCAGCACAGACAGCGGCATAGCCTTAAGGGCCATAGAGATAGAGGCTGACTGCATACTGCTTGCGAAGGCAGTGGATGGGGTCTATGATAAGGACCCTGCCAAGTATCCTGATGCCAAGCGCTTTGATGAGCTTAGCATCAAAGAGGTGGTGGAGCGTCAGCTTCAGGTCATCGACATGACTGCCTCAATACTCTGCATGGAGAACCATATGCCGCTTTCGGTATTTTCACTTAATAAAAAGGGTGCCATTACGGATGCCCTTAACGGAAAGATCGACGGAACCTATATCTCCGCCGACTGACAGGGAGGATATTATGACTGAAGAGTTGAAAATTTACGAAGACAAGATGAAGAAATCCTATGAGACCCTGCTTTCTGACTTTGCAGGCATCAGGGCCGGCAGGGCCAACCCCCACGTCCTTGATAAGATAAAGGTGGATTACTACGGCACACCCACTCCCATACAGCAGGTGGGCAATATCTCCGTGCCCGAGGCAAGGATCATACTCATACAGCCTTGGGAAAAGAGCCTCATCAAGGAGATAGAGAAGGCCATCAATATGTCTGACATCGGCATCAACCCGACCAACGACGGCAGTGCCATCCGCCTTGTATTTCCCGAGCTCAACGAGGAGCGCCGTAAGGAGCTTGCAAAGCAGATAAAAAAGCTCGGTGAGGATGCCAAGGTCGCTATCCGCAATATCCGCCGTGATGCCAATGATAAGGTCAAGAAGATGGAGAAGAACGGGGAGATGACAGAGGATGACGTAAAGAAGGCCGATAAGGACGTTCAGAAGATGACCGATAAGTTCATCGAGGACATTGACAAGGCCGTTGAAAATAAGACCAGGGATGTCATGACCGTATAAGTGTCTTGGATAGGCTTTTCTTCGGGACTGGCATTTAGTTGACATAAGGTCAGGGGGTTGAGTTTCTTAAGCTGTTCGAAAGACAGGCTCAGCCTTTGACTTAAAGCTATAAGATTTCATATCGGTGTGATGAGGCAAAGCTTCATTGCACCTTTATTTAGGATTATATAAAGGCATCAGTTTTTAATGGAATGTAAGCCTGCCTGAGTAGTATTGATATAATATCCTCACTTTGTGAGGATAAGGCTGCTCTGCAGCCTTCAGCGGCGTTGCCGCTGGTTATTTAAATAGACTATTTTAAGAGGAATATAAAATGAGCGATACAAACTTACAGAACGCCGCCATCAATATACCCTCGTCCATAGCCATCATCATGGACGGCAACGGCCGCTGGGCCAAGAAGCGGGGACTTCCCCGCAACATGGGCCACAGAGAGGGCTGTAAGACCGTGGAGCAGATAATAGAGGACTGTGCAAGGCTCGGTGTGGAATATCTTACGGTCTATGCCTTTTCCACTGAAAACTGGAAGCGCTCTGAGGAGGAGGTCTCAGGCCTCATGCAGCTGTTCCGCTATTATGCAGGCAGGCTCCTTTCCAAGGCCAAGGACAACAATGTAAGGGTAAGGATGATAGGAGACCGCAGCCGATTCCCTCAGGATATCATCGATGCGATCAATAAGCTTGAAGGGGAGACAAAGGACAATACCGGCATGACCTTCGTCATGGCTGCAAATTACGGCGGGCGGGACGAGATACGAAGGGCAGCCATAGAGTTTGCTTCGGATGTCAAAAACGGCGGCCGCGAAGCCTCGGAGCTTTCTGAGGAGCTGTTTTCCTCATACCTTGACACAAGGGGCATACCGGACCCTGATCTGCTGATACGTACCTCAGGTGAGCTTCGCCTTTCCAATTTCCTGCTCTGGCAGTGTGCATATTCGGAGATAGTCATCACCGATGTGCTCTGGCCCGATTTCAATAAGGAAGTGCTCCTCGGCTGTATCGAGGAGTTCAATGGAAGAAAGAGGAGATTTGGAGGAGTCTGATGTTTATAAAACGGCTTCTTAGCGGCATTGCCCTTTTGGTGCTGGCCATAGGATTTATCTATACCGGAGGTCTTCCCCTGCTTTTAGTGGTGGCGGCCATAGCATTTATAGGACAGTTTGAGCTTTACCGGGCCCTCGGCATAGAACATAAGGGCCTTGCATTTATCGGGTATCTGGCTACTGCAGCTTATTTTGTGCTGGTCTACTGCGGCGGAGTATACTACATGGCTACGGTCATAGTGGTGACCCTGATAGTCCTTATGACGGCCTACGTGGCTACCTTTCCAGAATATAAGACCGAAGAGGTGACTGCAGCATTTTTCGGCATGTGCTATGTGCCGGTGATGCTGAGCTACCTGTATCTTACGAGGATGCTTCCTGACGGGCAGTATTTTGTCTGGCTGATACTCCTCAGCTCTTGGGGTTCAGATACCTTGGCCTACTGCTTCGGCATGCTGTTTGGAAAGCATAAGATGGTCCCCAAGCTAAGCCCCAAAAAGAGCGTGGAGGGAGCCATAGGCGGCGTGGTCGGAGCCATGGTCCTTGGAGCCATATTCGGTTCGGCGGTCAATTCAAGATTTTTCTCTGGGGAGGTGTCCTTATTTACCTGCTCTGCAGCCTGCGGAGTCGGCGCTGTCATCTCCATGATAGGAGACCTTGCGGCCTCGGCCATAAAGCGCAATCATGGCATAAAGGACTACGGAGACCTGATACCGGGGCACGGAGGAGTGCTGGACCGCTTTGATTCCATGCTGTTCACCTCGCCTGCAGTCTATTTTGCGGTGAAGATACTGGAAGAGATGCTGTAAGCAGCTGAGCTGCATAAGCACCTCGGATGTGTTCAGGACTTTATCAAATGGAAAATCAAGCTATAATGCGCTGCAAGATGTCATAATTCATTGGTGTGACTTTGCTTAGGACATAAAAGGATATTAAGGAAATATGATTGAAACTAAAAATATAGCCGTTTTAGGAAGTACAGGCTCCATAGGTACCCAGACCCTGACGGTAATAAGGGACGATGAGAGCCTTCGTGCCTGCGCACTTACGGCGTATTCCAATATAAAGCTCCTTAAGGAGCAGATATATGAATTTAAGCCCGGCTTAGTCTGCGTCTACCTTCCCGAGAGGGCTGAAGAGCTTGAGGCAGAACTTAGAGCTGAGGGCATATTGAGCCATGATGAGCTTCCCGAAGTGGTCTCAGGCATGGAGGGGCTCCTAAAGGCAGCTTCTTATGAGGAGGCTGATACGGTCATGGTAGCCCTCGTGGGCATGATAGGCATAAGACCTACACTTGAGGCCATAAAGGCCCATAAGCGGATAGCCCTTGCCAATAAGGAGACTCTCGTCTGTGCCGGACATATCATCATGCCGAAGCTTAAGGAGGAAAATGTGCTCCTCAGGCCTGTGGACTCCGAGCACAGCGCCATATACCAGTGCCTTATGGGAGAGGAGCCTGACAGTATAGAGCGTATCTGGCTTACGGCCTCAGGCGGGCCCTTCAGAGGCATGAAGGCCTCGGAGCTTAAGGATATGAAGGCTTCTGATGCCCTTAAGCATCCCAACTGGAGCATGGGCAGCAAGATAACCATAGATTCCTCTACCATGGTCAACAAGGCCCTTGAGGTCATGGAGGCAAGATGGCTGTTTGACGTGGACATAGACCGCATCACGCCTATCATCCAGCCTAAGTCCATCATACACAGCATGGTAGAGTTTAAGGACGGGGCCATCAAGGCCCAGCTTGGAGCTCCCAGTATGCTGGTCCCTATAGCATTTTCCCTATATGCGCCAAGGAGACCTAAGCTTAAGGAGGAGCCGAGGCTTGACCTTAGTACCCTTAAGAGCATCGAATTCGATATGCCGGACATGCTCACCTTCAAGGGACTTCGCATAGGCATAGAGGCTGGCAGAGAGGGAGGTCTCATGCCCACCATCTTCAATGCTGCCAATGAGGAGGCAGTGGTTCTGTTCCTTGAGGGACGCATAGGCTTCCTTGATATCGCAGACCGTATAGAGGAGGCCATGCTCAGGATAGAGAATACTGCAAAGCCTGACCTTCCCCATATCCTTGAGACAGAGAGGAAGGCGAGGGAGCTGGTTCGTTCCAGAGCATAAGAGGAGCTTTTATTGATAAGTCTTATCGTAGCCATCATAGCCTTTGGCTTTATAATCATATTTCATGAGCTTGGACATTTTCTTTTTGCCAAGCTTTTTTCTGTAGGCGTAGTCAATTTTTCCATAGGCATGGGACCAAAGCTATGTTCCAAGGTCATGGGCAATACCGAATACAGCCTGAGGGTCCTTCCCTTCGGAGGCTCCTGCATGATGGTAGGGGAGGAACTCGATGAACAGGAGCCTGAGGAAGCCGACAGGGATATCATAATCATAGACGGAAGGGCTTATAAGGCTTCGGAGCAGTTCATAAGGAAGAAGCCATGGCAGCGTCTCCTGATAGTCTGCGGAGGAGCTCTGTTTAATTTCATACTTGCCTTTCTCCTCTCCATCGTGATATGCAGCGAGGTGGGCATTGACCTTCCGATAGTGACTGCGGTGGAGACAGATATGCCGGCATACGGCTCAGGTATAGAAGCAGGAGACCTTATAAGCGGCATATATATAGGAGATGAGGGAAAGAAGATACATCTCTCAAGGGAGCTATATCTCTTTTTATACCTTCACGGCGCATCATTTTCTGAAAATGTTCCTGTAAGGCTAAGCTATATCGACCACGAGACCGGCAAAGAGGGAGAGGCAGTATTTTATCCGGCCTACAGCGAAGAGACTGATAGCGTACGCATGGGCATATCCTACAGTCTTTCCTATGTAAGGACAGAGGGGATATTTGACACCATAAGATATAGCTTCTACAATATAGGATATTGCCTTAGCTCCACCTTTGAGTCCCTTAAGCTCATACTTACCGGAGGAGTGGAGCGCACCGATGTCATGGGCCCGGTAAGGCTTGTAAGCACCATCGATGAGACAGTTGAGGAGGCCTATGACTATGGCCTTTGGACCACGCTTATGAGCTTATTTAATATGATGATAATAATCTCTGCCTCCCTTGGCATCTCAAACCTGCTGCCAATACCGGCCCTTGACGGAGGCAGGCTCATCTTCATACTCATAGAGATGCTTACCCGTCACGCAGTACCTAAGGAGATAGAGGCCCGCATACACATAGCAGGCATGGCACTTCTGCTCCTTCT
>DVNS01000027.1 GCA_018714145.1 Candidatus Avilachnospira avistercoris
CTGTGTCGCTTCCTGCTCGCTCTTTCCTCGTCCCTCAAGCTCGAGCTGTACCTTTGTTTTGTAAAGCAATTGTATTTTATGCACAAAAAAAGCATGAGGCCAAAGGTCTCATCCTGACCGGCATATTTTTATATTTCATAAAAAACGAGTTCTAACCTCATCAACATTCTTGATTTAATACTGGTGACGCTTAAGTAAAGCCTGATAATAACAGGTTCTCATTCAGCTATAGCTTCACCAAGGTCTATACTTAGGTCTTCAATGATTCCGCTTTTTACCTCATCCTGAAGGCTGTGGTCCTCAATGGTATCCTGCTCAAAATTATAAATGAGGAGCCTGTTTTTTTCCGGGTCGACTATCCAGTATTCTCTGACACCGGCACTTCTGTATTTAAACAGTTTTATCATATAATCCATACGCCTGCTGGAAGGGGATACTATCTCTATTATCCAGTCAGGCGCCCCATGGCAGCCCATATCATCTATCTTTGAGCTGTCACAGACCACACTGATATCCGGCTCCACATAGGTACGGTCGTCCTCGTTCAGAAAGACTGCAAATGGAGCCATCAGTGCTTCACAGCTTCCTTTTTTAGAATCGATATGGTTTTGAATCTTGTTATAAAGTCTCCCAATTATTCTCTGGTGCCTCGTATTCGGCGGAGCCATCATATAGAGCTGTCCGTCGATAAGCTCGGCCCGCTCCCCCTCCGGAAGGGAATAGATATCGTCAATATCATATTTTCTCTCTGCCAGTCCCATAATAACCTCCCATTTAAAGATACACTGCCAGCCGATATCACTTTTTGGTACAGAATTCCCCGAAAGCTGATGTACTTCTCCGGGCTTCTATCTGAATCGATTCAGAAGTACTTTATCAGGACATCCTTCATCCGGTAAATACATCAAAGTCCGGCTGCAGAGGCTTACTGCTTACGCTTATCTGCAAGCTTAGTTACGCTTCCGTCCTCATGCTTTATGCTGATATTATTGAGATGTCCGCGAAGATTGTGCTTTACGGAGTCGATATAAAGACGGCGAAGTTTCTGCTGCTCCTCCTTCTCCTCTGCCGTAAGCTCTCCCTCCTTGCTCTTTTTCCAAAGCTCATTGATGCGTCCTATTTCTTCCTCAGTTATAAGTTTCATAATATCATTCCATCCTTTATCTGACATTCCTGTTTAGCTATGCGCCTTATCTATCTGTTATCTGCTGTCCCTTCTTGGCCATCTGACTTATCTAACCGCTCTATCAGCTTAAGAGCAACCTTTATGCCGTCCACTGCTGAGCTTGTGATGCCTCCGGCATAGCCTGCTCCCTCTCCGGCAGGATATATGCCTCTTATATTGGACTCCATATCCCCATCTCTCAGTATGCGTACAGGAGCCGAGGTCCTTGCCTCTACTCCGCTTATGATGGTGTCCTCTGAATTAAAGCCCCTGATGCTTTTTCCGAAGGCCTCCATCCCCTCTATTATATCCCTTCGTACGAACTCAGGCAATATGGAAGCCACGTCCGCAGCACCGCTGTAGCCCCTTGTCACATTGGAAAATGAGCTTATGCCGAGGGGGTCCTTCGCGCCTTCCCTGAATTCCCCATAGGTCTCATAGGGTATGACGCCGGACAAAAGGCCATAGGCCCGTTCCTCAAGTCTCCTCTGAAGCTCCATGCCCCTAAGAGGACTATCGCCTTCCGCATCCTCAGGCCTCACCGATACTATGATGGCTGAGTTGGCATTATCCGAGGCTCTGTCATGGTAGCTCATGCCATTGATGCAGAGCCTGAACTCCTCGGAGGAGCTGTTTATCACATAGCCGCCCGGACACATGCAAAAGCTATATACTCCTCTGCCATCCTCACAGGTATGGGTGAGCTTATAGGCCGCAGGACCAAGTATTGCCCGCTTCTCAGGAAGTCTGTCCTCGCCATAGAGAGCCTTATCAATAAGCTCCTGCGGGTGCTGGACCCTCACGCCCACCGCAAAGGGCTTAGGCTCCATCATAAAGCCCTGCTCCAAAAGCTTCTCGTAGGTATCCCTTGCGCTGTGGCCTACGGCAAGTATCACGGCATTAGCTTCCATTTTATAGCTTTTTCCGCCTCGGGAAAGCTCTATGGCCTTAAGAAAGCGGCTTCCCTTAGGGCTATCATTCTTTATGCTGAAGCCATCATTCTCATCTGCAGCCTCCAAAAGAGGCCTTTCGTCTGCTAATGATATTTCATCCTTTTGCTTTGGAGGCTCCCCAGACAGCTCAAATCCAGTAAGCCTCGTATCAAAATGCACCTCTCCGCCGAGGCTTATTATCTCATCCCTGATGGAGGCGACCACATTGCAGAGGAGGTCCGTGCCCACATGGGGCTTCTGCTCATAAAGTATCTCCTCCGGCGCTCCGTGCTTGTAAAACTCTTCCAGCACAAAACGCACATAGTTGTCCCTGCCCTTTATGGAGGTAACGAGCTTTCCATCGGAAAATGCTCCCGCACCGCCCTCTCCGAACTGTATATTGCAGTCCGCATCAAGCCTGCCTCCGGAAAGGAAATCCTCCACCTTATCAAGCCTCTTATCTACCCTGCTTCCCCGTTCTATGACTATGGGCTTAAGTCCAGCCCTCGAAAGGACCAGGGCTGCAAATAATCCACAGGGCCCCATGCCTACGACCACCGGCCTGACCGTATCCTTGAGCCTGTCCTCGGAAAGCTTAGGTATGGTTACCGGCACATAGTCCTC
Organism: Candidatus Avilachnospira avistercoris; assembly: GCA_018714145.1. GTDB lineage: Bacteria > Bacillota > Clostridia > Lachnospirales > Lachnospiraceae > Avilachnospira > Avilachnospira avistercoris. The sequence continues at coordinate 2,722 of DVNS01000027.1, forward strand.
GATAAGCATATTTTTGTTATGAAGCTTGGCTATGTAGGCCGCCTCGGTATCGGCCCTGCCTCCTGCCACACTGTCCCGAAGCTTCACGCTCACTGTATAGACAAACTTGATATCAGCCTTATCTCTGGCATCTATAGAGCGCCTTAGTACCCTCAGTTTTCGGATATTGGCCGCATCAGTCTTAAGGAGCCTCGAAGCCCTCTCCTTAAGGAGCCTCAGCTCCCGTTCCTTATCAGTCCCCACATCAAATATGGACAGCTTTATCTGATTTATCCTTATCATTCAGGTATCTCTCCTGTGATATATTGATCCGTTGTCATGACCTCAGACTGTATCGGGGCCAGATAGGAAACTATATTGGCAGCCTCAGCCTCGGTGATGGGTGAAAGTCCGGACACGGCGTCGCTTATGTAGATGACGGGATAGCCCTTATCTATGGCTGAAAGGGCTGTCGAAAGTACGCAGCACTCCGCCACCACGCCGCAGAGCACCACATGCTCAGCCTCCTTTGCCATCTCACAGAGCTCCTCTATCTCAAAGGAGGAATAAGTGGACTTCGTAAGGACTGGATATTTATCAAGATAGGACTTGAATTCCTCCATCATCTCGTTGAGATAAGTATCCTCATTGATGGCGGCATTGGCCCTGTTATAATCAGCCCAAGAGCCCTCCGGAACAATCGGAGCAAGGAACTTGGTGAATACAACGTTGTCTCCGAATACACCCGAATCTATCAGCTTTCGTATATTGGCTGAGGCTGTGCTTACACTGCAGCAGCCCCAAGGCTGTCCCTCCTTATATACGTTCTGCATATCTATGACTATCAATAGGTCTTTATGCTTCATAAATACTCCTGTCTTTATCCGCTCAAGTTGCGGGTAAGGCTGCTTTGCAGCCTTCAGCGGCTCTGCCGCTGTTTATACTATTCGCAATCAGAGATTGCTCATACCCCGACCGGTCGAAACAAATGCTCACAAGTTCGCGCTTGTTTCGCTTACGACTGTATAACGTCCTTACTTCGTAAGGCCGAAGCCGCTTCGCAGCTCTCTCCGTTCTCCGAACGGTGCTTATATTATTCGCAATCGGAGATTGCTCATACCACAGTCGGTCGAAGTAAATACTCGCTTCGCTCGTGCTTCCTTCGCTTCCGACTGTGGTATATTATAATCTGTAAAAGCAAGGCTTGTAAAGCATCTCTCTATGTGGTATACTACCAAAGTCATGG
>DVNS01000028.1 GCA_018714145.1 Candidatus Avilachnospira avistercoris
CTCCATAAGCTTAAGGCTCTGGCTTTTAGGCTTTAAGGAAAATTCTCCCTTTTCCATTAAAGTTCCCTAAGTATGCCGTAGCAGCTTATGAGCTCCTCTTCTCCCACGGCACAGTTTGCCGGAGAGGTAGAGGGAAGACATATGGCCTCTATGCCTGTCCTTGGATAGACAAGCTTCATATAAAGGCTCTGGGCCTTCCTTCCGGTCGTTACTATATGGCTTATCCCCGTCCTCTCCAAAAGCTTAGGTATGTCATTTGCCACAGGCTCCTTTATGGAACTGTCAGAGGCTCCCTTTATAAGGCAGCTTTCTATCACATCCCACAGGGCAAGCCTGTGCCTTAATATGAGCTCCCGTTTCTGCTCTATGGTCTCCGGAAGGGGCTCCTCAAATACGGTGCTTATCACTCTCCAGAACCTGTTTTTCGGATGCCCATAGTAAAAGCCGGTCTCTCTCGACTTGGGAGAAGGCAGGGACCCCAGTATCAGTATCCTTGACTCCTCGGAAAAGACCGGTTCAAGCTCATGATATATCCGCTGATAGCCATTCATATCTATCTCCATTCCGGCGCATTTTAGCTGCCGGCACAAATAGCAGCGAAAGTACTTTCACAGTAACTCATCCTTTACTTAAGGCTCTCGGGCTGCAATTTGCTCTTTACTTAAAGCTTAAGTTCACATAAGCAGCGCTTTATAGGTATCAACTTAGGATTATATCAGAAAATATCAGGTTTTAAAGTTTTTTCAGACCTCCTCTGGCTTTTTCCCCTTCCGTTCCATAGAGCTGAGGAACAAAAATATCACTATAGAGATACAAAGCACCAAAAAGATGGGCAGCATACGCATAAAGGCGGTGATGCCCCTTAAAAATATCACAAGCAGTGCGGCTCCGCCCATTATGCCCATTGCCATCAAAAGCCTTAGCTTAAAAGATCCGGTCCTTATATCCCCTTCATCCCCTTCTTCTCCACTCCAAGGCTCCTCTTTTTCGGAGGGAACAGGCTCAGTCCTTTCGCGGAGCCAGTCCATATCCTCCTCTGCATCCTCCAAGGCATCCCCTGTCGTGCTCCTTAGCTCTGAAATGCCTCCTTCCCCAAATTCCTCCTCACAGTCCTCCTCTGAAGAAAGTCCTGCTTTAAAAAATGTATTTCCAAGTCCAAGACTGCCCCTTCGCACTATATCATAAAGCCCTTCTATGCAGATATCCTCTGAGCCCAGATACTGATACATCCTGCAAAGGAGCCTGAGCCCATCTATGTCCTCGGTATCCGCCCTCATGAGCATATATTCCATAAGGCTCCTCAGGTCCTCCTTAAAGCCTCCCCTTGGGCCTGCCGGTGCCAAAAGCAGCTTGATTTCCTCTCCTCCGTCCGTAAGGAAGATATATTTCGGACTAAGACATATATTATCCTCAGACAGCATGAACCTTCCGGTCTCTATGGCAGCCTCGCATAATGAGCGGAACAGCTTGGATATAAAAGCCCTGCAGTTTCTCCTGCCCTCGCAAAATAGTCTTAGGCTTTGGAGCCCGCTCACATCATAGCAAAGTCCCGCCTTCTCCTGTTCAAATATCCGCCTTGGTCTGAGAAAGCAGCCTGCCTCAGCCTTAATAAGCATCCTCTCCTCCGTCAACGAAGAAAAGACCGGCTCCTCTATCACCAAAAATGCCTTTCCGGACGTTTTCATCTCATATATCTTCGTCATAGTGCATCCCATCTCCGTAAATCACCTTTCGGCTCCTGTCCCATTCATATCTTAAGCTCCGCTATGGTCAAGTCCTTCCGCACTGCTTAAGACAGCCCTTCTTACTTCGTTATCACCTCTATAAGCGTAAGCTTCCTCATAAGCTCATGGGGCTTAAAGCCCTTATCCCTCATAGTTTTTCCATAAGCTCCGCTTTTTATCTCACCAAGGCTCCCATCCCGATATCCTGAAAGTTCAAGCTCAAAGCCCGAGGAGGAAAGGAGCTGTCCCAGCCTTTCATTGCCCGAGGCTGCTATGGCCTCCCTTTCATCCTCCTTTTCGAATTCTCCGATATAGCTGTGTCCATATAGCTCTATAGCCTCATTGAGCACCATATCCCCCAGTATCCTGTCATGGACATCAAAGGTCAGGTGTATCATAAGACCAAGGGATATGAGCATTATGGAGGCTATGTAGGCCGCCTCCACAGTAAGACTGCCCCTTAAGCGAGGCTTTACTTCCCTTAAATAAGGCCTAATATGAAGCCTGAAGCATCCCTTTATTGAAGCCTTTGGGGAAGTCCGGTCTTTGCAGGTGCTTACTGCACCTGCTTTGCAAAAAAGCCTTAAGTATGATATGCCCATCTCTTTCATAGGGCTGCCCATATGCTTCTTAAAAGTATCGGTATCGGAAGTATGGCGGTAAAGGGCAGCTCCATCTTTTTTGCCCTTCTTAAGTCAAAGCGATTTTTAAATACTATATAAAGTCCTGCAAATACGCATAAAAAACAGGCCAGTGAAAATGTAAATAATATGGCTCTTACGCCCATATACATGGCTGCGGTAAGTATCCAGAGGGCATCCCCTGTTCCTATGATATCAAGGGGCCTGAGGGCCAGTGCCATAAGCAGGGCTCCGGGAAGCATGGCTAATAAAAGCTTTCCCATGTCCCGTCCCTCCATGATGCTCATCAGTACGCCTATGCCTCCAAACACAAGAAATGTAAGTATGTGTATCTCCCTGTGCCTTATATCCTGAAGGGCACAGAGCACGCAGAAAAGCAAAAACATCAGACTGCTTATATCCTTCATCTTATCCTCCCTGATTGGCCTATTATCTGTTTTAATAAACAGTACATGGCAGAGTTCCTGCGAGATGCTGATACCTCGAGATGCTGATACCTGAATAAGCTTATCGCCTGCTATCGTAAACTATATACGGCAGAGCTGCTATAAAACTTTTGTCCCCTGACAGGCTTATTCCCTGCTGCAGTAAGAGCAGGGTCCCAAGTGCTCCACCTCTGAAAGCTTGCATGCCCGGGAATATGCAGTTATGGCCTTGCAGTTCTCACTGCTATGATATGCCGTACCGCTTTCAAAGATATATACCGTTCCCTCAGGAGACGCATCACAGGAGGGACAGGCATGATATCTTGCACCCGAGCTGTTCCTTAGCTCCTCCACAATGTCTCCGTCTACTCCCTTAAGTACATTATCCAGATAGTGGCAGCCCTTATCCTTATGGTATCTGGTCGAATTTTTGCCGACATAAACTATCCGGTCTCCATCCTCCGAAAGCTCATAGCCATCCTCCATAAGGGGCTCTCCGTATTTCTCCCTGCCCCTTCCTCCCTTTGAGCCTATCCACTTACGTCTGCTTGAGACCGAGCTGAGGCTTTTTCTGCTCAGATCCCTGAATATGAACGGATACACCGGTTCGTACTCAACGCAGAAGCTTATGAGCTCTGAATCAGTAAGTGAACTCTCCCCATCCTCCTCTTCTTCGCTCTCTCCGATGAGGCCATAGGCCTCGGTAAGCCTCAGCTCTGAAAGCACGCTCTTATCCACCTCACCAAGAGCCCTATACACGGATATCGTGCTGAGCCCTATATCCGCAAGCTCTGCCGCAGCCTCATAGGCTCCGTTATCCTTATTCACCATATCCTCGGACAAAAGCCTAAGATAGGCTGCCTGCGACATATCCTTAGCTGCAGCCTCCAGTCCGTTCTGAAGTCTGCGCTGCTCATTCATCACGTAAAGGGGGCTTAAAAGCACGGCCATAAACATCATCATGATGGGAAACATGAGCGCAGCCTCCAAGGTCATGCTGCCCCTGATGCAGAGCTTATAGTGAGGGCTTTCTGACATACGGATATCTTTCATCGATCTCCTGCGCCTCAGCAGAAAAGCGTATAGCTTCCATCGTTTCAGCATATTTCTGCCGTTTTCTTCATCTATGCAGCGTGCGGAGAAAGAGGAGCGTGTCCTAGAAAAGCTTAGATAAGAGATGAAAAACTGATGAGATAGATCTTTCCATCCAATGCCAATATCAGATAATGCCCGGCCTATCCTTTCGACATTTATAAATGCAATAAGATCAAGTATTAATGACATGATGGACACGCTGCCCTTTCTCCGCACACCGGTTCAATAGCTGAAGGCCGTCTCGGTCCTGATGCTGTGGTTTGCTTCCAGTCTTCCTCCAGATAACCCCTTCAGAAGAGAGGTCTCCGTAAATATATGGGAGCTTTCTGCCTCTATGGAAAGCTCTAAAGCTGCGGTGCATTTTTCCATTCTGAAATCTGACTGCCCCTTGGCTATGGAAAGCTGTATCATATCCATACACCTATACGCCTGAAGAGGCCCGTACTTCATGATAAAAAGTAGCTTAAGATACTCTATATAGCCAAAGCCCTCCGTATCATCTTCAAGCTTCTCATCCTTAGCAGGTTCAAAGCTCAGGAGCTCATCAAGGCTCAGACTGAAGCTATCCTTAGTGTGCATGAGCCTTACCTTTTTCCCCGCAAGCAGAGCCTTTACATCGCAGAAAGCCTGAGCCAAAGCCCATACGCTCATTATAAAAAAGGTCATGATTCCGGTTATCGGCGTAAATCCCAAGGCGCCGCTTATCGCTACGGCAAGGCGCTCTGCCTGACCTCGCTTTTCCGAGTCGGAAAATATATGTATAAGGTCAAGGCCGCTCCTTAAAAGCAGAAGCTCCCTTACACAGGCCTCAAGGTCCTCCCTGTCGCTCTCTCCTCCATAAAGCATATACTCTATCTCATAAGCTCCGCTTCCCCTAAGGCTGCCCTCTGTCTCCTTTCTTCCGAAATAGTTCATAAAGCTGCCCATGTACTCAGCCAGAAGGAGTCTCTCCGCCACGCCCCTTCCGTATCCATCACTGCCCATATAGCAGGTCTCTGAGGGAGGCTCCGCAAGCTCCCGTTCCTTACGCTCCAGTTCCGCTCCCTCAGGAAGCAGAAGGTCCAATATATCCTTATCAAGGAGCTCCATGATGCTTTCGAGCTTCTTCTCCTTTTCCTTATCCTCGACGCCCTTTCTTATATCAAGGCTAAGGCCCTCATAGCCTGAAAGCATTGAAAAAAGCCCGGACCAGAGCCCTTCGATATCTATGCCATCCTCTCCCTCCTCAGGCGTATATGAGGCTATAAATTCATCTATCCTATCTGCCTCCATGAGCATCTCATCGATGAGTCCGATATTGGTCTTTGCCTTCTCCGGAAGTGCTTCCACAAGCTTTCGTCTTTCACCGTCCGCCTCGACATAGGTCCCGTATTTGTCTATCTCTGAAAGCAGGGCTTCTCCCGTGGACCTGCTCAGCTCTCCCGAGGCCAGCTTTTTATCAAATTCGGCTCTGGTAATAGAAAGCTCCTCCCGAAGCTCATCTGCCCTCTTTTTATAATCCTCCACATGGTCTTCCACTAAGAGCAGCTCTCTTTTCAGATCTGAAAGCTCTGCTCTCAGCCTGTATGTACTGTATGCCTCCGCTTCCCCTCTGGCATTTTTTTCATAACGCTCCTGCTCCGAAATGGCAGCTCCAAGCCGCTCCAAAGCCTCCTCAAGTCTTAGGGCCGACCTTGTATGCTCCCCATAGCTCTGCTGAAAGGAGGACAGACACAGGCCGTCCTTCACCTCTCCGATAAGACTTTCAACCAGCTCTGTATCCCATAGGGACTCTATCACCCCGTATCTCATGTAGGAAAGCAGCTCCTCCTCAAATATCTCTCCCTCATTGTCCGTAAGCTTGAGCATATCCTTTATCTCCACGTCATTAAGCTTCAGCGGATAGTAATTCTTGGCCTCCAGATAGGGCTCTGCAAAGCCCTTGAATTCCTCCGTGAGCTGCTCATCACTATAATGCTCAAGTCCCAAGAGCCGATAGTCCTCCCAGAGGGCCTTATGATACTGTGAAAAAAGGGAATCCATGGCTGAATTAGAAAGCATACTAAGATAAAGCCTCGCCCCCTGCGTCCTTACTGCCTCAGTCGCAGAAAGCAGCAGGGCAGCAATGAGGCCGCAGACCATAGCCATAAATACGGTCACTGAACCCGGGCAGTCAGGCTTCCTATGTCCCCTGTCCATATCAGTAGACATCTTCCGACAGGGTATTTATCTCCTTGAAGATATCCTCTAAAAGCTCATTGATATTGTCTCTGAAAATGATGACCAATCCTATGAGCACCACCAGTATCAGCACCACTTCTATCACTCCTACTCCGCTCTCGTCCTTCATGAAGGAAATAAATTCATCTTTAAAAGCAGCCAGCATCTTCACTCTATACCTCCTTTTCCTATATCTGTCATCTATCTATCATCCCAATGTCATAAGTGACGGGGCCATGACTATCAGCATCACGGCTCCGAAGGACATGAAAAGCGGCAGCATCAGCTTTGTCGACGCCTCCTGTCCTGCCCTTAAGGCCCTATTCTTGCGAAACTCAAAGGCCTCCTCCATCTCATACTGCAAAAGTGCCCTTAGATTTTTATCGCCCGTCTTTCTGTTCTGCTCCAAAAGAGAGGCTAGGCGCTGGCAGCACCTTACTCCGCACCGTCTCCCAAACTCCGTATAAGCCTGTCCCTCGGGTACACCCTTTTCCATGTCAAGCATGGTCCTCATCATCTCCTCCATGAGAGGAGAACTGAGCTTTTCTACGCTATGGGAGTTCAGGTATCCTTTTTGCTTCTCATATCCGGGACTTATGTCCTTAGCATCCATCGTCTCCTCAAATTCCCTGCATATCCTGATCCATGAATTCTTTATCGTAAGTCCGGCTCCTATGTATAAAAGGAGCCTTGCAGCTATATCCGGATAGTCCCTTAGCAGAGCCTCCTCCCGCTGCTTTTTCCTTTTCTTCTCGTCCTCAACGGGCTTTAGTCTGAGCAGTACGGCAAAAAGAATGCCCATGGCAAGGATCATAAGCGGTGTCATGTCCCGTCCCTCGCTGTAGCTTATGCTCATCCCGCCTATACTTGAGGGCAGCCTCACCTTTGACGAAGTCTTATCCTTTTCGTCAGCTGCTGCTATCCCCTTATCAAGCTCCAGCCTTCGAAGCTCCTCGTCGGTATATTCCTTGGGCACTAGGCTTATCCTGTAATTCTGTTTTCAAGCTCTCTATGCTCCATGATGACATCTATGCCGGTATCATGTCTTTCCTTTATGCCCTCCTCCGAAAGCCTGCCCTCAAAGGATATGAGCTCTGTATCCTCCGGATACCAGCTGAGCCTTATACCCTCATAGCCGGGCAGGCTTTTAGGAAGATACAGATCAGAGCTCAGTCCCGAGAGGCTCTCACCGGATGGAGCTATGATAGCCGGAAGTTCCTCTGCAAGCTGCTCGCAGAGCTCATCAAACTCCTCCTTTCTGTATTCCCTTTCAGAAAGGACAATACTTATCCTCTCAGTTTCTTCACTAAGCCCGTTTACAAAAAGCTCGTATTCCCTGTCTCCCTCTCCATAGGAGCCCCGCTCCAGAAGGAAACCCTCCTCAAGGCCGCTGTCACCCCTTCCAAACAGGATATATAAAAGCAGCATGAGACCTGTCACCGCTATGCAAAGGAGCTGCTCTCTGCCTATGCCTCTTTTCTCAAGGAACCTCTTGAGTCCCGACAGCTCAGGCTTCTTCATACCCTTATATCGCATATCTTATTGGAAAGCCCGAAGCCCAAGGCTATAAGGAGCAGAGCCAAGCTCATGATCATACGTCCGGACAGTCCCTCATAGAGCGGCGCCAAAAAGCTTCCTGAGCTGAGATTCATGTAAAACACGATAAAAAACGGGATGGCAGTCATGACAAGCTGCTCATATCTCACCCCTCTTATAGAGGTCCTTATATCCTCCTCCACCGAGGTCTTATCCCTTATGATATTGACGGTACGAAGTATCACCTCTCTCATATTTCCTCCGTTCCTTTTCGTCAGGGCAAATACGAAGGCAAAGCTCCTTATATCCTGATTTCCGCTCCTTACAGCAAAGTCAGTGAGCATATCCTCGATATTTTTATTGAGGCCAATGCCCTTAAGTATCAGTTCCAGCTCCTTCTTCATGATGCTGCCCTTATCACCTATCTCTGCCCTCTCCCTATAGGTCTCTAAAAAAGCATTTTCCACTGAATAGCCTGCACTCAGGTATCCGCTAAGGGAGGCTATGGTATCCCTGAATTCAAGACTGAGCCTCCTGTCCCTGCTTTTCCTGAATTCAAGCCTTGCATAATAGCCGCATAGGGGCAGAAAGACCATAAACAATATCAAAAATGCTGAAAGGCTCCTGTAAAATATATAGGCTATGGCTAAGGCCAAGAAAAGAGTCAGCAGAACTATCTTAAGGCGTTCTCCCAGACTTAACCTATATTGGCGGTAGTCCAGCCTCTGCCCCGGCTCCCCTGAGCCTGAGCTTTTCCGTCCTTTTAAGCTCGGAAAGCCTGATAAGCCTCTTTTTCTCCATATCAAATCCATAAAGTCTCTTTATCCTTATCCTCCCTTCCTCATATCCCCTCATCTCAGATATCTCCATCACCCGCCTTGAGCCGTCAGGCAGCCTGCTCAGATGGACGAAGATGTCTATGGCCGAGGCTATGCGGCTCCTTATGGCCTCTATCGGTATATCGAGGCCCATGAGCACCATGGACTCAAAGCGGCTTATCATGTCCTCGGTTGAATTGGCATGTCCGGTGGAAAGCGCCCCGTCATGACCGGTATTCTGGGCCGTCAGCATATCCGCTGCCTCTGCCCCTCGGACCTCGCCCACGATTATCCTATCCGGACGCATCCTCAAGGCTGCCTTTATGAGCATGGACATGCTTATCTCACCCTCGCCCTCGCTGTTTTTGCTTCGGGTCTCCAGCCTGACTATATTTTTCACATTTGTTATCTGAAGCTCGGCCGTATCCTCAATGGTTATGATGCGTTCATCCTCTGGTATAAATTCACAGAGGGCATTCAAAAATGTGGATTTGCCGGAGGCTGTCCCGCCGGAAATAAATATATTGTATCCGGCCCTTACCAGCATGCCTAAAAACTCCGCAGCCTCCTTAGTTATGCTTCCCGTCTTGATAAGCCGCTGCATACTGATATGCTCTGGAAATTTCCTGATGGTCACTATGGGACCGTTAAGAGCTATAGGCGGCAGGACTATGTGTACCCGGGAGCCATCCTGTCTCAGCATGGCATCCGCTATGGGATTTGAGGTATTGACAACTCTGTTTATGCGGCTGACTATCTGCTGGATTATATCCTCCAGCCTTTCCCGGCTTTCAAAGCTCCTTTCCAGACGTTCTATCCGTCCTCTCCTTTCCACAAAAATATCATCAGGGCCGTTTATCATTATCTCCGTCACGTCCTTATCATCTAGGAGCTCCTGAAGCAGGTCCAGCCGCCTGAAGCTGTTGAACAAAGCCTCCCGAAGGTGCATCTTAAGGTTCAGGGATATATAGTCCCTGCCGGAAAGCTCGTAAAGCTCATCATCTATGAGCCTATAAAGGTCCTTGTCCTCTATCCTGTCCGCTTCCCTGAGTCTCTCTGATATGCGCTTCTTAAGCTGCGCCTCCAGAGCCTTCCCGTCCGTCATGTGTTCTCCTTCCTCATGCCCATACTCTGGCTTCTGCCGCCCATCCTCTCTAAAGCTGCCCGCCATCCATCCCGGCCGGCCCTCCAAGGCCGTCCTTCTCCAGCCTTTCTGCTTAGCCTTATCTGATAAATTCCGCATGCTTCCTTGCCATATCTCCCATCTCGCTGTATAAAAGCGTATCGATATATGAGCTCGTAAGCTTCATGGGCATAAGCTTCGGAAGCTTGAAACGGCATATCTTGGATCTCAGCTTCAGCTTCTTGCTGAATTCAAGATAATCCATGAATTCATCTGTCTTGGCAGCCGAAAGCTCATCATCCAGCTCAGGTATAAAGACCTCCCTGCATATATCCATAAGCTCCTCAGAAAGACTGAAGCTTAGCGGCAGGTCCACTATCAGCACCTCATAGAGCCCCTGCTCCATGATGGAAAGGAGCAGTGCCTGACAGTCCTCGCCTGTCATACCCTTCATGTCTCCGGCATACTGTATGGGCGGGATATAATCTATGCCGCTGTAGGTATAGACCATGGAATATAGCTTTTCGCCGTTAAGTCCGCCGGCTTTATGAGCCAGCATGGCATCTGAAAGGCTTGCAGTATAGTTCTCGCTGCTGAGCCTTGATACGCCTGAAAACTCTTCAAAGCTTATAAACAGTGTCTTTTTCTCAAGGGAGGCGACCTTAGCCATGATAAGGGCATACAGGGTCTTTTCCACCCTGCCGTCAGGAGCATATATGCCGGCTATGTTGGAACCCCGGCCCTCCCTTTGTCCGGCCAGATGACAGCCTATGGTGCTGCAGCAGTTCATCACGCTCCTCATGATCTTTTCTGCCGACTGATATTTCGGTATCAGCGTATAGGTATCTATGCCCGGTCCCTCTGAATAGTTAAAGACGCTCTCCTCGTCCGTCTCGTCAAAAAGCCCTATGACCATCTCCTCCACCGGTGAATCCGGTTCCCTGAAATACCTGCAGTCCTTTCCTATATGACCGTCCGTAAGCAGCACGCCCACCTTATGCTTTCTGGCAAAATTGGCATAAGCCGTGATGGAGTCAAAGGATACTGCGGTAAAGGGCATATTCCTTTTGAAATTTGCATAAGCGCAGAGCCTTTCCCCATAGGTCTTTTCTCCGGTAAGTACAGCCATTATCTGTTCCATAAATAACCTCCCAATGCTACTGAAAAACCAACTGTTCCTCCCATTTATCTGACTATTCTGTCTATCTGGCTATCCCATCTATCTGACCAAGTCATATCTAAAGCTTTAGTTTCTATAGCTCTTAAAGCTTCCCTATGAAAACTCAGGAGCCTGCTACAAATCTCCTTTTGCTCCCTTTGTAGGCTCCGGATTATCGCATGAAAACTCAGGGGCCTGCTATAAATCTCAGCAATGCGCCAAATAGGATAAAGGGTATAAGCGGAAAATGTCTCTCAAAGACAAATCCGCGTCCTGAAGTCCCTGCCAAAAGAGACGTAAGAAATCGGTCTGAAATGTTAAATACGGCCGCCATCAAAAGCCCATAGAAAATGATCTCAAGCCCGTCCATCCCCGGAAAGGCAAACAGGATAAGGGAAAATATCTTGATGTCTGCAGCCCCCATCAGCCTGAACTTATAAAGGGGAAAAAGGACTGCAGCGGT
>DVNS01000029.1 GCA_018714145.1 Candidatus Avilachnospira avistercoris
AGAGCTCCTCCTTGGTAAAGACATGGTTGGGATGTTCTGCAAGGAAGGTAAGCAGATCAAACTCCTTGGTGGTGAACTGCTTCTCCACACCGTTGACCCAGACCCTTCTTGCGGTCTTATCTATCCTGAGACCCCTTATCTCGATGATATCGTTCTGGTTCTTTTCGCTGCCCGTAAGCCTCTCATAGCGGCTCAGATGGGCCTTGACCCTTGCAACCAGCTCAGAGGGGGAGAAGGGCTTAGTAATATAGTCGTCGGCTCCAAGTCCGAGGCCCCTTATCTTATCTATATCCTCCTTCTTTGCAGTCACCATGAGTATGGGAGTATCCTTCTGCTCCCTTACCCTTCTGCATATCTCAAAGCCATCTATGCCGGGAAGCATGATATCAAGGATGATAAGGTCATAGTCCCGTTCTATGGCAGCCTTAAGTCCTGTCTCACCGTCTCCCTCGATATCCACCTCAAATCCGGAAAGGGCCAGATAATCCCGTTCAAGCTCCGCTATACTTATCTCATCCTCAACTATCAGTATCTTCTTACCTGCCATGATATCCTCCCTGCTAAGAGTCCTGCTGTCATGAACTTCTGCCCATAAGCCTGCAGCCTGTCCTTTGCTTATATCTGAACCTCCATGTATTTCCTGAGCAGGAAATGTATGCTGAGGCCCTCGCCCTCCACGCTTGAGGCCCATATCCTTCCGCCATGGTCCTCGATTATCTTCTTAACTATGGAGAGCCCTATGCCCGAGCCGCCCCTCGTGGAATTCCTGCTGGCATCCGTGCGGTAAAAGCGTTCAAATATCCTCGTCAGATCCTGCTTGGCTACGCCGCAGCCATTGTCACTCAGGTCACACTGTATGAAATCTCCGATATCCGTCACCTTTATGGATATGCTGCCCTTGGGCTTATTCATATATTTGACGGAATTTCCGACTATATTGTTGATGACCTTCCTAAGCTGCTCCGGGTCAGCTATGACAAGCACCTCCGGTCCTACCCTGTTGTCGTAGGCAAAATCTATGCCCTTTGATTCCATATCAAGGCCTATCTCCTCGGCGCAGTCGTCAAAGTACTCCCTTACATTCAGCTTTTTATAATTATAGGGTATCCTGTTCGTATCTATCTTAGAATAATAGGTCAGCTCATCGATAAGCCTCGACATATCGTTAGCCTTATTATAAATTGTTTTAAGATATTTTTCCATCATCTCCGGACTTGAGGCAACTCCGTCAAGCAGTCCCTCCGAATAGCCCTGTATGGCCGTGATGGGTGTCTTAAGGTCATGGGCGATATTGCTTACGAGCTCCTTTGACTCCCGCTCGGACCTTATCTTTTCCTCTTGGGATTCCTTGAGACGTATGCGCATCTCCTCAAAATCCTCGGTCAGCTGTCCTATCTCATCGTCATTTTCACTTTCCAGCGTAAAGTCAAGGTCTCCGTCCTTTATCTTCTTGGTGGCATGTCTGAGCTCATCAAGGGGGCGGAGTATGGACGAATAAATCCAAGAGAGCAGGACAAAGCCTGCTCCCACTAATATAAATATATCCGTATTGAAATCCGTCCTTCCGGTCAGGGTCAGATACATGAGCACCAGCGGAAGCACCGTGCTTATGCAGAACATGACCGCAAGTCTTGTAAAGAGCTTCATAGCATCTCCTGTTCGGAAACTATCACCCTACGCCTTTCCAATTCCCTCTCCTTAAATAGCGGAACAGGCCTTTAGATGATTCAATGTCCTGTTCAGAAAACATACCAACCTATTGGACATGTCAGTTTCCTTAAAGCTAAAGCCTAAGAAATCCAATCCGGGCGCTGACCTCAGGCCATGGGCCTGTCAGAAGTCAAACTTTCCGTCAAAGTAGGAAAGGAGCTCGTCTATCTTTATGCGCTCCTGCTCCATGCTGTCACGATGACGTATGGTCACGGAGCCGTCCTGTTCTGAATCAAAATCATAGGTTATGCAGAACGGAGTTCCTATCTCGTCCTGACGTCTGTAGCGCTTTCCAATGCTGCCTCTGTCGTCGAACTCACAATAGTACTTATTCAGCAGCATATCAAATACCTTTCCTGCGCCCTCGTTGAGCTTCTTGGAAAGGGGAAGCACTGCTATCTTTACCGGGGCAAGGGCAGGATGGAAGTGCATGACCGTCCTCTTGTCTCCGCCCTCCAGCTCCTCCTCATCATAGGCAGAGCAGAGGAAGGCAAGGGTCACCCTGTCAGCTCCCAGTGAAGGCTCGATGACATAGGGGATGTACTTCTCATTGGTCTCATCATCCATATAGGTGAGATCCTGCTTTGATACCTCCATGTGGCGGCTCAGGTCATAATCAGTCCTGTCGGCGATGCCCCAGAGCTCACCCCATCCAAAGGGGAACAAAAACTCAAGGTCCGTGGTAGCCTTTGAGTAGAAGGAAAGCTCCTCAGGACTATGGTCCCTTGCACGGAGCTCCTCGTCCTTAAGGCCTAAGGACTTGAGCCAGTTTATGCAGAATTCCTTCCAGTATGCAAACCACTCAAGGTCCGTATCGGGCTTGCAGAAGAACTCCAGCTCCATCTGCTCGAACTCTCTGGTCCTGAAGGTAAAGTTTCCGGGAGTTATCTCATTACGGAAGGACTTACCTATCTGGCCTATGCCGAAGGGCAGCTTCTTCCTTGAGGTGCGCTGCACATTCTTGAAGTTTACAAATATACCCTGTGCCGTCTCAGGCCTCAGATATACTGTATTTTTTGCATCCTCGGTAACGCCTTGGAAGGTCTTGAACATAAGATTGAAGCTCCTGATGGGAGTCCAGTCATGGCCTCCGCAGCTGGGGCAGGGGATCTTATGCTCTGCTATGAACTTCTCCATCTCCTCATTGGACATACCGTCTGCAGAATCATTGGGAAGCTTGATGCCCTGCTCCTCACAGAAATCCTCTATGAGCTTATCGGCACGGAACCTCTCATGACACTTGCGGCAGTCCATCAGCGGGTCAGAAAAGCCAGCAAGGTGTCCGGATGCGACCCAAGTCTGGGGATTCATAAGTATGGCACAGTCCACTCCCACATTGTACTTGGAGCCCTCCACGAACTTTTTCCACCAAGCCTTCTTTACATTGTTCTTGAGCTCTACGCCAAGGTTGCCGTAGTCCCAAGTATTTGCAAGACCTCCGTATATCTCAGAACCGGGAAATATAAAGC
>DVNS01000030.1 GCA_018714145.1 Candidatus Avilachnospira avistercoris
CCAAAAAGGTGCAGCTAAAGTCATATATCTAAGGTGATTCCATGTTTAAGACCCTTTATTCAAAATTCGTCTCAGGATATATACTGTACGGCCTGCTTGGCTTTCTGTTCATAGCCTTTATATCATCCTCCATGACCTATGACCTTCTGTTATCCGAGAGGGCCGAGGCCCTTTATGATGAGGCCTCCCTCATAGCAAGCTCCTACTCAAAGGAGTCCTTTTATGCCGAGGAGCTTGAGGATGTGGGAAAACAGCTCAGTGCAGTCGCCGCATTTACCGGAGCTGAGATATGGCTCTGCAGCGACGAGGGACAGATCATGCTTTCTGAAGGGGGCAGGGACCTCTCCGGAAGGTTCATAGAGGGCTTTGACCCGTCCTCTGACGGAAGCAGCTACACCACAGGCACCTTCTATGGCATGTTTTCCTCAGATATGCTGACGGTCATGGCCCCCATCAACTATGGCTACTCCACCGGAGGCTATGTGCTGCTCCATTATCCCATGTCCATGGTGCTGTATTCGACCAACAGCTTCCTCAATATAGTTTACATAAGCGGACTCATCATATTCCTGCTGTCCCTTCAGATACTGCTGATATTCACATTTTCAGTATTTCTGCCCCTAAAGCAGATAACGAAGGCTGCCTCCGAATATGCCTCAGGCAACTTTGATTATAAGACCAGCATACACGGAAAAAATGATGAGATAGGATATCTGGCCTCGACCCTTGAGTTCATGTCAGGGGAGCTTGCAAAGCAGGAGGAGTCCCAGAGGCAGTTCATAGCCAATGTCTCCCATGATTTCCGCTCGCCCCTGACCTCCATAAAGGGCTATCTGGAGGCCATGCTGGACGGCACCATACCGCCGGAGCTTTCAGAAAAGTATATAAAAAGGGTCATATCTGAGACCGAGCGGCTCAATAAGCTCACCGAAGGCATGCTGACCCTCAATTCCCTTGATACTAAAAATACCCTCAAGCGCAGCATCTTCGATATCAACCGTACCATCAAGGAGGTCTGCGCCTCCAATGAAAATATCTGCACTAAGAAGGACATTCATTTTGAACTCACCTTTGAGGATGAGACTGAGATGGTCTATGCCGACTATGGCAAGATACAGCAGGTCCTTTATAACCTTATAGACAATGCCATCAAGTTCAGTCCTCAGGGCTCTGCCATCTATATCAGCACCGCCGCAAGACAGCGTAAAATATTCGTATCGGTAATGGATATGGGCATAGGCATACCGAAGGATTCCATCAAAAAGATATGGGACAGATTTTATAAGTCGGACAGCTCCAGAGGCAAGGACCGCAGCGGCACCGGACTGGGTCTCTCCATCGTAAAGGAGATAATACAGGCCCACGGAGAAAATATAGATGTGGTATCCACGGAAAAAGTGGGCAGCGAGTTTACTTTCTCACTGCCGCAGGCAGAGGGGATGGAGCAGTAAAAAAGGCAATAAAATGAAGCAGAAAAAGCAGTAAAACTCTTCTGTATAAAATGTCAGTATAAAGCGCCCGTATAGAGCACTGACAGCAAACAGCAGTAAAACAGCAGCCAAGGCGGAAGCATAGCTCTGCCGAAGCTGCTGTTTGTTTTGGTTTTGTTATATTATACCCCGACCGTAAGCTAAACAAGCGGGAATTTATGAGCATTTGTTTCGGCCGGACGGGGTATGAGCAAGCTTGATTGCGAATAGTATAACCAGCGGCACAGCCGCTGAAGGCTGCAAAGCAGCCTTATCCGCACCTTGTGCGGACATTATACCACAGTCGCAAACGAAGGAAGCACGAGCGAAGCAAGTATTTACTTCGTCCGACTGTGGTATGAGCAAGCTTTGCTTGCGAATAGTATAATCAGCGTTCAAAGAACGCTGAAAGCCGTGAAACGGCTCTATCCGCACCTTGTGCGGATATTATACCTTATTTCTCAGGGAACATGAGTTTAGCTGCCCCGTATATGCCGGCGTCATTGCCAAGCTCGGCTAAGGCTACCTCATAACGGTCCGCACCTATCAGGCTCTGGTAGTTCGCAAGTCCCTTCTTTATCAGCTCTATAAGTATATCTCCGGCTTTTGACACGCCTCCGCCTACGACAAAGACCTCCGGGTCCGTGGTGATGGCCACAAGAGACAGGGCATACGAAAGCCTGTCCATCGAATAGGAGAGGGCCTTAAGTGCAAGCTCGTCCCCGGCCTTTGCGAGGTCGCAGACATCCTTGGCGCTTATGTCCTTTATGGCCCTGAGGCCGCTGTCCTCATCAGACTTATCCAGCATACGCCTTGCCACCCTTGCTATGCCCGTGGCTGAGGCATACTGCTCAAGGCAGCCCCGTCCGCCGCAGTTGCAGTTTTCGGTCTCGGTGTCGTCCACCCTCATGTGGCCCAGCTCTCCTCCGGCTCCATGGGAACCATAGAGTATATGGCCTTCACTTACTATACCGCCGCCTACCCCGGTGCCTAAGGTCACCATACATATGGAGCCATGGCCCTTTCCTGCGCCCTGCCACATCTCGCCGAGGGCAGCCGCATTGGCATCATTTGCTATCCTTACCGGTATTCCGCCTATGAGCTTGGAAAGCTCCTTTGCAGGATAGATCTCCCTGACCCCAAGATTAGGACAGAGATCCACATAGCCATTGGGAAGCACCGGCCCGGGCACATCAAGGCCCACACCTAACAGCTCGCCGTGCTTGAGCTTTTCATGGCTTCCGATGGCATCCATGATGTCGTCAGCTATGTCCTTAAGGAAGAGCTTTCCATTGTCTCCCTTTCTGGTCTTTGTCTCCCACTTAAGCAGGAGCTCACCCTGTTCGTCCACAGCTCCAAGCTTAATGGAAGTACCACCTACATCAGCCCCAATACAATACTTCATATCCTGACCCCGCCTTATCTTAATTTGATGCCGATGTAATCATTGCCATCGGCTATCATATATTCTGAAAATAACCCCGTCTTGACTATCTTGGAAAAATTCAGCTCATCGCTTACGATATGGGCCCTTTCCTTCCCCTTTGCGGAAAATATCAGAAGCTCCGACTCATTGTATATATATACAGATCCTCCATCCATATCAAAGCCCGTATACTGAAGGTCAAAGGAGGCCTCGCCGCTCACCCCGCCGTCGGCATTGAATATCATGAGCCTGTAGGGCTGTTCTCCTGTCTGCTCCTCAAGTATCACTGCACAGTATTTATCCGAACAGGCTATGGAGACTATCTCATCATCAAAGTCCGCCCGTCCTATGACCTCAGGGCTCGTAAGGACCTTCGTCGAGAAAAATACGATGCCGCCGTCAAAGAAGGCCTGCGAATAGTCCTCCGAGGAGAAGTTGACCCTGCCCACATATTTGCCTGCAAATTCATCTATAAAGCCTCCGACTATACGCCTTGAGTCGGCATTTTGTCCTATCTCATCAAAGTTCCGGAATATGACCTGACTTTTTACCTCGCTGCCGTCTATGGTCACATAGGCGGTGATGAGCTGACTGCCGGAGGGGGAGGCCGCCATATCTATGGGATAGCCATCCCCGGTGATGAGGGACTTTACCTCGAGCTCTATGGGACTTCCATCGGCCCTGTAGGCATTGAGATATTCGGCACTGCCGTCCGAGACCACCAGATATACCACACCCTCTGAGGATATGGTGATGTCATTTATCGGATAGGAGGCCTGAGCCTGACCTGTGTTTGTGCTGTCATCAAATATATACAGGGAGGTCCCGCCTATATCCGCTATGGCCGCATAGTCTCCGCTGACCACGGCCCTGGGAGAATTCATCTGGTAGCTTCGCTCCCAGACCGCATCTCCGTCCTTATCGGCATATGAGGCGCCGTCCTTTGAATAATTGATGATGCCGCCGGAAAAAAGCTCATAACCCTTGAAGGCCCCTGCGGAGCCTCCTGTGCTCTGACTGCGCTTCTCCCAGACTATATCATAGTCCGTGCTGTGAAGGCTGCCCATGTAGATATATATGCCGCCGGAAAGTATGGCTATGGCGGCAAGCACAATGAGAACCAGCTTAAGCTTGGAGCCTTTCTTTTTAGGCTCATCTCCCTGAGGCCTCGCCGCAGGTCTTACTTTTTGAGTCATATTTCCGGACTCATGTCCGCTCCGTAAAGCCAAAGAGTTCCTCCTTATATATACCCTTATCAGTCATCTCCCTGATGGCATCCTCCACGTACTGGCGGTCCTCGGCATAGGTCATTCCATACCACTTGTCCGAGGTCTCAAGGAGCCTTACCTTGGCCCTTCCGGACTTAATAAGGCTGTCTATGACATTGGGAAGCAGGTATTCGGCCTTAAGGTCTCCCTTGGGCACCCCATCAAGGAACTTGGGGAACTCCTCAGAGAGCACATCAAGTATCTTCCTCGGAAGGCCCCACATATTCATGGACACCCTGTCTGAGGAAGAAAGCTGCACCTCGTTTCCGAAGCGGTCCCTGCCCGTTATGCTTCCATCCCTTTCTGCTATATCATAGGTCTCGGTAACTGATATCAGCTCGCCTGTGGCCTCATTTGCCTTGCATACGCCCCTTGCCACGGTGCCGTTTTTGCTGAGGGTATTGCCGAGGATGAAGCCGGCCATGCACATATCCAGCACCTCGCTCTCCTCGTCCATCTCATTGGCAAGGTAATCGTGGACCTTCTTAAATCCGTCGGCGCCGTAAAAATCATCTGCATTTATAACTGCAAAGGGACAGTCTATCAGTTCCTTTGCACAGAGCACTGCCTGAGCCGTGCCCCAAGGCTTGGTCCTTCCATCAGGCACCTCGTAGCCCTCGGGAAGGTCATGAAGGTCCTGAAAGGCATATCCTACCTTTACATGCTTTTCTATACGGTCACCTATGACTTCCCGAAATTCTGCCTCTATATCCTTGCGGATTATAAATATGACCTTATCAAAGCCTGCCTTCAGGGCATCATAGATGCTGTAATCCATGATTATCTCGCCCTCCGGTCCTACCTTTGCAAGCTGCTTGATGCCCTTTCCGTAGCGTGAGCCTATACCGGCTGCCATTATCACAAGTGCAGTTTCCTTCATATCCGTTTACTCCAAACCATTTTTTTCTTTATAATGATGAGCCTCCTCCAGCATCATGTCCTTGACCTTCATAAGTCTGACCTGAGAGCTGCGCTCATTTTCATTCAGTTTCATGGAGATATATCTTATGCTCTCCTCAGTCTGAGGTATCATCACATGCTCAAGGGCATTGACCCTGCGGCGTGTCTTTTCTATCTCCTCGGCCATGAGCTGGCAGGCCTTTTCACATTCTGCGAGCCTGAGCATATCCGGCAGGATATCTGCTATGCTCTTTACCGCACTGTCAAGGTCTGATGAGGTGAAGGCATAGCCATAGGGATAGATATCACTCGGATCCGAAGTCCTAGTGGTGAAGCGGAACTTGGGTATCTCCACCGACATGATATTTTCCGTATCAGCTTCAAGATAGACCTCCTGCTTGGGGGCCATGAGGGCAATGTTGATGGCCTCCCGGCTCATCGAGGCCCGTGCAAGCACAAAGTTACGGTTGCAGCCTTCTATGCTCTTTTCGACCCGTTCCCGAAGCTCCTTATTTTCCCGGATAAGTATCAAAAACTGCCGCATGAGCTCGTCCCGCTTATCCTTAAGCAGCTTATGTCCCCGTTTTGCAGTCTGGAGCTTGCGCTTAAGACGGGTAAGCTCCATCCTTGTGGGATTAGTCTGTATCTGTGCCATCCTTATCTCCTAAGTATGCCTTTGGGCCGCTGTCTTGGAAAGATGCCCGTTAAAGGGACCCCCTGCTGCCCTGCTCCTTTATCTGCCCGCTATGGGCCATTGCCATAAGTTCCTTCAGAGCCTCAGCCCTTATAAGGCTTATAGTATTTTTCTATGTATTCGTCCTTTATACGCTTAAGCTCCGACTTCGGGAGTATGCCTAAAAGCTTCCAGCCGAGATCCAGAGTCTCCTCTATGCTCCTGTCAGTCTCATAGCCCTGTGATACATACTGCCGCTCAAATTCATCGGAGAACCTGGCATAAAGCTTATCCATGTCCGTAAGGGCGGCCTCGCCAAGCACTACCATGAGCTCCTTGGCATCCTTTCCCCTTGCATAAGCAGAGAAGAGCTGGTTCATGGTATCAGCATGGTCCTCCCTCGTCTTGCCCTTTCCTATGCCCTTATCCTTAAGTCTGCTCAGGGAGGGCAGCACATCTATGGGAGGAGCTATGGACTTACGATAAAGCTCCCTTGAAAGTATGATCTGTCCCTCTGTGATATATCCGGTAAGGTCCGGTATGGGATGGGTCTTGTCATCCTCCGGCATGGTGAGTATGGGCATCATGGTGATGGAGCCCTTCCTGCCCCTCTGACGTCCGGCCCTTTCGTAGATGGTCGCCAGCTCCGTATACATATATCCGGGATAGCCTCGTCTTCCGGGGACCTCCTTACGGGCAGCGGATATCTCCCTCAGGGAGTCCGCAAAGTTGGTTATATCCGTCAGTATGACGAGGACGTGCATATCCTTTTCAAATGCCAGATATTCAGCTGCGGTAAGGGCTATCTTCGGTGTGGACACACGCTCTACCGCAGGGTCATTGGCAAGATTGAGAAACAGCACCGCCCTGTCTATGGCTCCGGTCTCCTTGAAGGAGTTCATGAAGAAATTGGCCTCCTCAAAGGTTATGCCCATGGCAGCAAATACCACGGCAAAGGGCTCCTTGGAGCCTCTTACCTTAGCCTGCCTTGCTATCTGGGCAGCAAGGTTTGCATGGGGCAGTCCTGAGCAGGAAAATATGGGGAGCTTCTGTCCCCTGACAAGGGTATTGAGGCCGTCTATGGCCGAAACCCCCGTCTCTATGAACTCCTCGGGATAGCTCCTTGCAGCCGGGTTCATGGGAAGGCCGTTGATGTCCATGCGCTTTTCGGGAAGTATCTCGGGGCCTCCGTCGATGGGACGGCCCAGTCCGTCAAACATCCTTCCAAGCATGTCCTCAGACACTCCGAGCTCCATGCTCCGTCCAAGGAACCTGACCTTGGAGCTGCTCAGGTTTATGCCGGCCGAAGGCTCAAAGAGCTGTACCAGTGCATTGCCCTCATCCACCTCCAGCACCTTGCAGCGGCGCTTGGAGCCGTCCGAAAGCTCTATCTCTCCCAGTTCGTTATATGCGGCCCCTTCCACATCCCTTACGAGCATCAGGGGGCCTGCTATCTCCTGTATGGTCTTATATTCTCTCGGCATCTCAGAAGTCCTCCTTTCCCTTAAGGGCTTCCTCACATTCCTGTGTGAGCCTTTCCTCTATGCTCTCGAACTCCGCCTCGGTCTCATTTTCCGGAACGTACTTGAAGCGGCCTATGGCCTCCCTTGAGGGGATGGAAACGAGCTTGGAGATGGGTGCTCCCTTGGAAAGGGCTTCCCCTGCCCTGTCATAATAATCCAATATCAGCTTCATCAGAAGATGCTGCTTCTGAAGGGAGGTGTAGGTATCCACGTCATTGAAGGCATTTTGATGGAGGTAGTCCTCCCTTATGGACCTTGCGGTCTCAAGCTTGAGCCTGTCTCCTGAGGATACTGCATCCATGCCCACGAGCTTTACTATCTCCTCCAGCTCCGCCTCGTCCTGAAGCAGGGCCATGAGACGCTGACGCATCTCTGACCAGTCCGCTGCCACGGTCTCATTGAAGTAGCTCTCCATGCTGTCCAGATAGAGGGAGTAGGAATTGAGCCAGTTTATGGCAGGGAAATGTCTCTTATAGGCAAGGCTCGAATCCAAGGACCAGAATACCTTGACTATACGGAGGGTGGCCTGAGTCACGGGCTCGGATATGTCTCCTCCGGCAGGGGAGACGGCGCCGATAACGGAAAGGGCTCCCTCCCGTTCATCGCTGCCAAGGGCCACCACCCTTCCTGCCCTCTCATAGAACTGGGCCAGCCTCGATGCCAGATAAGCCGGATATCCCTCCTCACCGGGCATCTCCTCGAGACGTCCTGACATCTCTCTTAAAGCCTCGGCCCATCTTGAGGTAGAGTCTGCCATCAGTGCCACCGAATATCCCATATCCCTGAAATACTCAGCTATGGTTATGCCCGTATAGATGGAGGCCTCTCTGGCCGCCACCGGCATATCGGAAGTATTGGCTATGAGTACGGTACGCTCCATCAGGGAGCGTCCAGTCTTGGGGTCTTTAAGCTCCGGAAACTCATTGAGCACGTCCGTCATCTCATTGCCGCGCTCTCCGCAGCCTATATATACTACTATATCCGCATCAGCCCATTTTGCCAGCTGGTGCTGAACCACTGTCTTTCCTGAGCCGAAGGGTCCGGGTACGGAAGCCACGCCGCCCTTCGCGATGGGGAACAGGGTATCGATGACCCTCTGTCCCGTAACAAGGGGCCTGTCGGGAGAAAGCTTGCGCTTATAGGGCCTGCCCTGTCTGACGGGCCAGCGCTGCATGAGCTTTATCGGTACCTCTCCCTTTTCAGTGCTTACCAAGGCCACATCCTCGGTAACGGTAAAGTCTCCCTCGGATATATCCTTCAGCCTTCCCTTTATTCCGACGGGCACCATTATCTTATGGAGCACCACCTCGGTCTCCTGAACGGTACCGATGATATCTCCTCCGCTGACCTCATCCCCTGCCTTTTTAAGGGGAGTAAAGTGCCATTTCTTCTCCCTGTCAAGGGAAGGCACCTCCACGCCCCGCTTAAGCAGGTTTGATCCCGTCACCTCGAGTATCTTCTCAAGGGGACGCTGTATGCCGTCGTATATGCTGCTGATAAGTCCGGGACCAAGCTCCACCGACATGGGCACTCCAAGGGACTCCACAGGAGCGCCGGGGCCAAGCCCTGAGGTCTCCTCATAGACCTGTATGGAGGCCTCGTCTCCGTGCATCTCGATTATCTCACCGATAAGCTTATCCTCAGAGACCCTGACCATGTCCGACATATTGGCGTCTCTCATGCCCTTGGCTATGATAAGAGGCCCTGCAACCTTTTTGATCACACCTTTGCTCATTTTTTGCTTCCTTTATTCTTCCCCGAAAATGATATCCGAGCCTATGGCCCGTTCCACAGACCGCTTGACGGAGCTCAGTCCCTTTCCTGTATTGCCGGAAACTCCCGGTATCAGTATGATGGCCGGAAGAGGACGCTCCGAATAATGTACTATCTCCCGCTCCAGCTCAGAGGCCAGAGCCTCGGTGATGTAGATAACTGCATAATCGCCGTTCACAAGCTCCCGAAGCTTCCTCGAGCCCTCCTCAGCATTATTGGCAATGACCGGCTCAAGCCCCACGGCCGCAAAGCCGTATATGCTGTCCCGGTCTCCCATCACCGCTATCTTATACATAGGTCTCCCGTATCCTTTCCCTTATAGCTTCTGTAGGGAAGCCGTTTTCCCTTGCACAAAGCAGTATCCTTACTGACTTTATCTCCGTCTCCCTCGCTATGATATAGGCCGCTATGGGGCCAAGTCCGAAGGAATTATAGAGCTGGGGCCTGAGCCTCCTTATGATAAGGTCGTCACACCAGCGCTCGAAGGCCTGAGGCGATGACTTAAGCTCAGGTATCGCATCTGCATAGTCAGTATTTTTAAGATAATTATATATGGCTTCAGTTCCCGACAGGGCTGCTCTTATGAGATAGTCCAGATCCAAGGTATCACACTCGGAAAGGGCCCTCCTGAGAAAGCTCTCATCCTTTCCGCAAAGGGCTGCCCTCACGGCTATCTTTATATCTGCCGAAGCCACCAAAAGCTCTCCATAGGAGATAAGGGTGCTGTCCTTTGACTCCTTTGCACAGACCATGATGGCATCAAGGGCCGCCTTATCGATGATGATATCGCAGAGCTGCCCGTCTCTGGTACGAAGGAATACCTCATGGGCCTCCTGTGCAGTCTCCGATAAAGGCTTTGGAAGGCGCTTATAAGCCCTGTCCTTTATGGCCGACCGAAGGAGCCCCGGTTCAAGCTCAGCCCCCTTGGTATAGATATCGGGAAACGGCTGCTCCAGCACCGACTCCTTTATGGCAGCCTTAAGGTCAGAATAGTCATTTTGTATCCTGAATATCCGAAACACAGAGGTATCGGGCACAAGCTCATCTATGAGAGCCCAGAGCCGTCTCCGTTCCTCGGCTATCATGGCCTCCGGCTCCCTGTACTCGCCGCCGAAGCCCCGCTCGGACAGTATGGCTATGCTCTCCTCAAGGCTCTCTGCCTCGCAGAGCCGGTCAAATACGGATCTGTCAAGGAGCTTAAGCTCCGCCGACCTGATCCTCGCCACCGCATATATATGATCCTTGTCCTGATAAGAAACCGACATATCCCTCACCGCTTATGAAAACAGAAGGCCTGAAAGCAGGTCCCTTATATCATCATCATGGTCTGAAAATATGGCTTCGGTGCTCAGATTTTCCTCTATATCTCCGAGGTCCATGATGAAGCCTCCCCTAATGTCCTTGGGAAGCTCAGATATCTCAAGCCTTGCTCCTGCCTTTTTGGCAATATCCATAAGCTCCTTTTTTATCCCATCATCCATGCGCTCCAGATCACGGCTGTTCAGATACAGCTTTATGTCACCGGGATGCACATTTTCCGAAAAAAGCTTCTTAAGGATATCAAAATACTCCTCCTTCGGAAGCCTGATGAGCCTCTCCATGCAATAACTTATCGTATCGGAGATAAGCTCCTGCCTTGCAGTAAGGAGCATCTGCTTTTTGCGGAGCTCTGCGGAGGCACGGCCTCTCTGGAGTATGGTCTCCTCACCTGAGATGGCCTTCTCCCTTATCCTTCCGCACTCCTCCTCGATGCGCCGGCGGTTCTCCTCCTTCATGGCCTCGACCCTCGCCTCCGCCTCGGAGCGTATGCCCTCTATCTGCTGCTCGGATTCTTCATTGATATAATTTATGATGGACGTAAGTCCGTTATTCATAAAATCTCTCCTTTACAGCTTGGACATCAAAGTCCAAGACCTGAAACTCCGAATATCGAAAGTATGGATATAAGGAGGGACAGTATGGCGTAGGTCTCTACCATGGCCGGAAATATCATGGCCTTACCGAACTGGTCAGGTCTCTTTGCTACAAGGCCAATGGCGCTTACCGAACACTTGCCCTGAGCTATGGCAGAAAAGAGTCCGCCAAAGGCCATGGGCAGACAGGCTGCAAGATATAAAAGGCCCTCTAAAAGCGATACATTGCTGTCACCGCCCATGATACCTATCTGGGTCAGAGTGATGAATGCTATCAGAAGCCCGTAGATGCCCTGAGTACCGGGAAGGAGCTGAAGCACCAGCACCTTGGAAAACTGGTTGGGATCCTCAGTGACTACTCCGGAGGCTGCACGTCCTGCGATACCAACGCCGACGGCTGAGCCTATGCCTGCCATTCCTGCTGCAAGAGCAGCTCCAACAAGAGCAAATAATAATCCCATGCCTTCCATACTTAATTATCCTCCTTGATCTTGAAATATTTAGTATGTTCGGAAAACGGCTCGAACTTCCTTCCTCCGCCGTCATAGAACTTTCCGAAAAACTCCACGAACTGCAGTCTGTTCGTGTGCACATAGGCACCCAATACATTTATGCCTATATTGAGCACATGGCCTATCAGGAAAATGATGATGAATATAAGTGCCCCGTACCATGTGGCGCCCAGCATCGATCCCATCTGATTAAAGACCTGTGCTATGACTCCCGTCGCAAGGCCCAAGGCAAGGAGCCTCGAATAGGAGAGTATATCTGAAAGATATCCTGTTATGCCATAGGCTGAATATGCACCCTTAAGGAGCCTCTTGAACCAGTTCTTGGACTCCCTGCCCCCGGTGAGCACCACTCCTATGGCGCCTATGATGGCTATGGCTGCGGATATGGACGCCGCAGTGCTTCCAAGGGTAAAGGAAAGACCCAGCATACCTGTCACCATGGGCATGGTAAGGAGATATACTATGCCTCCTCCCACGAACATGAACCAGAGCACCGAATCACATACGGCCCCCATGATATCTCCGGCCTTAAGGCACTGATACAGCTTTATGCCAAGGCCAGTAAGTATATGTACGATGCCAAGGCCAAAGGCAAATACCAAGAACCTCATGGGCTCGCTCATGGGCTCGAACCAGAGGGGCCTGAGGCTTATATCCGGTCTTCCGAAGAAGGTCGCGGCAATGACATTGACCGCATTGCCGAAGAAGCTTCCGAACATGAAACCCCATACGATGGTGCTCAGTCCTCCGTAGAAAAAGAGCTTCATCATCTTTTTCATGCCGGGCTTCATATTTTTGACCTTAAGCAGCACATATCCTGTGGCAAGGCTGAGCAGTATGCCGTAGCCTGCGTCCGAAAGCATGATGCCGAAAAATACATAATAGAAGATGCTAACTACCCTCGAGGGGTCTATCTCTCCCGGGCCGGGCAGCGAATAGCTCTCCACCACAGTCTCCATCGGGTCTGAGAAGAGTCCATTTGAAAGGGCAACCGGCACGTCCTCGCCCTCCTCCGGGTCAGAAAGCTCCACATAGGCTGAAAACTTTTCCGTAAGTCTGCGCCTAAGCTCCTCTGAATAGGCCGAGGGCACATATCCCTCTATGAAAAATGCACTTTCAGACTGGGGCAGCTGCTGCAGGTGACGGTACTTCTCAGCCCTCATGGCATAATAATCCGAAGCAAACTTGAGCTCCTTACGGTTATCGGTATAGGCTATCAGCTGTCTTTTGAGCTTTGTTATATCTGAAAGTATGCCTTCCTTTTTAGCCTTAAGTTCCCGTATCTCCGTGGCAGGCACGCTCTTTGAGGTGCTGTTCTTAGGATAAGCGAATCCAAGCTGCTTAAGGCCTGCTTCAACTATGTCCTCGTCCCTGCGAAGGCATAAAAGGAAGATGCAGCTCTGCTCCTTTGAGGAGCTTATGATGTCTATCTCCACCGGGGGAACAGAACTCTCCCCGGACTTCTCCGGCTCATCCTCTCCATCCTTCTTAAGGAAGGCATCCATGATATCCTTTTTTGAATGCTCACCGGGAATGGTGCCGATAAAGGCCTTGGTATAGGCAGTGCCCTCATACGAAAGGGGCACATCAAGCCTCTCCCATGAGCGCAGCATGACCTCCCTGTTCTCTATCTTTGGTATCTCATCCCGAATCTCGCCTATCCTCTGCTCTAAAGCCAGTATCTCCTTTGCCATGGCAAGGTATTCCTCGGCATGGACTATCCTCTGCTCATACTCTGAACGGGGAAGCTCAGTCTCAGCCTCAAGGGATGAAAGCAGAGTCGTCTCCTCCGGAGCATAGCTCTCAAGCACGGAAAGAGCCTGCTCTGCAAAATTGGAATTCTTGTCAAAGAGGAGCTTCTTCGGCATGACATCCATCTTTTTCAGGTATTCATCTTTTTCGGAGCTTTCGTCTATCTCCACCACGGATTCCATCTGCAAAAACTCAAGTATCTGCTTTCTGTCCCTCTTGAGTCCGCATATAAATATCCGTTTCATAGGTACCTTGGACAATTTTCTCCTCCTGCTTTTCCCTCCGAAGTCAGATCACTGCTTCGGCTCACATATATAAAAAGCTGTCTGAGGCTGGCTGTCAGTAAATACAGTCTCAGTCTCTCCGGTACACATAGCCGCAAGGGCAAATAGGTCCATTACTTAGGAAAACAGCTGCTTCCTTATGGCCTCAAAGGCCCTCTCCTTTTTCTCAGCGCTGCCTCTCCAGAGCTCCTTCTGCTCCTCCACGGCCTTAGCCTCTGCCTCACGAAGCATCCGCTCTGCCTCGGACTCTGCAGCCCTCAGCTTCTCATCGGCCTCCTGCCCGGCCTCTCCGACCTTTCTCTCATAAAGCTTCCTAAGCTCTTCGGCCTCGACCTTGACCATATTTTCAGCCTCATCCTTAGCATTGTCCACATTGTATCTTCCGCTAAGCTCAGCCTCCTTTACGGCATCAATTATCTCCTTAGCCATGGCAGTACCTCCAAAAAGCGATAAAACGAATCAAATCGACCAAATTATCCTGTATAAAGGAAATGCCGCAGGGCTCTAAGTCAAGCTCCGCCTGCGGCTGATATAAGTTTCCTGTTATTATACGTTCTTTTTTAAAGATTGTCAAAACAATATCGAGCAAAACAGCCATTTGTTTCCCGAAGGAAAGCCTTGCTTAACCCTACGGCATGGCTTCGTATCGCTCTTATTTATCATACTGGATGGAAGCCTTTATCTTCTTTGCCTCCTCTGCGCCGGAAAGCAGCCTTATCATCTCAAGACCCAGATCAAGGGCATAGCCAAGTCCCCGGGCAGTGGTGATATTGCCGTCGGTCACTACCCCCTCATGGGTATAGGCTGCTCCCTCGAGCTTATCCTCAAATCCGGGGAAGCAGGTAGCGGTCTTTCCCTTAAGGAGTCCCAGCTCTCCGAGCACTGAAGGAGCCGCACATATGGCTGCTATCCTCTTGCCCGCACTGTTCTGCTTAAGGAGGGCATCGCAAAGGAGACCGTCCTTTCCAAGATTGAGGGTCCCGGGCATGCCTCCCGGAAGGAACAGTATATCTGCTGCGGAAAGGTCCGTGTCCTCTATCCTTGCATCGCAGCTTATATCCACGTTATGGGAGCTTCTGACCTTAAGGTCTCCGCCTACGGCTATGAGCCTCGTATCTATGCCGGCCCTCCTCAGTACGTCCACTACTGCGAGGCACTCCACCTCTTCTGAGCCCTCTGTTAAAAACGCATATACTAAAGCCATGATATCCTCCTGTCAAATACTTATGCTGAGAGCAGCAGTGCGGCTCAGCTTTTTTTTAATTATACCACAGCCAAAGTTCTAAATATAGTTAAATATTCATAAAACGCCAATGGGAGTGCTGCAGGACCATCAAATAACTGATGATGAAACAGTACTCCCTTTGACGAATTCAATAGATGTATGGAGATATGTATGAGTCATTACCGCCTTGGGCTTCTATATGAGCTTTATGGGCGATAAATAACAAGTGTAATGTACTTCACAGGCCAATGAGCCTGATGAAGTTTTTGGCTGATGGAAGGGCTTTCACCTTATTTTGCATCAGCCCCTTGCTGCCTCTACCGAGGACCTTGTGTACCTTCTGGTCTCCTTATAGGGATCCGGCCTCAAAAGCAGGAACAACAGCACTGCCAGCACTATAAGTGCTATGATGGTCCAGATGCTGAAGGCTACCATGCCGAGCAGGAAGCCGCCTATCTGATAGATGACCATGGATACGCAGTAGGCAAATACATTCTGATAGATGATGGCGAACCAGAACATCTTCCTTGACTGCATCTGCTGAGCCATGGTAGCTATGGCTGCAAGACAGGGTGAATTGAGCAGGTTGAAGGTAAGGAAGGAAAATGCCGCCACTGCCGTAGGGAACCATGTATTGACCGCAGCTGCGACCACATCCGCCTCCTCTGAAAGCTCCTCAGAGACATTGGCCAGCACGCCCATGGTGGAAACTATGGCCTCCTTTGCGGTGAAGCCTGCTATGGAGGCTGCCACCGGCTGCCACTGTCCGAAGCCAAGGGGCACGAATATCCATGCTATGGCATTGCCAAGGAAGGATATGAGGGAAGCATCGCTGTCCTCCACCATGCCGAAGGCTCCATTTTCAAATCCGAAGGTGGATAAGAACCACATTACCACGCAGGCAACAAAGAGTATGGTACCTGCCTTTACAAGGAAGCCCTTGAGCCTCTCCCATACATGAAGGAGCACTGTCTTGGGCTGGGGTATATGATAGGCCGGAAGTTCCATAACGAAGGGCGCCGGCTCTCCGGCAAAGGGCTTGGTCTTTTTAAGTATGACTGCGGAGATGATGACCGCTGCCACGCCTATGAAATACATTATAGGGGCAAGGAAGGCTCCCACTGAAGCAGAGCCTGTGCTGTAGCCTGCCAGCACTCCTGCCATAAGGGCTATGACGGGGAGCTTAGCTCCGCAGGGCACGAAGGTAGCCGTCATGATGGTCAGCCTTCTGTCATTTTCCTGCTCAATGGTCCTTGAGGCCATGATGCCCGGAATTCCGCAGCCTGAGGATATCAGGAGGGGTATGAAGCTCTTTCCCGAAAGTCCGAAATGTCTGAACACCCTGTCCATGACGAAGGCGATACGGGCCATGTAGCCCACGTCCTCGAGTATGGAAAGCAGCAGGAACAGAAGGGCCATCTGGGGAACGAAGCCAAGCACGGCTCCTACTCCGCCTACGATACCGTCTACAATGAGGCTCTGTATGAGCTCTCCTGCGCCTATGGAGGTGAGAAGTCCTGCCACTGCCTCCTGACAGGCTACCACGAAGGAATCATTGGTCCAGTCGGTCATGACCGTGCCCACGGTGGTGACGGTCACATAATATACGAGCACCATCACTGCCGCAAATATGGGAAGTCCCAGCACCCTGTTCGTAACTATGCTGTCTATCCTGTCGGAGATGCTCATCCTGCCTCCGGGCTTCTTTACGGCCTTATGGCAGATATCCTGTATGTATACATAGCGCTGGTCGGTGATGACTGCCTCAGCCTCATCATCATGCTGCTTTTCAAAATCATCGGTATATTTTTTAAATTCATTCTGGGCTGAAAGGCTTAAGTCCTTAAGGACCCTTCCGTCCTGCTCAAGGAGCTTGATGGCATACCATCTCTTCTCCTCTTCCTTTATATCCATAGGAAGCTGCTCTCTTATCTCAGATATCAGCTCCTCCGTATCCACTGCAAATATCTGCTTATCATAGGCGGTCTTAAGCTCCCCTGCCTTGGCCTTCTTTGCCATATCCACTGCAGTAGCTACAAGCTCCTTAAGGCCGGTGCCCTTTAAGGCTGAGGTATCTACCACGGGACAGCCCAGAAGCTCAGAAAGCTTTTTAATGTTGATGGAGATGCCGCTTTTCTTAAGGAGATCCGTCATATTGAGGGCTATGACCACGGGTACTCCGGTCTCGATGATCTGGGTCGTAAGATAGAGGTTCCTCTCTATATTGGTGGCATCAACTATGTTTATGATGACATCCGGCTCATCCTTCAGTATGAAATCTGCGGATACGACCTCCTCAAGGGTATAGGGTGAAAGAGAATATATGCCCGGCAGGTCGACTATCTCTATCTCATCCGAGCCTGCTCCCTTAAGCTTTCCGCTTTTCTTTTCGACTGTTACCCCGGGCCAGTTGCCCACATACTGATTGGCTCCCGTCAGGGCATTGAACATGGTCGTCTTTCCACAGTTGGGATTTCCGGCCAATCCAAACTTAAGTTTCATATCTGCCTCCTACAATCAAGTTAGCTCTCGCTAACCATATCGTTAAAAAATAGCTTTGCCTTGATACATCCATTTCCCGACGCTTCTGCTTCAAAGTTCTTCTATATCCCCACCTTAGACTAAAGTTCTTTAGGGCGGGAAAGCCTCAGTCCGAAGCATCTTACTTAAGATGCACCTCAGCCAAGCTCTCTTATCTCCACGCACTCCGCATCATTTTTGCGAAGTGTAAGCTCGTAGCCCCGTACCGTAAGCTCTACCGGGTCTCCAAGGGGAGCCACCTTCCTGACATAAAGCTCACTTCCCTTGGTAAGGCCCATATCCATTATCCTGCGCTTATAGGCACCCTCACCAAGTATCTTGGTAACTACGACCGTGGAGCCGACTCTTGCTTCCTTAAGTGTCATCTCACATCCTCCTACCTAGTTATACAAGGATATGCCGGGCCTCCTCCGCATTGATGGCGACCCTCGTATCCTTTACGGCGAGTATCACATTGCCCGAAAGCTTCGATACCAGCCTGACCTCAGTGCCGGGATTAAAGCCCATGGAATTAAGATGGGCCTTCACCTCCCCCGAGCCCGTAAGTCTCTGGATAGTATAGCTGCTTCCATTATCTCCCATATATATAGGCATCAATAGCTCACCTCCGTTAGTTTTCTCTAACCGATAAATATGTTAGCACCAACTAACTTTTATGTCAATATCTTTTTGCC
>DVNS01000031.1 GCA_018714145.1 Candidatus Avilachnospira avistercoris
TGAGATATGAGGTATAATTATGTTGGACGTGTGTGCAGTAGGGGAGCTCCTGATAGACTTTGCTACTGTGGGAACAAATGAAAATGGATATCCCGAGCTTTCGGCCAATCCCGGCGGTGCTCCATGCAATTTTCTTGCTGCTCTTACCAAGTATGGCTTTAAAACAGCCTTTATCGGTAAGGTGGGAGAAGATGTGTTCGGAGACCTGCTTATCGGTACCCTTAAGGATATAGGCATCGATACCAAAGGCATAGTGCGTACCAAAGATGCTTTTACCACTTTGGCTTTTGTGACCTTTGATAATAATGGTGAAAGAAAGTTTGGCTTTGCAAGAAAGCCCGGTGCCGACACCTGTCTTTGCTTTGAGGACTGCGACCTCAGCCTTGTAGATGAAGCAAAGGTATTTCACTTTGGCACCCTTTCCCTTACTCATGAGCCTGCAAGGACGGCTACGAGGAAGCTTATAAGCTATGCTAAATCAAAGGGCAAGCTTATCACATTTGACCCTAATCTTCGCAAGCCCCTTTGGGACAGCATGGATGATGCAAAAAGGGAGATAGCATGGGGCCTTTCCGCAGCGGATATCATCAAGATAAGCGATGAGGAGATAGATTTCCTCTGGGGACTTTCCCCGATGGAGGGCGCTCACAGGATACTTGAGGAAAATGCTGCCAAGCTCGTATTTGTGACCATGGGAGCTGAAGGGGCTTTTTATTCCAACAGGATACATGAAGGCTTTGTCCCAATTCCGAAGGTCCATCCAATAGATACTACCGGCGCCGGAGATATATTCTGCGGAAGTGCTTTAAGCAGGATATTGAAGCTTTCCAAGTCCCCTGAGGAGCTTACGGATGAGGAACTGAGGTTCATCACCGAGTTTGGAAGCACTGCAGCGAGCCTTTCCACTGAGCATATGGGAGGTATTTACAGCATCAGGGATGAAGATGAGGTCCTTTCACGCATATCCGCATATGAATACCCTTCCAAGGCCTTGGATGAGATGACAAAGGAGGAGGTGCAGAAAAGCACCTTAGGAGATATCAAGGAAGCTTCCTGAAAAAAATGTGCTATAGAATGTAAATGGCATCTATAGTTAAGACCTAATCAATAGGATATAAAGAAAGGAATTTACTGAGATGAAGGAGTATCTTAACGGGCTTCAGCATATCGGGATATTAGTAAAGGATTTTGATAAGACCTGTGTCTTTTATAAACAGATAGGCTTTGAGGAGGCTTATTCTACAAAACAGCCAAACGGCGGGAAGGCAGCCTTTTATAAGCTTGGTGATCTGATGCTTGAGCTTTATGAGTCATCGGACTGGAAGGGCATAAGCGGCACCATAGACCACTTTTCAATAGACTGCTCTGATATAGATAAGGCCTATGCAGAGGTGACAGCGATGGGAGCAGAGGTGGTCTCTAATGGGATAGAGGCCCTTCCTTACTGGGAGCATGGCATACGCTTCTTTACGATAAAATCACCAAATGGCGAGAAGGTCGAGTTTTGTATGAAGCTATGATAATTGCTAATTATTTATTAAGCTAATATAGTCTACATTTTATCTGCTTTATAAGAGTTTTGCGGTTTAAAATCGCAAAACTCTTTGACTGTATGGTACTTTTGCGGATTTAAATCACAAAACCTTTTTACTATCTGGATATTTGCGATTATTTTTTTGTTTTTATCATTGATGAATTAGTTAAAAATTAAACATTCCTTGAACTTAATGCAGTCTTTATGCTATCATTATTTTAGCTTAAGGGCTGTTCTTTTTTTGCGCTAAAGAGGGCGTGGAGCCTGCTTATCCATAGTATAGGCCGGGGAGCAGTCCGACGTCGGTACACGCTTCAGTCCAAATGGTTCTAATAGGGACATCATGAGCCTGCCGGGGCCTTGAACCGGTATATCTCACATTGCCTGCCGGAGGCTGTCATTTCCGGCAACTCAGATAATTTCAGTAAGGGAACGGGAAATAAAATGGAAAGAACAGAAAACAAGATGGGGGTCATGCCCTGCAATAAGCTGCTTATCAGCATGTCTGTGCCTATGATGATATCCATGCTGGTGCAGGCCCTCTACAATGTGGTGGACAGCATCTTCGTGTCCATGCTCAATGAGGCTGCATTTACGGCTGTTTCACTGGCATTTCCGGTGCAGAACCTGATGATAGCCATCAGCACCGGTACCGGAGTAGGAGTCAATGCCCTCCTTTCAAGGCAGCTTGGAGAGAAGAAGTTCGATGCGGTGAGCCGTACCGCAGGAAACGGCATACTGCTGTTCCTCATAAGTACGGGGGCATTTATACTTTTTGGTATCTTTGGCTCTGAGATATATTTCAGGGCCCTCACGGATGACCCTCAGATAGTGGAGTATGGTATCCAGTATACTCAGATAGTGTCGATACTAAGTATCGGACTTTTCATGCAGATAATATTCGAGCGAACCCTTCAGGCTACGGGACGTACCATTTTCAGTATGATAACTCAGGGTCTCGGAGCTATCTTCAACATCATCTTTGACCCGATACTTATATTCGGACTTTTAGGCTTTCCCAAGATGGGAGTGGCAGGAGCCGCTCTCGCGACAGTGGGAGGCCAGATACTTGGTGCTGCCCTTGGCTTCTTCTTTAATCTTAAGTATAACGATGAGGTCAAGTTCGGACTTCATTTCCTTAAGCCCCATAAGCAGACCATCAAAAATATCTATGCCGTGGGCATACCTTCGATATTGATGCAGTCCATAAGCTCAGTCATGAACTTCGGCATGAATAAGATACTGATAGTATTTTCCTCTACGGCGGCGGCCGTATTCGGAGCCTATTATAAGCTTCAGAGCTTCGTGTTCATGCCAGTATTCGGACTCAATAACGGCATGGTGCCCATACTTGCCTATAATCTTGGCGCAGCAAAGCCGGACCGTATCAAAAAGGTCATAAAGCTTGCTGTCATGTATGCCTGCATCATCATGTTACTGGGCTTTGCGGCCTTCCAGCTGCTTCCTACAGTGCTCCTTGGCTTCTTCCAAGCTTCGGATACCATGCTTTCCATGGGTATTCCGGCCCTTCGCATCATCAGCCTGAGCTTCCTGTTAGCGGGCATGAACATAGTATTTTCATCGGTATTTCAGGCCCTTGGACACGGTATGCTGTCCCTTGAGGCTTCGGCAGTAAGACAGCTTATCTTCCTGCTGCCTGCAGCCTTCATACTGGCCAATACCGTGGGACTTTCAGGCGTATGGTGGTCCTTCCCTATAGCGGAGATAGCCTCCACCGTCATCAGCGTCCTGTTCATGAAGACGAAGATAATAAAGCAGGTAGAGAAGCTTTACCACTGATAAAAAAGGATACTGAACAATGATATTTTTTGGTTTTGAACAGAGTTCTAAATATAACAATTCGTTAAATAAAGCATTAGATGAGACAGATAAATATGCTGAAGCTAATCCTGATATCGGATTTGACCATGATGATGTTTTTGAAAGTCTAAGGAAGTATATTAATGAGTCCAGATAAATATTAATGGGTTTCTTTACTATAATCCTTGAAACTTGAACGGCCCTTGTGCTATTATGTAGTAGCTTGAGGGCTGTTTTTATTTTCCGGCAGAAATTGCCGGGTCAGTTTTTTTGATAAGCCCTTTAAGACATTTCTTTAAAAAGAGTGTCTTTATCATTTCTAATGGAAAGGAGGACATACCATGGAATCAGGCAGTAACGGCACATCTGCGGACCGAAGTAAGCCAAGGCTGGGGCCTGCTTTCTTTGGCATGCCCTTATTCTGACATTTCGGTCCATAGCTGTGTTTTTACTTCCTAAGGTTTTTTAAAATCATTTAGGAGGAAAAAGCTATGGAAAATCAGAACATCATCTTGGAGACCACTATCCTGAAGCTCCTTGATGAAAAGAAATACCCTACCTTAAGAGACATCCTAACGACCATGAACCCCAGCGACCTTGCGGGGATATTTCAGGGACTTACGCAGGAGCGTATACCCCTGCTTTTTCGTCTGCTCCCAAAGGAGCTTGCAGCTGAGACCTTTGTAGAGATGGACCCCGAGGCTCAGGAGCTTTTGATAAAGGGCTTCTCAGACAGTGAGCTGAAGGAGGTCATAGACGAGCTCTATGTGGATGACGCCGTGGACCTCGTGGAGGAGATGCCGGCCAATGTGGTAAAGCGTGTGCTTTCACAGGCCGACCCCGAGATGAGGCGGAGCATCAACGAGCTCTTAAAATACCCTGACAACTCAGCCGGCTCCATGATGACGACTGAGTTCGTGACCCTTCGCCCTTCCATGACAGTGGGAGAGAGCATACTCCGCATACGCCGCACTGGCGTGGATAAGGAGACCATTTATACCTGCTATGTGACCGAGGGTGGAAGACTTAGCGGACTTGTGACCGTGAAGGACCTGCTCCTTGCAAAGGATGATGAGGAGCTGGTGCAGGATATCATGGAGCAGAATGTCATCTCTGTAAGCACGACCACTGATCAGGAGGAGGTGGCACGGATGTTTGCAAAGTATAACTTCCTTGCCTTTCCCGTTGTGGACAATGATTCGAGGCTTGTGGGCATAGTTACCGTAGACGATGCCATCGATGTAATTCAGGAGGAGGCCACCGAGGATATGGAGATCATGGGCGGTATGTCTCCTTCGGAAAAGAGCTACAGGCGCTCTACGGTGCTGGACCTGTTCAAGCAGCGTATACCTTGGCTGCTTCTGCTGATGATATCGGCCACATTTACAGGCATGATAATCACGAGCTTTGAGACAGCACTTGCGGCTCAGGTGGCGCTGACCGCATTTATCCCGATGCTGATGGATACGGGCGGAAATTCTGGCTCCCAGTCCTCGGTAACGGTCATAAGGGCCATTTCCCTTGGAGAGCTCAAGTTTAGGGATATGCCCATGGTGATATGGAAGGAGATAAGGACAGCCGTGCTCTGCGGTTTCGTTCTTTCCTTGGTCTGCTTTTTTAAGATAATGCTGGTGGACCGCCTTCTCCTTGGCAATGACAGCATCACTGTGACCGTGGCCCTTGTGGTCTGTCTGACCCTTATCATAACCGTGTTCCTTGCAAAGTCGGTGGGAGCCATACTGCCCCTTACGGCAAAGCAGCTTGGCTTTGACCCGGCGGTCATGTCGAGCCCCTTTCTTACTACCATAGTGGATGCCCTTTCGCTTTTGGTGTACTTCGGTATAGCAAGGATACTGCTGGGCATCTGAAAATTCTGACACCTGATAATATCTTTTGATACTTACTTTCGGTATCTAAATGATGATGTTTGATAGTACGGTTTGGTACTTAGCCTTTCTGCATCTAATTTATGTAGCTTTTGTGAATTCTATGTTCAAATGAGGGCTTTTCGATTATGATAGACGGCAGCTGTACTATTTTCAAATTAATAAAAACGGAGGATATCTATGCTTTACACACCCTTTCGCTATGATTATGTCGGAAGCTTCTTAAGGCCTGAGTGGCTGCTTGAGGCAAGGTCCCAGAGGGCCGCAGGCAAGCTTGGAGCTGATGAGCTTAAGGAGCTTGAGGATAAGGCCATCACTGAGCTCATCGGAAAGCTCAAGGCCATAGGTTATCATGTCATCACAGACGGAGAGTTCCGCCGCAACAGCTGGCATCTTGACTTCATGTGGGGCTTTAACGGCGTGAGCCACAGGCCCACAAAGATGGGACTTCGCTTCCATGACGAGGCCGCCATGCTGGATGATACATATCTTTCAGACCGTATATCAGTGGATACGCATCCCTTCGTTGAGCATTATAAGTTCGTAAAAGCCTTTGAGGATGCCGATACCGTGGCAAAGCAGACCATACCGGCTCCCGCCCAGTTCCTTGAGCAGATGATACTTCCTGCCAATAAGGAGAGCACCGGGCACTACTATGGAAAGACAGAGGACCTGATGGAGGACATCGCCGCAGGCTATAAGAAGGTCATAAGGGACCTCTATGACGCAGGCTGCCGCAACATCCAGTTTGACGACTGCTCTTGGGGCTTCATGGTTGACCCCAAGGCCCTTAAGGTATTTGCAGTGGATGAGAAGGGCCTCGAGGCCATAAAGGAACAGCTCCTTACGGTCAACAACATGGCCATAGAGGGCAAGCCCGAGGACCTTAAGATAAATACTCACATATGCAGGGGCAATTTCCATTCCACATGGGCCAGCGCCGGCGGCTATGACTCTGTGGCTGAGCTTTTGTTCGGCAAGGAAAATGTCAATGCCTACTACCTCGAGTATGATGACGAGCGTTCAGGAGGCTTTGAGCCCCTCAAGGCTGTGACAGGAGATAAGAAGGTAGTGCTTGGTCTCATCACCTCGAAGCGCCCCGAGCTTGAGGATAAGGAGCTTATAAAGGCCCGTATCATGAAGGCTTCGGAGTTCGTGCCCCTTGACAGACTGTGCCTGAGCCCCCAGTGCGGCTTTGCTTCCTGCGAATGCGGAAATAAGCTCACCGAGGAGGAGCAGTGGGCCAAGCTTAAGCTCGTAAAGGAGATAGCCGAGGAGGTCTGGGGCTAAAGTCAGACTGAAATAAAAAAGACGGCAAGCCGTGCAGTACCTGCAACGGTTATGGAGTATCTGTAAAAATTCATGCAGTTTCTGCATAAAGTCATGCGGCTCTGCTTAAGTATTAAATTAGTTAGAAAGATAGGCAGGCTTGCCGTCTAAAGCTGCATAGTTTAGTAAACATTTGGGAAGAAAATGATAGATTTTTTCATTGAAAAAATCTATCGCCTTCTGCTTGACTATGTGATAACAAAGTAGTATAGTATAAA
>DVNS01000002.1 GCA_018714145.1 Candidatus Avilachnospira avistercoris
ATCTCAGAGCTTAGTGTATCAAGGCCTAAAAGCCTAATTATCAAAGCACTAAAGCCTAATTAATGATTGAAAGAAGCTGTTAAAGCATATAGAATGATACTGAACTATATTATGAAGGATATGTAGTAAAAAAAATCATCGTTATTTTGGCCCTGACTGAAAGGGGAGGAATGGAGAACATCATGAAATGGAGAAAATTTACGATAAATACCACGACTGAGGCTGAGGATATCATCAGTGCCATGCTCGATGATCTGGGGGTAGAGGGAGTGCTCATAGAGGACAATGTTCCCCTTTCCGAAGAGGATACCAAGGGTATGTTCATAGATGTGCTTCCTGAGCTGCCTCCCGATGACGGAACTTCAAGGCTGAGCTTTTTCCTCAGGGAGACTGACTGTGACGGCAGTCAGGACAATGCTGAGGAAAGGCCCGCTCCCGGAGTGAGCGATACGGAGGACAATTCCTACAGCATAGCTGACCGGCTTTGGACCAAGGCTGAGGTGGAAAAGCTCCTTTCAGATATAAGCTTGGGTCTTTCAGAGCTAAGGGCATATACGGATATCGGAGAGGGCAGCATCACCGAGAGCGAGACCGAGGATGCCGACTGGATGAATAAGTGGAAGGAGGAGTTCAGGCCCTTCCTTGTGGAGGACGTGCTCATAAAGCCCGAATGGGAGGCTGTCCCCGAGGAGTATAAGGAGGCCGTGGCTGAGGGAGAGCTGAGGCTCATCAATATCAATCCGGGCACAGCCTTCGGAACAGGCACCCATGAGACCACCAAGCTCTGCATAGCCGAGCTCAGCAGATATGTGACCGGAGCGGAGCGTATCTTGGATATAGGTACCGGTACAGGCATACTTGGAATAGCAGCCCTCAAGATGGGAGCCGGAAAGGTCCTTGCCACGGATGTGGACGATAACTGCAGGGATGCAGTGGAGGAAAATCTCAAGCTCAATGATATCTATGAGGGAGATTTTAAGCTCGTCATAGGCAATGTGCTTACGGATGAGGAGCTTGCAGAGGACATAGGCCTCGGAGCCTATGATATAGTCATCGCCAATATACTGGCGCCGGTGATAGAAAGCCTTGCCGGAAGCGGCATGGCAGATCGCTTTCTTAAGCCGGGAGGCCTCTTTATAACCTCCGGTATCATCGATGAAAAGGAGGAAGAGGTGCTTAAGGCCTTTGAAGCCAACAAGGTCTTTGAGGTAGTAGAGATAAACCGTATGGGAGAATGGGTCAATATCACTGCCATGAAGCTTTAAGAGGGAGGTGCAGGTGCCTTGATAGTAAAGGGCAGCTTTGCAAAAAGGATAGACAGATATGCCATCGAAGAGCTGGGGATAAGCTCACTTAAGCTTATGGAAGGGGCTTCGGAGGCCCTTTCTAGGGAGGTCATGGCCATGGCGGCCGACATCTCATGCCGTCCTAAGGAGCTGAGCCTTGCTTTTTTCTGCGGCACGGGCAATAACGGTGCAGACGGCCTTAACTGTGCCGATATACTGTATAAAGAGGGATTTAAGCATATCAATATCATAGCCGCAGGCGATCCGAAAAAAAGGACCGATGAATTTTTATTTCATGAGGAGAGGTTAAGGGAGCAGGGCATAGAGCTAAGCTTCTTTCAGCCTGAGGATATGGGAGAGGATATCTGCTGTTCAAGGGAAGGTCAGGCTGAGCTTCTGAAGGAGGACAGAGATATCCTGCTGATGGAGGGCAAAAGGCCGGATATCATCATCGATGCTGTATTTGGCATAGGACTCAGGCGAAGGGTCGAGGGGGTCCAGCTAAGGCTCATAGAGCTTATGAATGGACTTAGGAGGGACGGCGCAAGGATAGTCGCAGCAGATG
The DNA here is from genome assembly GCA_018714145.1 of Candidatus Avilachnospira avistercoris. Classification (GTDB taxonomy): domain Bacteria; phylum Bacillota; class Clostridia; order Lachnospirales; family Lachnospiraceae; genus Avilachnospira; species Avilachnospira avistercoris. The sequence continues at coordinate 1,852 of DVNS01000002.1, forward strand.
CCCCCTCAGGCATAGATGCGGACCTTGGCCTTGATATGTGCGCCCCCGGTACGGCAGTGAAGGCAGATGTGACCGTAAGCTTCGGATATGGAAAGACCGGTCTTTATCTGGGAGCCGGTCCCGCCCACTCAGGACGTATAGTGACAGCAGATATCGGCTATCCGGAGGGGATCTTAGAAAAAATACCCCATAATGATGAGGATATGATAGAAACTTCTGAAGATGGCATAGCAAGATTTCAATATAAACTTAAACATCGCGGACCTGATGCCAATAAGGGCAGCTATGGAAAATTCCTTGTGATAGCAGGCTCAAAGGGTATGGCCGGGGCTGCCTACCTTTCCGGACTTTCAGCCTTCAGGAGCGGTGCCGGTATGATAAGGTACTTTGGGCCGGAGGAAAACAGGAGCATACTTCAGACTCTGCTTCCTGAGGCCATGTATACCTCTTTTATGGGAGAGGATATGAGGGATAAGCTCAGGGAGGCCTTTATATGGGCTGATCATTTTATCTTGGGGCCGGGACTTTCTGTTTCTGAAAATGCCAAGGAGCTTTTGGAGTGCTTTTCTGAGCTCTGGGCAGAGGGAGCCTCGGAAAAACGGCTGCTGCTTATAGATGCGGACGGGCTCAATATCCTTGCTGGAGAGCCGAGGCTTCAGGAGAGGCTTTTCGGGGAAAAGACGGTCATAACTCCCCATGTGGGAGAGATGGCAAGGCTTACAAAAAAAAGCATCCCGGAGATAAAAAAGGACCTTATGGGGACTGCCAAGGACTATGCTGCAGCTTCCCATGTCAATGTAGTGCTTAAGGATGCCTATACTGCCATAGCGGATGTTAAGGGCAGCTGCTGTCTCAATACGGCCGGCTCTGCAGCCCTTGCAAAGGCTGGCTCGGGAGATGTGCTCAGCGGTACGATAGGAGGTATATGCGCCGTGCTTGGAGATGATATACCAAGGGCGCTGCCGGCTGCGGTCTATATCCATGCAAAGGCAGGAGAAAGGGCCGGGGAAATATTTTCAGAGCATGGGGCACTGGCAAGGGATGTCGCAGAGTGCATTCCCAAGGTGTTTATGGAGCTTGGCTGACAGCTAAAAGCCCATATTGAGCGGGAATAAATACAGGCTTTATAGTTTAAAACTGCTTGTGAAAAGCCCATGTTTGGTTATATAATAAAAAAATATTTATCAAAAAAGAGGAGGAGATTTCTATGAGCAGAGTTTACAATTTCAGCGCAGGCCCTGCGGTGCTTCCTGAAGAGGTGCTCAGAGAGGCTGCAGAGGAGATGCTTGATTATCACGGCTGTGGTATGAGTGTGATGGAGATGAGCCATCGCTCCAAGGATTTTGAGGATATACTTCATGATGCAGAGTCCTCATTAAGGGAGCTTATGGATATCCCCTCAAATTATAAGGTGCTCTTCCTTCAGGGCGGAGCCTCACAGCAGTTTGCGGCAGTCCCGATGAACCTTATGAAAAATAAGGTGGCTGATTATATCATAACGGGACAGTGGGCTAAAAAGGCAGCCTCAGAGGCTGAACTCTACGGCAGGGTGAACCGCATAGCCTCATCCGCAGATAAGACATTTTCATATATACCTGACTGCTCTGACCTTCCGGTATCAGAGGATGCGGATTATGTATATATCTGCCAGAACAATACCATCTACGGGACCAGATTTCCTGAGCTCCCCAATACCAAGGGCAAGCTTCTGGTAGCCGATGTTTCATCCATGTTCCTGTCTGAGCCCATACCCGTGGAAAAGTATGGAGTCATCTATGCAGGAGTACAGAAGAATGCAGGACCTGCGGGCCTTGTGGTGTCCATCATAAGGGAGGACCTTATAAGTGATGAGGTGCTGCCCGGGACCCCTACCATGCTCAAGTGGAAGACACAGGCAGATGCGGATTCCCTTTACAATACCCCCAACTGCTATGCCATCTATATCTGCGGCAAGGTATTTAAGTGGGTAAAGAGCATGGGCGGACTTTCAGCCATGAAGGAAAGGAATGAGAAGAAGGCAAAGCTCCTTTATGACTTCCTTGACAGCTCGAAGCTTTTTAAGGGTACCGTAGAGAAGGGCTCAAGGTCTCTTATGAATGTACCCTTCATAACCGGAGATGAGGCTCTTGATAAGGAGTTTATCAAGGCTTCAGGCGAGGCCGGATTCAAGAACCTTAAGGGACACAGGACTGTGGGCGGCATGAGGGCCTCCATATATAACGCCATGCCTTATGAGGGAGTAGAGGCGCTGGTGGCCTTTATGAAGGATTTTGAGGAGAAGCACGGGAGATAAACATGAAGGACAGAAGGATATATTGCTTTAATAAGATAAGCCCTGTGGGTACGGACCTTTTCAGAAAGGGCTATGAACTTACGGAGGAGCTTTCAGATGCCCATGGCATACTGGTGCGCTCTGCAAATTTGTTTGAGACCGAGCTTCCCGGAAGCCTCAGGGCCATAGCAAGGGCCGGAGCCGGAGTAAACAATATCCCCATAGATAAGTGCTCTGAGCAGGGCGTGGTAGTATTCAATACTCCGGGTGCCAATGCCAATGCGGTCAAGGAACTGGTGGTAGCTGCCATGCTGCTCTGTGCAAGGGACATAACAGGAGGTATGAAGTGGGTCGAGAAAAACAGCGACGATCCCGATATCGCAAAGTCAGTGGAAAAGGCAAAGAAGGACTTTGCCGGACATGAGATAAAGGGCAAGAAGCTTGGAGTCATCGGCTTGGGAGCCATAGGTGTGCTGGTAGCCAATACGGCCGTTTCCTTGGGCATGGAGGTCTATGGCTATGACCCCTATATCTCCATAGGAGCCGCATGGAACCTTAAGAGGGAGGTCAAGCATTCAGAAAAGATAGAAGAGCTTTATGAAAACTGTGACTTCATCACAGTCCATGTTCCGGCGACGGCGGATACGAAGGGCATGATAAATAAGGCTGCCATCGATATGATGAAGGATGGAGTCAATATCCTTAATTTTGCCAGAGATGTACTTATCAACGACGATGACATGGCAGAGGCCTTGGCCTCAGGAAAGGTACACAGATATATAACGGACTTTGCCAATCCGAAGACCGTTAAGATGAAAAACGTGCTCATCACTCCCCACCTTGGAGCTTCAACTGAGGAGTCTGAGGAAAACTGTGCTGTCATGGCGGTAAAGGAGCTTCAAGATTATCTGGACAACGGCAATATCTGCCATTCGGTGAATTACCCTGACCTTGATGCCGGAGTGTGCCCCACAGAGTCAAGGATAGCCTGCCTCCATCACAACGTCCCCAATATGCTGGGACAGATCACGGCCCTTATGGGAGAGGCGGATATCAATATAGCCACGCTCTATAATAAGAGCCGCGACAAGTATGCCTATACCCTTATGGATATAGAGACAAGGATAACCGACGAGGCACTTGAGAAGCTTATGAATATAGGCGGGATGCTGAGGGTACGCATAGTAAAGTAACGGAAGGGATATAAAGATGGCAGACATAAGACCATTCAGGGCAGTAAGGCCGAGGGAGGATAAAGCAGCCTTGGTCGCTGCCCTGCCCTATGATGTATATTCTAGGAAGGAGGCGGCTGACTTTGTAAAGTCCAGACCCTTAAGCTTCCTCAATATAGACAGGCCGGAAACGGCCTTTCCTCCGACTCAGGATATGTATGCCAAGGAGGTCTATGACCATGCGGCAGAGCTTTATGAAGCATGGAAGAAAGAGGGCGTCTTTATCCGCGATGAGGAGAGCAGCTATTATATCTATGAACTCAGGATGGGGGAACGCACCCAGACAGGTATAGCGGCCCTGTCCTCGGTGGATGATTATCTGAACGGCGTGTGCCGGAAGCATGAAAATACAGTCGAGGCCAAGGAGCAGGACCGCATCAGACACGTGGACAGGCTCTCTGCCCAGACAGGTCCCATTTTCCTGAGCTACCATGACGACCGCCGCATCGATGAGCTGGTCTCAGAGGCGAAGAAGGAAAGCCCCCTTTATGATGTCATTTCTGAGGATGGCATAAGCCACAGGCTTTGGAAGATAAGCGATGCTGAGCGGGTAGAAAAGCTTAGGGGATATTTTTCTGAGCTAAGCTGCACCTATATAGCTGACGGCCATCACAGGGCAGCCTCTGCGGTAAAGGTAGCCCTTAAGAGAAGGGAAGAAGCCAAGGAGCGGGGAGAGGAAACCGTGGGCTTTCATGAGTACGACGGCTTCCTGAGCGTGCTGTTTCCGGATACTGAGCTTCGTATATATGATTACAACAGGGTAGTCTCGAGCCTGAACGGTCTCTCTGAGTCTGAGTTTTTGAAAAGGATAGGAGAGAGCTTTGACATAGAGAAAATGGGGACAGCCCGGGCTTTGGAGACCTCAGAGGAGCAGCTTTCCGAGCTCATGAGACCGAAGGAAAAATATGAGATAGGTCTTTATATTGGAGGCAGTATCTATAAGCTAAGGCTAAGGGATGAGCTCAGGGGTCCAATAGCTTCGGACCCTAGGAGAAGGCTGGATGTCTCGGTGCTTCAGGAGCTCGTACTGTCACCGATCCTTTCCATAGAGGACCCGAGGACTGATAAGCGCATAAGCTTTGTGGGGGGCATAAGGGGCCTTTCAGAACTCCTTAGGCTTGTGGATGATATAGACGAGGAGAAAAAGGGAGCAGATATGGGCGCTGCCTTTGCCATGTATCCCACCTCCATGGAGGAGCTTTTTGCCGTGGCGGATGCAGGACTGCTGATGCCGCCGAAGTCCACATGGTTCGAGCCTAAGCTGCGGAGCGGATTTTTGATCCACGAATTTTGATATGTATCATTTTTTTGTTAATACATCAGATATAGCCGACGGCCGCATCAGGATAAGCGGCGAGGATCGCTTCCATGCCGTAAATGTATTGAGGCTGAGAAAGGGAGAGGAGCTCCTTATCAGCGATGATGAAGGCAGGGACTATCACTGCCTTATAGACAGCTTTGATGACGAGGCCCTTTACCTGAGTATAAAGGAGGAGCTTTCCGGTAATCATGAGCTTCCTTCGGAGGTCTGGCTCTTTCAGGGCCTCCCCAAGGCCGACAAGATGGAGCTCATCATACAGAAGGCTACGGAGCTTGGGGTGAGCCATATAGTCCCGATGGTGACTAAAAACATCGTATCGAGACCGGATGAAAAAAAGATGGCCTCAAAGCTTAAGCGCTGGCAGGCCATTGCGCTGGCAGCTGCCAAGCAGTCCAAGCGCTCCATGGTCCCTGTCATACATGAGCCGCTGCGCTTTACTGAGGCCTGTGAGCAGTGCGCAGACATGGACGTGGCGGTCATGGCCTATGAGGATGAACGGGGCATGGAAAATCTCTGCGAGGCTATAGTTAATTTTGTGCCTGAGCGGAGCATAGCGGTCATGATAGGTCCCGAGGGCGGCTTTGACCCGCTGGAGCTTAGACTTGCCAAGATGAAGGATATACTTATCGTGTCCCTTGGTGACCGTATACTCAGGACGGAGACGGCAGCCATAGCCCTGCTTTCCATGGTCATGATAAGGCTGGAGATATCGAAGGCACTTTTAACGGATAATGGGGAAGGAGACTGAGCAAGGCCGCAGGCTGTTCCCATAGGAAGATGGAAAGTCTCAGCCATGAAGCCCCTTGAGGGGTTCAGGCTGCATAGGAGACGTTGGAGACTTTACCATAATCAGAGTTCGTTTATTTGATATAAGATTGGGGCCCTGATATAAAGGGGCCTTTGCATAAAAAAGGAGGAAAGAGCTTATGTCCAGAGTTGATGATATCATGAGCTATGTGAGCTCCTGCGACCCGGAGCTTGGAGCCATGGTGGAGAGGGAGTGCAGGAGACAGAGACAGAATATAGAACTCATAGCTTCGGAAAATATAGTCTCGGAGGCTGTGATGCTTGCCATGGCAACGGTCCCTACCAACAAATACGCCGAGGGCTACAGCGGAAAGCGCTATTATGGGGGCTGTGAATTTATAGATGAGATAGAGACTCTGGCCATCGAAAGGCTTAAGAAGCTCTTCGGCAGCGATTATGCCAATGTGCAGCCCCATTCGGGAGCACAGGCAAATCTGGCGGTGGAGTTTGCCATACTTTCCCCCGGAGATAAGATGATGGGCATGAGCCTTGACTGCGGAGGACATCTGACCCATGGATCACCGGTCAATATCTCGGGCAAATACTTTAATATAATCCCCTATGGCACCGATGAAAACGGCTACATAGATTATGACGAGGTGGAACGTCTCGCCATGGCGGAAAGGCCCAAGATGATATGCGCAGGGGCCTCTGCCTATCCTAGGATAATAGACTTCAAGCGCTTCAGGGAGATAGCTGATAAGTGTGGAGCCGTGCTCTGGGTAGATATGGCCCATATAGCCGGTCTCGTGGCAGCAGGCCTGCACCCTTCACCGGTACCCTATGCCCATGTGGTCACCAGCACAACCCATAAGACCCTGAGGGGCCCTAGGGGAGGCTTCATCCTTTCCGACGCTGAGACCAACGAGCGCTTCAATTTCAACAAGGCCATATTCCCGGGCATACAGGGAGGACCCCTTGAAAATATCATAACTGCCAAGGCGGTATGCTTCGGGGAGGCTTTAAAACCTTCCTTTAAGACATATCAGGAGCAGCTTCTGAAAAACTGCAAGGCCCTTTCCGAGGCCCTTTTGAAGGAAGGCTTCAAGCTGGTATCCGGAGGCACCGACAACCATCTGATACTGGTGGATCTTACGAATTTTGACATATCCGGAAAAGAGATGCAGGCCCGCTGTGATGAGGTGCATATAACCCTCAATAAAAATTCCATACCCAATGAGCCCCGTTCACCCTTCGTGACCAGCGGAGTCAGGGTGGGTACCGCAGCAGTGACTTCCAGAGGCTTTAAGGAAGAGGATATGCCTGTCATAGCTGAGTGCATGCGCATGGTCATAACCGATTTCGATGATAAGGAGGCCATCATACGGAAAGTCTCCGCCCTTTGTGACAAATATCCGCTTTACGAGGACTGATAAATGCGAGAGATATATTTTGACAATGCCGCGACTACAAGGGTACGCCCTGAGGTCGCGGAGCTTATGATGAAGGTCATGACCGAGGATTACGGCAATCCCTCGGCCAGACATATAATGGGCATGAGGGCAGAGGACTATGTAAAGACTGCGAGAGAGGACATAGCAGCTACCCTCAGGGTATCGCCGAAGGAGATATTTTTTACCTCCGGAGGTACTGAATCCAATAATCTGGCCCTTATAGGCACGGCACTATCAAGGGCAAAAAGGGGAAAGCATATCATAAGCACGGGCATAGAGCATGCCGCAGTGTATAAGCCCTTGGACTTTCTTCGGGAGCAGGGCTTTGAGATAACCATACTTCCCGTGGACAGGGAGGGTCATATAGACCTTGAGGAGCTCAGAAGGGCCGTGCGCAGCGATACGATACTTGTGAGCCTTATGTATGTCAACAATGAGGTAGGCAGCATAGAGCCCATAGCCGAGGCCGGCAGGATAATAAAGGAGCAAAACCCAGACTGCTACTTCCATACGGATACTATCCAAGCCTACGGAAAGCTTAAGATCCGTCCCAAGGCTGAGCATGTGGATATGCTGTCAGTGAGCTCCCATAAGATACACGGACCCAAGGGAGCCGGATTTATCTTCATAGATGAAAGGGTACATCTCCATCCCCTGATACTTGGCGGAGGGCAGGAAAGGGATATGCGCTCCGGCACTGAAAATGTGCCCGGAATAGCAGGCATGGGCCTTGCGGCAAAGCTCTATTATCAGGAATTTGATAAGATAGAGGAGAAGCTCCTTTCGGTAAGGGACAGGCTCATAGACAGATTGTCTTCCATGGAGGGAGTGACGGTCAATACCAAAAAGGACGGGGGCTTTGCTGCCCATATAGTCAGCGCCTCCTTTGAGGGGGTAAGGGCTGAGGTACTCCTTCATGCCCTCGAGGATAAGGGCATATATGTGTCCTCAGGCTCCGCCTGCTCCTCGAATCATCCGGCCATAAGCGGCACACTGAAGTCCATAGGCGTCGAAAAGGAACTGCTTGACAGTACCCTTCGCTTCTCCTTCGGCATATACAGTGAGCCCGAGGAGGCTGATATCTGCGCCGACGCTCTTTCTGAGCTGCTTCCGGTGCTGAGGAAATACAGGCGCCGCTGAACCGACACGGAAAATATCAAGGAATGGAGAAACAGATGTTTTATCACAGCTTTTTGATAAAATATGCCGAGATAGGCACCAAGGGAAAGAACAGATATATCTTTGAGGATGCCCTCATGCATGACATCAGGCATAAGCTCGACAAGGTAGAGGGCGAATTTGCGATACAGAAGGAGCAGGGCCGCATATATGTCAATGCCAAGTCAGAATATGAATATGATGATGTGGTAGATGCCCTCCAAAGGGTATTCGGCATCACAGCCATATGTCCCATGATGCAGATAGATAAATGCGGCTATGAGGAACTGAGAAAGCAGGTCCTTGACTTCGTAAAGGAGGAGCATCCCGAGAGCTCCTTCAGCTTCAAGGTCCGCACAAGACGGGCGGATAAGCATTATCCGGTCAATTCAGACGTCATAAACGCAGATGTGGGCTATGACATACTCTGCGCCTATCCTGAGGCGAGGGTGGATGTGCATAAGCCTGACTTTATCGTATATATAGAGGTAAGGCAGAAGATAAATGTCTACACCAGAGTGCTTCCGGGCGCCGGCGGTATGCCCATGGGCACCAACGGCAAGGCCATGCTGCTCCTTTCCGGAGGCATAGACAGCCCTGTGGCAGGCTATATGATAGCAAAGCGCGGAGTCATGATAGAGGCGGTGTATTTTCATGCGCCTCCCTATACCTCTGAACGGGCCAAGCAGAAGGTGGTGGACCTTGCCAAGCTTGTGGCAAGATACTCGGGCCCCATCAAGCTCCATGTCATCAACTTTACAGACATACAGCTTTACATATATGAAAAGTGTCCCCATGACGAGCTGACCATCATCATGAGGCGCTATATGATGAAGATAGCCGAGCGCATAGCCGAGGCCGAGGGCTGTATAGGACTGATAACCGGAGAGTCCATAGGACAGGTGGCCTCCCAGACCATGTTTTCCCTGAGGGTGACCGATGAGGTATGCGAGCTTCCGGTATACAGGCCTGTCATAGGCTTTGACAAGCAGGAGATAGTGGACCTTGCGGAAAAGATAGGGACCTTTGAGACCAGCATACTTCCCTATGAGGACTGCTGTACCATATTTGTGGCAAAGCATCCCGTGACTAAGCCTGAGCTTAAGTCCATCAAGAGGTCAGAGCGCCATCTTGAGGAACGGATAGATGAGCTTTTG
>DVNS01000032.1 GCA_018714145.1 Candidatus Avilachnospira avistercoris
TGTCATTGCGGATTATCGCATAGATGAGCTTCATAAAGTCACCTCCTTCTCTAAAGAATTCCTTCTTTTGTGGTTATTTTAACACAAGCAAACATAAAAATCTACTTAACTAAATGTATAAAATGACGTAAACTATCGATGTATCAAGAAACATACACGACGAAGGGCGCCGTTATTCTTATAATACTTTCAGTAAATGGCCTGTCTGCAGAGCTTCTGGCTCGGACTGTCCGCTTTGGTGAGGTCTCTCGCCGGAAGCTTTGCAGAAGAAACGTCTTAAAGAAAAGATAAGGAAAGTTATGAAGACAGCAGCTATCATATGTGAATTGAATCCGGCCCATAACGGCCACAAATATATATTTGATGAGGTGAAAAGGCGCTCGGGAGCTGACTATGTCATTGCCCTGATGAGCGGAAGCTATGTCCAGCGGGGTGAACCGGCCCTTATCGACAAGTACCTCCGCACTAAGATGGCCCTCAAGCTGGGGGCAGACCTTGTGCTGGAGCTGCCCTCTCCGTTCTCATTTCAGAGCGCCCGGGAATTTGCCATGGCGGGGGTTAGGCTTGCTGAGGCCACAGACATCATAGACGTACTGGGCTTTGGAGCGGAATTTCCTTTATCTGCTCCGGAAGCTCAGGATATGTCTGAAACTTACTGTGGGGAAAGCTCCTCAGCCTGTGATAAGGAAAATGCTCTGCCTATGGCCCCTAAGGATGGCTATGACAGCCTGCACGATGATTCTAGCAATGAAAAGTGCCTGACTGCATACTTTTCGGAAAAACTAAAGACCGCCGCAGAGATACTGCTTACCGAACCGGAGGAATTTAAAACTGCGCTCAGGGCCGCGCTCAAAGAAGGTCTTTCCTACCCTAAGGCCTCCGAGCTTGCGCTTAAGGCCTGCGGCATAGAGGAGGCCTCTCTCATCTCCTCCCCTAACAACATCCTTGCCCGTGAGTATCTCAGGGCATTATTGATAACAAAGAAGAAAAAAAATAACTTCAAAATCCCAAGCATAAGCACTTTTGGCTCGAATGTGGATAACTCGCTGAAAAATATTTCTGATGATTTAGAGGCCTATGAAGCAAAATATTTTGGGAACTTATCCACAACTGACGAAGCGCTCAATAAGAGGGGCCATAAAAGTATAAATGCCCTTATCATCCCCCGTATAGGCGATGGCTATAACGAAGAACGCCCGAAGGATGGGCGCTTTGCCTCTGCTACGGCCCTTAGAAAGCTGCTCCTGTCCGGGGCTTCCTTTTCGGAGATAGCCCCGTATATCCCTACGGAGCTTTATGATGAGTATAAGAAACTTTGTGATGCCAATATTCCTCTTATAACTCCTGATGATATGAGCTTCCTGCTTAATTACAGGCTTCAGGTCCTCAAAAATTTCTCCATGCCTCAAACCCGGATGGAAAACTCAGATGGGATATTTGACATACCAAGGGAGCTTTATGCCCGAATCATGGATACGGCGGGCCTTATCATGTCCTATTCTGAGCGTATAGAGCTTCTTAAGGCTAAGAGCTATACCTATACAAGGCTCAGCAGGGCCCTTCTTAACCTCGCTCTCTCCGTTTCTGAGTCTGAGGTCAAAGCAAAAAAGGACGCAGGCTATGCTGAGTATATCCGTATACTTGGATTTAAAAAAGACTCGGCGGAACTGCTCTCCGAGCTTAAGAAAAATGCCAAGCTTCCCATAGTATCTAATGCTGCTGCAAATAGGGAGCTCCTTGGAAGCTCGGTATTTTATGATAATATTTATTATAGCCTCGCCACAAAAAAAAGCTGCCCGAATGAATACGAGCGTCAGATAGTCATCATCTGACGCCGGGGCCTGATGTGTATCTCTTCATCGCGATTTTTATTCAGAAAAGCTGCAAAATTTGACATATTTATGCTGCAAAAAAGAGAAGGCCTGAACCTTCTCCTTTTTTATTTAAAACATAATTTTGTGCATAAACTTTTAATCCAGCTCAAAGGCTCCCGTATAGAGCTTATAATAGGTGCCCTTAAGTGCCAGCAGCTGCTCGTGGGTGCCCCTCTCTATGATGCGGCCATGCTCAAGCACCATGATGACATTGGAGTTGCGGACTGTAGAAAGCCTGTGGGCTATGACAAATACGGTCCTGCCCTGCATCAGTGCATCCATGCCCCTCTGCACTATCTCCTCGGTCCTCGTATCTATGGAGGAGGTAGCCTCGTCCATGATCATGACAGGAGGATCTGCAACTGCAGCCCTCGCGATGGAAAGGAGCTGTCTCTGTCCCTGACTGAGCATAGCGCCGTTTCCGGTAAGGAAGGTCTGGTACTTGTCAGGAAGCTGCATGATGAACTGGTCTGCGCCTACCATCTTTGCTGCTGCGATACACTCGTCATCGGTCGCCTCGGTATTGCCATAGCGGATATTGTCCATGATGGTACCGGTAAACAGGTTGGTATCCTGAAGCACCATGCCGAGGGAGCGCCTGAGTGCCGACTTCTTCATCTTATTGATATTGATGCCGTCGTAGCGTATCTTTCCGTCAGGTATGTCGTAGAACCTGTTGATAAGGTTCGTAATGGTAGTCTTTCCGGCACCGGTGGAGCCGACGAAGGCCACCTTCTGGCCGGGCTCGGCATAAAGGCTTATGTCGTGAAGCACGGTCTTTTCCGGGGTATATCCGAAGTCCACGTCCACGAAGCGCACATCACCCTCGAGCTTTGTATAGGTGAGGGTTCCATCATGATGGGGATGCTTCCATGCCCATACTCCGGTCCTCTCCTTGGACTCTATCAGCTCGCCGTCCTTCTCAGTCGCATTGACGAGCTCCACATAGCCATCATCTACCTCAGGCTCCTCGGTAACAAGGGAGAATATACGGTCAGCTCCCGCCATGGCCATGACTACGAAGCCAAGCTGGCTGGATATCTGGGTCACGTTATTGGAGAACTGCCTTGTCATCTGCAGGAAGGCAACTACTATGGCTATGCTGAAGGGCGCTCCGCTCAGGCTGAAGTTATGGAAACCGGTAAGCAGGAACCAGCCGCCCATGAAGGCAACTATAACATAGATGATATTGCCCATGTTGCCGACAAGGGGCATGAGCATATTAGCAAAACGGTTGCCGTTTCTCGACTCCTTATAGAACTTATCGGATATCTCCACAAAGCCCTTAAGGGCCTCCTCCTCATGATTGAATACCTTGACTACCTTCTGGCCGTTCATCATCTCCTGAATGTAGCCCTCCATGGCTCCCATGTACTTCTGGTTGCGCATGAAGTGCCTTGAAGCAGAGGTACCAAACTTTCTTGCTACCAAGGTCATGATGATGGAGCCGCATACCACGATGATGGCAAGGGGTATGCTGTAGTAAAGCATGATGAAGAACACGCAGGTGATGATGGTACCCTGCATCAGTGCATTGGGGATGACCTGAGCTATGAGCTGACGAAGCAGGTCTATATCGTTGGTATAGTAGCTCATGATATCGCCATGCTTATGGGTATCGAAGTATCTGATGGGCAGCTTCTGCATGGAAGCAAACATCTGGTTACGCATGGCCATCAGTGAACCCTGACCCATGATGGCAAGGGTCTGATGATAAAATGAACCTATCAGCACGGACAGCACATAGAGACTTCCGAGTATGAGCACAAGGGGCACTACCTGCCGGCTTACCACTGACCAGTCGGAGCCGGCTGTAAGTCCGCTCTCAACTATGCCGAATATCTTCTCCATGAATATGGAGGGTATGGCAGATATGCCGGCGCTGAGTATGATGCAGACTATGGTCACCGGCATGAGTCTGGGGTAGGTCTTGAATATCTCACTGAAGACCCAGCCCATGGCTGACTTAGGCTTTTTTTCGTTTTTAGTCATTACTCTTCCACCGCCTTTCTCTGCTGAGACTCATAAACCTCACGGTAGATGTCATTGGTCTTAAGCAGCTCCTCATGAGTTCCTATGCCGTTTATCTCGCCGTTGTGCATGACGATGATACGGTCACAGTCCTGAACTGAGGATATACGCTGAGCTATGATTATCTTAGTGGTCTTGGGGAGGTATTCCCTGAAGGCCTTTCTTATAAGTGCGTCAGTATAGGTATCCACGGCACTGGTGGAGTCATCCAGTATCAGCACCTTGGGCTTCTTAAGGAGAGCCCTTGCGATACAGAGCCTCTGCTTCTGTCCGCCGGATACATTGGTACCGCCCTGCTCTATATAGGTATCATAGCCCTTGGGGAAGGTGCTGATGAATTCATCAGCCTGAGCAAGCCTGCAGGCCTCCACTATCTCCTCATCGGTAGCATCCTGATCACCCCAGCGCATATTTTCCTTGATGGTACCGGAAAAGAGCACATTTTTCTGAAGCACTACTGATACTGCGTCACGGAGAGCCTTCAGATCATACTCCCTGACATCCCTTCCGCCTACCCTTACACGGCCGGCGGTCACGTCATAAAGCCTTGATATAAGGCTTATGAGGGTGGTCTTTGAGGAACCGGTGCCTCCGACTATGCCAAGGGTCTCGCCTTCAGCTATATGGAGGTTGATATTCTTAAGCACATCTGCTGAATTGGGGCCGTAAGCAAAATACACATTTTCAAAATCTACTGCTCCATTTTCCACCTCAAATATCGGGTTTGCAGGGTCCTTGATACGAGGTTCCTCATCCAGTATCTCCTCGATACGCTCTGCAGACTCCATGGACATGGATATCATCGTAAATACCATCGAAAGGATATTGAGGCTCATGAGTATCTGCATGCCGTATACCACGATGGATGAGATACCGCCGACATTGAGCTTAAGTCCCTGTGACTCGATGATGGTCTGGGAGCCGAGATAAAGCACTGCCGTTATGACCGAATAGATGCAGACCTGAAGTATCGGAGCATTCCACGCAAGGATACGCTCTGCCTTAGTGAAGTCATTCCTCAGGTTGCCGGAGGCCTTTTCGAATTTCTTTATCTCGAGGTCTTCATGCACATAGGCCTTTACGACCCTGATGCCTTCTACGTTTTCCTCCACGGAGGCATTGAGGTCATCGTACTTATGGAAGGCCACCCTGAATATGGGCATGACCAGCTTGACTATGCCGAAGAGGCAGATAGCCACGATGGGGATAAGGCCGAGGAACAGCATGGATATCTCGCTGGATATCCTGAAGGCCATGACCGTCGCAAAGATTATCATGACCGGTGCCCTCATGACCATACGGATTATCATCATGAAGGACTGCTGAACGTTCATGACATCAGTGGTAAGTCTCGTCACGATGGAAGGAGTCGAGAACTTATCGATATTTTCAAAGGAAAAGTCCTGAATCCTTGCAAACATGTCCTTACGCAGGTTCCTTGAAAGGCCTGTAACTGCGTCCGCACTGGCAAAGCCGGCGCCTGCACCCATAAGCAGGGAGCAGAGGGCAAGCAGCACGAGCCTGATGCCGTAGCTCTGGATAATAGCCATATCCGAAGCCCTGACGCCTGTGATGAGCTGAGCTATCGTAAAGGGTATCATACACTCAAGTATGCCCTCTATGATCACGAGGACCATGGTAATGATAGCCGGCGTCTTATACTCTCTTAAACTGTGTCTAATGATCCTAATCATACATTTTACCGTCCATCTATTATTTTACTAAATCCAATCAAAGAGCACCTTTATGAAAATATCTCACTCCGGTGCGTCTTTTTTGTTTGGCAAACGGGACAAGTCCCGAGATGCTCATATTTATTTGGTGCCGAAGATGCGGTCTCCTGCGTCTCCGAGTCCCGGACAGATATATGCAGCCTTGTTCAGGCATCTGTCCAGATGTCCGATATAGAGCTCCACATCGGGATGCTCACGATGAAGCTTCTCAACACCCTCGGGTGCAGCTATGATGGAGAGGAACTTTATCTTCCTTCCGCCGTGCTTCTTTATCAGTGTCACCGCATCACAGGCCGAGCCTCCCGTAGCCAGCATCGGGTCAGTGACTACGATGGTACGCTCTTCTATCGGGTTCGGAAGCTTACAGAAATACTCCACCGGCTGGTGAGTCTCCTCGTCTCTATACATGCCTATATGGCCCACCTTGGCAGTGGGCGTAAGGGCCAGTATGCCTGATACCATGCCAAGACCTGCACGGAGTATCGGGACTATGGCGAGCTTTCTGCCTGCTATGACAGGGGACATGCACTTTTCTATCGGAGTTTCGACCTCTATCTCCTCCATAGGCAGGTCCGCAAGGGCCTCAAAGCCCATCAGCATGCCTATCTCCTCGACTATCTTACGGAACTCATTGGTACCCGTATTCTTATCCCGAAGCAGCGTGATCTTATGCTGGATCAGAGGATGGGTGAACTCGTAAACATTGTCATAAAGCTGTCTCACACTACACCTTCCTTTCTTGCTATTTCAGAAGAAGATTTATATATGGATGAGGCCGAAACGGCCTTCCTTACACTGGAAAGGGGATAGATATTTGAATTCCTGCCTATGACTGAGCCCGGATTAAGCACCGAGCCGCAGCCTACCTCCACATGGTCTCCGATGACAGCGCCAAACTTCTTAAGGCCGGTCTCCATATCACCATCCTCAAAATGCACCTTCACAAGGGCCTTATCGCTCTTTACATTTGAGGTGATGCTCCCTGCCCCCATGTGGGCATAGTAGCCAAGGATGGAATCTCCCACATAGTTATAATGGGGCACCTGAACATGGTCAAATAATATGACATTTTTAAGCTCAGTGGAATTACCCACGACGCAGTCCGCACCGATGATGGCCGAGCCCCGAAGAAATGCACAGTGCCTTATCTCTGTTCGGGGACCGATGATGCAGGGCCCGTCGATATATGCCGTAGGAAATATCCTTGCGGATATATGGACGAATACGCCCTCCTCTACCTCCTCATACTCAGAGGCCGGAAGCTCCTCCGAGAGGGATGCGATAAAGCCCTTTATATGAGGAAGGACCTCCCACGGATAATTAAATTTTGAAAATAACGGTGCAGCCAAGCTGTGCTTAAGATCTAAGAGCTGAGCTGT
>DVNS01000033.1 GCA_018714145.1 Candidatus Avilachnospira avistercoris
GCCCCTTAAGGCCCTGTCAGGCAAAAGTACTGGCCTTAAGAAAACGTTCCCTTACATATATTTCATTTATCTCGAAAACGTTTTCTGATATGTCCAAAAAAATATGTCTGCGGAAGGCCTCCCGCCAAGCACACTTCGTTATTATAATCTGATAAAGTACGAAATTCAATATCACTAAACACAAAATGCCGATTTTTTTATTCTGTCAAAGCAGCATATTATAAAAGTACGTCACGTCCATGTATGATACCTCAGGCATTTTGCTAAAATTTCTATACCCAATATCTCATTCCTTTACCTTATGCTTCTGAGAGAAAAGGCCGCTTTACTCTGAGAACATCGTATCCAAGGTCTTCTGGGATGACTTGAGTGTCGAGGGCCTTATAGCCAGATGAGGCTTAAGCCAAAGCTCCTCCCTTTCCTCTCTCTCTCCCTTCAGGCGCTCATAGATGACCCTTGCAGACTCATATCCAAGCTCATACCTCGGGGCCACCATGGTGGTGATGGAGGGAGTGGTGATGATGGACACAGCGACGCCTCCGTAACCTATGACCGCTATCCTGTCGGAAAGGGGTATGCCTGACTCCTGACAGGCTATAAGAGCTCCGGCAGCCACCTGATCTCCGCTGCACACTACCCCGTCTACTTTGGGGCATTTCCTCAGCACCCTCTTCATGGCCTCGTAGCCAGAAAGTATGGTGTACTCGGCGTATTCCACAGCCTCCTCCTTCACGCCCTCGCCGAAGTCATCTATGGCCCGTTCGAAGGCATTGAGGCAGACATCATAGTTTGCCGAATCCTTAGGCTTGCTGAGGTATACGAGCCTTCTGCGGCCTATCTCCAGAAGGTGATAGGTCATCTTATAGAAGGTCTCATCATAATCCACGCTCACACTGTCAAGGCTTTTGCATTGGCCGCAGTACTCGGTGAGGACCACGGGTATATTTACATCCGACTTTCTGAGCTCTGAAAGGGATTCTATGAATTCCTCATAGCCCTCCACCGAATAATTCTTGCTCGGGATAAGGATTATGCCGTCTATCCACTGGCGCTCTATCATGTCCACGAGCTTCTTTTCTCTGTTGAGCTGATTGGAGCTCTCAAGGATTATGGGAGCTATCTGCTTATCGAAAAGGAAATCGCTGGCGCCCTTGATGATATCAGTATAAAAGGTCTGGCGAAGTGAAGGTATGATGATAGCGACCTGATCCCTGCGGGCACTCTTAAGATTGCTTGCAATGGGATTGACACTGTACCCGGTCTGGTCTATGGCCCGATACACCTTGTCCCTGAGCTCATCACTCACATTGGCCGAATTGTTCATGACCCGGGACACAGTAGATATGCTTACCTTGGCAAGCTCCGCCACCGTTTTTATATTGGATCCTTTTTTCTTCTGCAAAGCTGACTACCCCCTTGCAGGAACGCTCCTGTTCCTTACCTTCTCATTTCTTTATCTTTTTAACTATTGCCCTGTCCGTAGTACGCATTGGCCCCGTGCTTCCTGAAGTAATGTTTATCGCATACCCTCTGGGGAGTGGGCTCAGCGTGGGAGTTACAGAGCTCAGTGAGCAGAGCCATCTTTGCACACTCCTCAAGGACTACCGCATTATGCACTGCCTCATGTCCGTCCTTGCCCCAAGTGAAGGGACCGTGGTTTTTACAGAGCACGCAGGGTACTGCCATATAGTCCTTATCCTTGAAGTAGTCAGTGATGAGCACGCCGGTGTTTTCCTCGTAGCCTGCGTCTATCTCCTCCTGAGTAAGATTCCTTACACAGGGCACCTCACCGTAGATATAATCCGCATGGGTCGTGCCGTAGCAGGGTATGTTCCTTCCTGCCTGAGCCCAGCTCGTAGCCCAAGTGGAATGTGTGTGAACTATGCCGCCCACATCCTTCATCTTCCTGTATATCTCAAGGTGGGTCAGCATGTCAGAGGAGGGATTGAGCTTACCCTCTACCTTATGACCCTCAAGGTCCACAAGCACCATATCCTCGGGAGTCATCTTGTCATAATCCACTCCGCTGGGCTTGATGGCAAATATGCCGCTCTCCTTATCTATCTCACTTACATTTCCCCATGTGAAGGTCACAAGCCCATACTTAGGAAGCAGTATATTGGCTTCATAAACACGTTTTTTAAGTTCTTCAAGCATGACTTAAGCTCCTCAAATGTAATATTGTTATTATTTAAATTCAAATCAAACACTGTGTCAAAACTTTTTATATGCACTATGTATAAAGCTATACCGGCTCATTCAAGCCGTGTAAAAGCTTTTCAGCGATATAAAACTTTATCTGCAGCCAGTATATTTTGTTCAGAGGCTTTTTGAAGGTTTTTATTCAAACTGTCCCCAGACTCCTGACAGGCTGTCTATCACTGCCCTGTAGCGCTCATACTTCTTTTCATATATGGCTGCAAACTCAGGTCTCGGCATGACCTTTTCCTTTATCTTTACGAAGCTTCCTGAGGCCTCCTCATAGCTTCCGAAGATGCCGGTGCCCACGCCTGCCGCTATCGCAGCACCCATGATGCCCTGCTCGTCACATTCCACGGTCTCGATGGGTATCTGAAGGGCATCCGCAAATATCTGCACCCATACCTTGGAGTTTGCCGCACCGCCTGCAAGCCTGATAGCCTCAGGGGCCTTTCTGTTGCGAAGGAGCCTCTTTACATGGGTCATATGGGAAAATACTATACCCTCATAGACCGCCCTGAGCATATGGGCCTTGGTATTGAACTCAGTAAGTCCTATAAATGTGCCCCTTGCCTGAGCATCCTCATTGGAGCCATTAAGGAACGGCAGGAATATGACCTTAAGCTCCTCGGGATCAGTCTCCTCGACCCACTTATTAGTGAGCTCATAGATGCTGTGCCCGGAGGCCTCCAGCTCCTTTTTCTCATAGGACAGAAGGTTGGTGATGAACCACTCCATATTGCCCGCTGAGGTGGGGCTGCTCTCCTCTATAAGGAACCTGCCCGGTATGCAGTACATGGAATTAAGGGCAATGGTGCCGTTTGTGATGGGAGCACTGGTGATGTACTCATTGATGCTCCATGTACCGGCTATCATGCAGAGGGCCTCCTCATTGTCGACCCCGGCTGCAAGGCCGCAGGCATCCACATCGAACATTCCTGCGGTCACAGGGGTGCCCTCTTTGAGACCGGTAAGCTCTGAAGCCTCCTTAGTCACACCTCCGCATATATCAGCCGAATACTTGAGCGGAGGAAGCTTGTCATAGGCATCGCCCAGTCCGAACATCTCCATAAGCTCCCTGTCATACTCGAAGGTATTGAGATTGACAAGGTTTCCTCCGGAAAAGATCGTATATTCGCCTCCCGGCTCTCCGCAAAGTCTGAATCTTATATAGTCATTGATGGAAAATACCCATCTTGCCCTGCTGTATGCCTCGGGTTCATTGTCCTTGAGCCATGCAAGGAGGGCTACGGGCTGGCAGGCAAGGATATCCTGATAGGTCTTATCATATATCCTCTTTTTTGTACCGTCCTGCTCCCATTTTTTGACATACTCCCAAGCTCTGGTATCGGTGGAAAGTATGCCGTTATATGCAGGTCTTCCCTCGGCATCCACAAGGTACAGTCCCTTTCCGTGTCCGGAGAAGGAAACACCCTTTATATCCTCAGGATCCACTCCGCTCTTTTCTATCGCCTTTTTAACGACCTTGGCGTTCTGAGCCCAGAGCTCATCCATATCCCTTTCGGTAAAGCCTGCCTTCGGCGTGATATTGTGCACCGGCTCCTTGGCCACGGCTACTATATTGCCGCTCTCATCCACAAGTCCGGCTTTAACGAAGGTCCCTCCATTGTCTATTCCTATCAGATAGCGCATATCCATCCTCCCTACTTCTTCGGCACTCCGCCTGTGGCTGAATTTCCAAGCTGTACCCTGCCCTCGTCCGTCAAGGTGGCCCTGTAGAGCTCATACCACTCTGCACGGCTAAGCTCGATATCACAGGCAGTACATATATCCCTCACCCTGTCCGGATTGGTGGTGCCTATCATGGGCTGTATCTTGGCAGGATGCCTCAGTATCCATGCTATGGCTATGGCTGAGGGAGATACATTTTTCTCCTCTGCCATCCTATTTACCACACTGTTCAGCGTAGGATAGCTGTCATCATTCATGAATACTCCGCCGTAGAAGCGTACTTGGAACGGTGACCAAGCCTCAAGGGTCATGCCCTTTATCCTCATATAGGTGAGGACTGAGCCATTGTGGTCTATATTGTCCTCATCGTTGAGCTTTATCGAATTGCTGGAGTCGATGACGTCCGTATGGGCTATGCTGAGCTGCATCTGATTTACGATGAGCTTCTGCTCCAGACAGGACTGAAGGAACTCTATGTCCATGGACTTGAAATTGCTGACTCCAAAATGCCTTACCTTGCCGCTCTGATGCAGCTCTGAAAATGCCTCTGCCACCTCCTCGGGCTCTATGAGCGTATCCGGATGGTGCAAAAGCCATGTATCTATGTGATCGGTCTGAAGACGCTTAAGGCTCGCATCCACAGACTCTATAATATGCTTTTTCGTAGTATCGAGATAGAGGGTCTTTTCCTCATCCCTTATAAGTGTGCACTTGGACTGAATGTATATCTTATCCCTAAGGCCCGGGTGCATCTTCAATATCTTGCCAAAGTACTCCTCAGAGGCTCCAAAGCCGTATACATCGGCATGATCAAAATAGTTTATCCCCTCATCCACCGCAGTGAGCACCAGCTCCTCGGCCTCAGAAAGACTCTTGCGGCACATCCTCATACAGCCAAGGGCTATTTCAGAAGCCATAAGTCCGCTGTTTCCAAGTGATATATGTTTCATATCCCCAAACCTTTCTCTCCCTTGTCCCTCCAAGCTTAATTATCATTATTATCATATTTCTGAGCTTGGAAGCAGTAATAAAAAATGCCGCGCCGGATCATCCGGCAGTATACCCGGCCTCGGCGCGGCAGAATTGGATAAGTTTTTAAAGTTCTGAGCTAATCAGACCTTCATCTTCTCCTTCATGTGCTCTATCTTGAAATCACAGTAATCGCAGCCCTTCTGAGCGCTGGTGCATACCCATGTACCTGTAAGGTTAAGGGCATTTGCATGGCCATAGTCGCCGTAGCTTGCGATATCGCAGAGGTACTCAACCTCCTCGGGTGAAAGGCCCATCTTCTCCCATCCCTGAACGAGAGCGCACTTTCCTTCCATCCTTACGGTTGCGGAGTCAGCGGTCTCCTCAAGTACCTGATTACCAACAGCAAGGGTGTTTCCTACGCCGTTGCAGCTTACAAGGAAATCAGCAAGTCCCTTGGGATCTCCCTCGTGACCCTTTCCTGCACCAAGGCCAAGAGCCTTATACTCGCCGTAAGCGTAAAGAGCCTTCTTAGCATACATATCGAACAGTTCTCTGGGCATTACCTTGTAGAAGAATGCAAGATATCTTGCTCTGTCCTCAAGTGCTGCCTCGATGATGGGACGAACCTCCTCGTAGGTGTAGGTGTCCTTCTTGTTGTACTGGGGCCTTAAGTCCTTAGTATCTTCCTTTAACATGACTTTTCTCCTCTTTGATATTGATATATTCTGATCCGAAGTCTTAAGCTTCGTTATCATTTGGTTTTGCGGCAGCTAAAAGCCTGCCTCCTGTCATAGGGCTCCGCTGTCACTTCTCCCTGTGGAAAAAGTTATCAGAGCAGCAGCTCCTTATATGGGCAAGGGCCTCAGACCCCTGCCCTTTTGTAATTTATCAGCAGTTTTTAAGGAACTCGTAATCCTTGGGATCGTACTCCATGTTGAGAGCCTTCTCAAGCTCCTCAAGCTGAGACATATTGTCTGCGCTGGCAAGGGGAAGTACATCGAAATCCTGTACCCTGAAGAAACCAAGCAGGGCCTGAGTGATGGTATAGCCCTTCTCATCGCAGAGCTTGAAGATGCCGTCAGCCACCTTGAGGTTGCCCTCGGTGTTGTAGCACATATCCTTTACAGCGTCGATGCCCTTATTCTTAAGCAGATGGAAGAAGCCTGAGCATACTCCCATGTAAGGCATGAGCAGATTGTCTGAGTTCTTATGATACTCGAGCATCTCGGGATCGCATACTACCATGGTAGGATCACTGAAGGGATTCATACGCTTAACGCCGATATTGAACATATCCTGATTTGCAACGAAGCCTCTGTAGCCCATCTTCCTGGCATACTCATCGGCTTCCTTCATCCTCTTTGTGGTCCAGTTGGAGCAGGCATAGTAGCGTATCTTACCGGCACGGCGGAAGTCCTCCATGGTCTCGATGAGCTCCTCTACGCTGCGGTTGAGATCGTCTCTGTGATAGAAGTAGATATCAACACAGTCAACTCCGAGCTGCTTAAGGCTGTCATCAAGATCGCCTGTCATCTCTTCCTTGGACATACGGCTGATGTTCATGGTCTCATTTCTGGGATGTCCTCCCTTGGTGATGAGCACGAAATCATCATGATGGCCTCTGTTCCTTATCCACTCACCTACTACACGCTCTGCCCTTGCTATCTCACCAGGGATCCAGTCAGAATATACATGGGCCGTATCTATAAGATTTCCGCCTGCAGCAAGGTAGCTCTCAAATATCTTGAAGGCATCCTCGTGGTCCCATGAAAGGCCTGCATTGACTGTGCCAAGGCCAAAGGGGCTGAGCTCAGGAAGATCTGTGTTCTTTATCTTTATCTTCTGCATCTTATCTCCTTCTTTCTCAATAATTGTAAATCAGTCATGCCATGGGAATCGTTGCGCTCTCAGATAGGTGTTCCACTGCGAATGTGCAAATGGAAAGGCTCAACGTCTTAAACCATCTCTATGAAGAGAAGCTATTCCCAAACATGGTATCTCTTAAAATGCTCCGGACTCCTAAAGCTCGCATTTACGGAGCCCGGAGCACAGTTATCAGCAGTATCTCTCTATCCAGTTATCCTGCTCGCAGCCGTGCATCTCACAGTACTTAGCCCATACAAGGCCGAAGGGCAGGGTCTTGGTCTCCTCAAGGAAGCCAAGTCTCTGGGTGAGGTTGCCCTCATGCTCTAGCTTCTGAAGCTTGGCAGTGGGCTCAAGGAGGGCCTTCATGATGGCCTTCTTGGTGCTCCTTGCGCCGATGGCTGTAGCAGCTATACGGTTGATGCTTCCATCGAAGTAGTCAAGTCCGATATGTACCTTATCGAAGGCATCAGCTCTCTTTATCTCCTCCATGATGGCCTGAGTCTCCTCATCGAGGATGGTCACATGGTCGCTGTCCCATCTTACCGGACGGCTTACATGGAGCATTATCTCCTGACCGAAGCACAGATAGGAGCTGAGCTTTGCGGAGATGACCTCTGTGGGATGGAAATGTCCTGCATCCATGCAGATTATGCAGTTGTCCTTATGAGCCACATAGTTGGTGTAGAACTCATGTGAACCGACTGTATAAGCCTCAACGCCGAGACCGAAGAGCTTTGACTCTACGGAGTCCACATTGTACTTGGGATCTATCTTCTCTGCAAATATCTCATCAAGGGACTTGATAAGTATCTCTCTGGGTCCTATCTTATCTACGGTGATGTCCTTATAGCCATCGGGTATCCAATGGTTGGTATAGCAGGTCTGTCCGAGCTCCTTACCGAAGAACTCTCCTACCTTACGGCAGCACTTGCCGTGGCCTACCCAATACTGTCTGATGGACTCATCACGGCTGGCAAGGGTAAATCCGTCCTCGCTCTTAGGATGGCTGAAGTAGGTCGGGTTGAAGTCGAGGCCTATGTCCTCCTTCTTTGCGAAGTCTACCCAGTCAGCAAAATACTCGGGCTTAAGCTCGTCACGCTCAACTACCTTTCCAAGGGTATGATAGATGGCATGGGCTGCTACCTTCTTACGTCCGGGCACGAGCTTAAGTGCCTCAGAAAGCTGAGCAAAATACTCAGGTATGGTCGTGGGCTTTCCGCCTGCATTACCGGTAGCCTGTATTCCTCCCGTAAGCTTTGAGTTGAAATCCTCAAGGCCCTGAAGGTCATTGATCTGCCAGCAGTGGATGGATACGGGTATCTCGTCCATCCTCTTAAGGACTGCATCTGTGTCGACGCCGTAGGCAGCATATATCTCCTTTGCTACCTCATAATTCCTTTCAACATTGCTCATTGGTCGTTCCTCCTGATATCATAGACAAGGCTATGTATGAAAAACTGTTATGCCATCAGACCATGGTGGTCGAGATAGCAAGCTCCTTCTGGGTCGTATCTACCCTTGTGTACTGAAGCTTAAGGCAGGCCTCGCTCTCAAGGACCATGGCATAAGGTGTATCCTTGGGGATGGCAGTGCCATCTGCGCTCTTTATCTTATCAAGGCGAAGGTGTACTGTCCTCTCGGCAGGTACTGCACAGGAAAAGCCCTCCATCTTAGGCCTGTCCTCAAAGTAAAGTGTTATCTTTACCTCTGCATCCTTATCTGATTCATTAAGGAAGCATACTGCCTCGTGGCTCACATAGGCTGTGCCGTTTGAGATCCCGGGCTCATAGCAGTCCGGTATATACCACTTGTTCATCTCTTCTCCATTCTGCCGGTACACCGGCTATGAAAAAAATTTCAGCGTTTACTCAGCTTATTTTCTCAAGTTCCTTCAATATATCCTCGGTATGAGAAAACGCTTTCGTATAAACTGCATATATCTTATCATACTTTTCCGAATTTTTGAAGTCCGGATGGAAAACGTTTTCAAATTTTCTATAGATGTCCGCAGCCTTATAATCCTCATATATGCCGAGGGCCTTGCCCGTAAGTACCGCAGCTCCTATGGAATCCGGCGTATCGTGAAGCTCCGTATTCCGGACAGGCACTCCTGTCACATCAGCAAGCATCTGAAGGAAGGTCTCCTCATGGGAGGCTATGCCGGTAACGGTTATCATCTCCGGTCTTCTTCCGGAAAGCAGCCTCTCTGCAAATGCCCTTAGCTGGAAGCAGACTCCCTCAAGAGCTGCCCTCTCCATATCTGCCCTCGTATGCTCATAGCAAAGGCCAATATATGAGCCCCTTGCATAGCTCTCAGGATGAGGCGACTCACCCGGAAGTATGAAGGGAAGGAATAAGAGTCCATGGGCTCCCGGCTTCGACTCATTTACGAGCTCAGCCATACCCTCGTAGGGATAAACATTCCTGTAGGGCTCTACCGGCCTTCTCTCTCCAGTAAGCCGAAATATCTCATTCTTAAGCCACTTGAAGACTACTCCTGCCGTCTGATAATTGACGAAGGAAAGATAGCGCTCGGGCACCGCATGGGGATCTATGGCATAGATACGGTCCTTATCAAAGGCAGGTTCCTTGCTGCAGCAGGCTGCCCAAGATGAGGATCCAAGACTCATATAGAGCTCTCCGTCCTCCGTTACTCCAGCCCCTATGGCCGAGCAGAGTATGTCTCCCGCTCCTATCAGCACCGGAGTGCCCTCCCTTAGGGAAAATACCTCTGAAGCCTCCCTGGTAACGAAGCCCGCTATCTCATTCGAGCCTATGGCCCTTGGCATAAGGCTCTTGTCTATGCCTAAAGCAGCAAGGATGTCCTCACACCATTCCTTCTTTACTATGTCAAAGGCACCTGTGCTGGCCGCATCCGAGTAGTCGGTGCAGACCTCTCCGGTGAGCCTGAGTGCAAGATAGTCCTTGCACTGTATCATCTTATAGGCCTTTTCATATATCTCCGGCATCCTCTGCTTTATATAGTAGAGTTTTCTGATGCTGGACATGGGCGTATCAGGCGAGCCTGTTATACGGTATACCTCATCCTCTGTAAAATGCTCTGAAATAGGGTCATCTATCTCTGAAGCCCTTGTATCGGACCAAGTCCACGCCTCATGAAGGGGTCTAAGCTCCCTGTCTATAAGGAGACAGACCTGACTCATGCCTGAAAGACAGATGCCGGCTATATGGGAGGAGACTTCCGAAGCTCCCTGAAGCTCCAATATCTCGGAGCTCCGCTCAAGAGCCTCGGAGGTCGTTTCTTTCATTCCGTCTGTCCAAGAGGCTACGCTCGACTCTGCCTTCTTCCCCTCAAGAAACTGTACGAGGGGCCTGTAGGCGCTGGTGATAAGCCTTCCGTCCTCACAAAAGACGCTGGTCTTGATGCCTGAGGATATGATGTCGTATATCAGGAAAAGTCTCTTGTCCATAAACTCCTATCAGCCTGCTGAACCAAGGTATGCCTTTCTTACATCGTCATTGGCCCTGAGGGCTTCTGCAGTATCGGACAGCTTGATATTTCCAGTCTCAAGGACATAGCCTCTGTCTGCTATCTGAAGGGCCATATTCGCATTCTGCTCTATAAGCAGAATGGTCGTGCCCCTCTTATGTATGGTAAGCACCAGCTCGAATATCATCTCAACGAGGTTGGGAGCAAGTCCCATGGAAGGCTCATCGAGAAGAAGGAGCTTCGGCTTTGACATCATCGCACGTCCCACGGCAAGCATCTGCTGCTCGCCTCCTGAAAGGGTACCTGCGGTCTGCTTTTTACGCTCTGCAAGTCTGGGGAAGAGCTCGTATACCTCGTTGAAGGATGCCTCTATCTCCTTGGGATCCTTCCTTGTATAAGCACCTATCCTCAGGTTCTCCTCTACTGAAAGTCCGCCGAATACCTCACGGCCCTCAGGGGAAACTCCGATGCCAAGCTTTGTGATATCTGAGGGCTTCATCTTGGTGATGTCATGGCCGTCAAATATTATCTGGCCCTCTGTCGCAGGCACGATGCCAGTGATGCTTCCAAGGGTAGTGGACTTTCCAGCTCCGTTCGAGCCGATAAGGGTCACGAGCTCACCCTCGTAGACCTCCATATCTATGCCCTTCAAAGCATGGATACTGCCATAATAAGTATGCAGACCTTTTATCTCCAGTATCTTCTTATCAGTCTTCATCTTTCTTCACACCCCCGCTTCCAAGATATGCAGTGATAACACGCTCATTAGTAGCGATATCCTTAGGATAGCCCTCGGCTATCTTCCTGCCGTGGTCTATAACATATATCCTGTCGGATATATCCATTACGACATTCATATCGTGCTCGATAAGGAGTATGGTGATGCCCCTGTCACGAAGCTTCAGTATGAAGTTCTTAAGCTCCTCAGATTCCTGAGGGTTCATGCCGGCTGCGGGCTCATCGAGGATGACGAGCTTTGCATTTGTGGCTATGGCTCTTGCTATCTCCAGCTTACGCTGCATGCCGTAGGGCAGGTTCTTTGCGTAGTTGTTTATCTCGTCGCCAAGCTCCAGCTCATTTAAGAGGCTTATGGCCCTTTCATGGGCTGCCTTCTCCTCGGACTTGTACTTCTTTGTCTTAAAGAGCAGGTCGAGGAAATTGTAATTGATATTGATGTGCTCTCCCACAAGGACATTTTCGATGACCCTCATGGTGGGGAACAGACGGATATTCTGGAAGGTCCTTGCGATACCGGCCTTGACTATCTCACGGGGAGCCTTGTTCTGTATCTCCTTGCCCTCAAAAACTATGGTACCTGCATTTACCTTATATACGCCGGTCAGCATATTGAATATGGTGGTCTTTCCGGCTCCGTTGGGGCCTATGATGCTGACTATCTCACCCTGACCTACCTTGAACTCTACATTTTCAACTGCCGTAAGGCCTCCGAAGACCTTGGTTATGCCGTTAACTTCCAATAACATTCCCATTACTTCACCTGCTTTCCGGCTTCTGCGTTGTCAGCGGCAGCTGCCTTTAATGAAACTCCCTTAGGAAGCTTGTAGGGCTTTTTGCTGAGTCCGCCGAGAAGTCCCTGAGGACGGAAGCGCATCATCAGTATAAGTATAAGTCCATAAATAACGTATCTGTAGTCGGCCAGTGCACGGAATGCCTCGGGGAAGCCCGTAAGGAGCGTAGAGCCGATGATCATGCCGGGGATGGAGCCCATGCCGCCGAAGATAACTATTGAAAGTATGGTCATGGATACGTCGAAGCTGAAGGTATTGGCATCAATATAACGGTTCATGGATGCGTAGAAGGCACCTGCCATACCTGCCATAGCTCCTGATATCATGATGGTCTTTATCCTGTAGGCTGCGGTATTGACACCCATAAGCTTGGCTGCAAGCTCATCCTCCTTGATGGCCCTTACCGCACGTCCGAACTTGGAGTTCACCACGCATACGCTTACAAGCACTGCTATGGTCACAAGCACTAGCACAAGGTAGAAGAAGCCGCCGTTTGCGGTGGTAAGCTCTATACCGAAGAAGTTAGGTCTCGGTATGTTCCTTACGCCAAGGGGTCCGTTTGTAACATCCTGCCAGTTGATGACTATCATCTTTACGACCTCACCGAAGGCAAGGGTGATGACTGCCATGTAGGAGCCTGAAAGTCTCATGGTGGAGATACCAAGTATCAGTCCGCCCAAAGCTCCTCCGATAATACCGAAGATAAGGGTTATCCAGAACGGAAGCCCGAACCATACTCCGGGAAGAGCTGAGAAATATCCGCCCAAGCAGTAGAGGGCTGCGTGACCCATGGAGGTCTGTCCCATATATCCTGCTATCATGTTAAGGCTGAGTCCGAGTATCGAATACACTCCGATAAGGCAAAGCACCCTCGTAAGGTACTGACCTATACCAAGCTGGGGAAGTGCTATGAGCACTGCATAGAGCACGATGATGGAAGGCACCTTATGCTTACTCAGGAAATCAGTAAAATTATCATATAAAACTGAGAGTTTCTGCATCTTCATTACCTCCCTTATACCTTATCCACATTATTCTTGCCGAACAGGCCTGAGGGCTTGATGAGCAGAACGAGGAAGAGTATCAGGTATGCAGTGGCACTTCTGAAGTTTCCTCCGATGAAGGCAGTGGCGATACACTCTGCTATACCTATAACGACTCCTCCGACAACTGAGCCGTAGAGCACTCCGATACCTCCTAAAACGGCTGCGGCGAAGCCCTTAAGTCCGGCGTCCACACCCATGGTGGGATATACCATCTGGTAGTAGCCTGCTACCAGCACGCCTGCAACGGCTGCACACATACCGGAAAGGAAGAAGGTAAATGTTACTACTCTTCTAACGTCTATGCCCATAAGATTAGCTGCCTTGGGGTTTTCCCTTGAAGCTCTCATGGCAAGACCTATCTTTGTATAATTAACTATGAATGTCAGCAGAAGGAGGAATACAAGAGCTATCACGAACATGGATATCTGAGATCCCGTGATGGTAATGTTTCCTATCTGGAAAGTTCCGAAGTCAAAGAGTTTCGGGAAGGGCTTTCTCGTACTGTCAAAGACTATCATCAGCATATTCTGAACGATGTACGAAACACCCATTACCGAGATAAGCAATGTAATGTTGGGAGCATTTTTAGCTCTAAGGGGTGCAAGTATCACCTTATCCATCAGCATCTCCATAAGTCCTGTGGTGATGATGGCAAATACGAATGCGGCCGGAAGGCCGAAATTAAGTCCTACTATAAACAGTCCCATGTGTGCACCGAAGGCGTAGATGGAACCGTGAGCCATGTTCAGGAGGCCAAGGATACCGAATACCAGTGAGTATCCAACGGCTATCAGGGCATATACCATGCCGAGCATGACTCCGTTTATAACCTGTTGTAAAATCATATCTCTACCTCTTTGATGTGTTAAGAAGGCTCAGCCGAGGACGGCCTTATTTAAGTTCGGGGCACAATTTCTTGTGCCCCATCGTTGTTCTGTATCTTTTGTCTGGATATCTGACCTATATTTAAAGTCAGGATCAAACTCCAAGCTTTGCCTCGTAGTCGGTCTGGTTAAGCAGAGCTCCGGGAACCTCAACGTACTCGCCGTTGTGGATCTCAAGGAGAACCTGCTGCTTAGGACAGTTGCCTTCCTCATCAAAGGTGATCTTTCCGGTAACACCCTCGAAGTCAGTGTTGGGAAGCTGCTCAACGATGGAAGCCCTGTCAGCTGACTCGCCAGCCTCCATAGCATAGAATATTGCGTAAGCTGCATCGTAGGTCTGGCCTGCGAAGGTAGAAGCGTTGTCGCCGTCCATCATAGCCTTATACTTCTCATTGAAGTTCTGAACGAGCTCGGACTCAGAGCCGTAGAAGAAGCTGTTAGCCATTCCGCAGCCCTCTGCATCCTCACCTGCAAGGTCAATGAACTCCTGTCCGAAGCATCCGGAAGTAAGGATGAACTTCATATCAGGGTTGATGGCGTGGTACTGCTGGATAAGGGGAGCTGCTGCTGCATAAGCGCCGGTGGTGTAGATAGCCTGAACGCCCTGCTCCTCGAACCAAGCAACTGATGCGGAGAAGTCAACAGTTCCATCCTCGTAGTACTGAGGCTCAACCATCTGGGGAGCGTACTTGTCGCCGAACTTCTCTATCATGTTCTCCACCTCGGTGGTAACTGATACGCCTGCATCGGTGTTGGGATTGATGATACCGAACTTCTCGATTCCGTAGTAGTCCATGATCTGAAGCATGGAGCTTGCATCTGTTGCGTAGATAGCGTTGTTACGGAAGATGCAGTTACCTATCTTAGCAAGGTCCATGTGTGCTGCAGAACCGTTGATGAAGGGGATGCCAGCCTCCTGATAAACCTCAGCTGCGGTCATGGCAACGCCTGATGAGAAATGTCCGATAACAGCGCTGATGCTGTCGTCACCAACTATCTGCTCTGCAACTGATGCTGCCTGCTCAGAGGTGTTGGCGTCATCGTAGGAAACTACCTCGATCTGCTTTCCAAGAACTCCGCCCTTCTCATTCCACTCGTCAACAGCGATCTGTACGCCTGCCAACATGGTCTCACCGTAGAAAGCATTGTCACCGGTCATGGGACCTACGAATGCTATCTTGACTGTCTCGCTCTCTGCTGCTGCGCTGTCGCCTGAGCCGCCCTCTGCTGATGAAGAGCTTCCGCCGCATCCAGCAAGTGAAGCTGCCAGCATGGTTGCTGCCATTACTGCTGCAAATACACGTCTTTTCATTGTTTTCCTCCACTACATAAAATGAATACTTATTTGTGACCCGTCCTCTGAAAACCTTTCTTTGAAAATGTTTTCTGAAAACGTTGTCATTTTCTGTCTATAATTTAATACCCTATGTTATATTTGTCAATTGAAAATTATTATTTCGTTAATTTCAATGAAAATCACGACCGATTTTTGTGCATATCGACTAAGTTGTTAACAGTTAGTTCATAATAACGTTTTCAGGAATATGATTTATAAGGCCTGATATCAGCATATAAATGTCAGGAAAAACCTTGAAAATAAAAGAAAAGGCCTTTCAGAAAATTTT
>DVNS01000003.1 GCA_018714145.1 Candidatus Avilachnospira avistercoris
AAAAATCTTGCAGAGTCATAATCAGGCTCAGCAGACCAAAAGCATATGGTTTCTGAACCTACTTCTCCGGGAGATAAAAAGTCGGCTTCAGAATAGGGAAGAGATGAAGAGTAGTTGCCTATACTGAGAGCACTATCACAATAAACCAGTTCTGACCCCTTAAAAAGCAGCACTGTACCGCCGACATTGGGTATAACATGAGTATTGTTATTTTGCGCGTATATCTTCAGGGCGGGATATCCAAACTCGTTCTGAGTACGCTCATAGGAGAAGCTGATATTGCTCCATGTAGGAAGGCGCATAGCGGCGTCAGCAATCTCACGGGTCCGAAGCTTTAGATTAAAAGAAGCTGTATCGTAGGTACCAGCTTGACTGAAGGGAACGACCGTAACCTTGCTTCCGCCGGGCTCTATTGGACCGGTCGTACCGAATCCGCGGTTAAAATCCTTTGCAATCACATTTCCCGCTGCGTCAAGGGCGGAATCCTCATACAGGGATTCTATATAGTAGGGAGAGTTATTTGTAATTATTATAACGTGTCTTAAGTCGGGGTATTCATTGCTGCCATATCTAAGCAGATAATCCTCGACCACTATATCAGTGGTAAGGGAGCCCTCTGCAAATTCTACCTTAGATATGCTGTGAGTGGGGGTGGCAGTTGCTGCCTCGGTACCGGCTGCCGCAGTGTCAGTATTTGCAAATGCAGGCATGGCAGCAAGAAGGACCAATGTCAGGGCAGAAACAAGGATACCTATCTTTTTCATTTTCCTTCCTCCTTAAAAATAAGTGTTGATATTATATATATCCTGTTAGGTCAATTATATATCAATAAAACTATAAAGCAAGTGGTTAGACCAAAATGATAAAGACAGCTAACTCAAAAAAGAGCCCCTAAAGACTGGCCTCTTTAGGGGTTCGCTTTGGCTATGGAATGCAATTCGATTTCTTAGCTGAATTTACAATACATCGTGCTTAAATAAAAGTAAATGTATGAGGTGATTATTTAACATTTAACATTTTTCGTGTAAAAGATAGAACCATGAAATCTCTCGTGGTATACTTAATAAGCAAACACTGTGTATATATCTCGAAAAGGAGGTCATTATGTGCACAAGCATCACTTTAAAGCATGGAGACAGCTATTACGGAAGGAACCTCGACCTTGAGTACCATTTTGGGGAGAGGGTAGTAGTGACGCCGAGGAACTATTGCTTCCGTTTCAGAAAAAATGACGCAGTATATGAAAATCATCTTGCAATGGTAGGTATGGCCACTGTGGTCGGGGACTATCCGCTTTATGCGGAGGCCGCCAATGAAAAGGGAGTATATGTGGCGGGGCTTTATTTCCCGGGCAATGCGGTCTACAGCGACGAGATACTGCCGGATAAGGACAATATCACGCCCTTTGAGCTCATTCCCTGGCTCTTAAGCTACAGCGCCTCTCTTTCAGACGTGCGGGAGCTCCTCGCTAAGATAAATATCATCAATGTGCCATTTTCAGAGAAGATGCCGCTGGCAGGCCTTCACTGGCACATAGCGGATAAAGAGAGCTCGATAGTAGTCGAATGCACGAAGGATGGCATGAAGGTCTACGATAACCCTGTGGGAGTCCTTACCAACAATCCGCCCTTTGACTTTCATCTGCAGAACATAAGGCAGTATATGAACCTGAGCCCGAACCAGCCTCAGAATACCTTTGCCAAGGACATCGAGCTTACGACCTTCGGAGTGGGCATGGGAGCCATAGGCCTTCCCGGGGACAATTCCCCTGCCTCCCGCTTCATAAAAGCAGCCTTCTTAAAGCAGAATGCGGTCTGCGCCGAGGGCGAGGAGGGAAGCGTGTCCGAGTTCTTCCATATCCTCGATGCTGTAGCCTCGGTCAGGGGCTCGGTCATAACCGCCGAGGGCAAGGACGATATTACCACCTATTCCTCATGCATAAACGGCGACAAGGGCATATATTATTATAAGACTTATGACAACAGCCGGATCACCGCCGTGGACATGCATAAAGAGGACCTTGACAGCTCGGAGCTTAAGCAGTACGCGCTCCGCACAGAGCTGGATATACTTCATGAAAATTGATAACAGGCAGGATGATGGTCCTGTTTTGATTGAGCCATACCACAGGATTTATAAAACTGTCGGCGATGGGCCTTGCGAAGCTGCAGTCTGAGACGACAGTTTTATAGACCGTGTTTAAAAATCAATAGAATAAAGGAAAAACTATGTGGTTTAACGAAAGTAATATTTACCAGATATATCCCCTTGGGATGTGCGGCTGTCCCTACGAAAATCCCAGTCAGCCCGTAAGCTATGACCTTGCCGCTGAAGCAGCTAAGGAAGGGGAACATAGAGCCCCAGAGGCCTTTGCTGACGCCTCGGAGACTTCGGTCCATGGTGCCGGTTTTGAGCCTTGCGTCGGAGCCTCAGGAAAGGCCGATGCGCAGCCTTGGGAAGCTTCCGGAGAGACAAGCACCGCTCAGGCTCCCATACTCACAGTCCTTGACTATATCGACCATATCAAGGCCTGCGGCTTTGATACCGTGCTTTTCAATCCCCTGTTTGAATGTGATGAGCATGGCTATGATACGAGGAACTTCCGCCTCCTTGACAGACGTCTCGGTACGAACGAGGACCTGAGGACCGTATGCAGGGCCCTTAAGGAGGCAGGCCTCAGGGTCATGCTCGACGGAGTTTTCAATCATGTGGGCAGAGGCTTCTTTGCCTTTCAGGACGTGCTTAAAAACAGGGAGCAGAGTCCTTACAGGAATTGGTTTTATATAAACTTCGGCGGCAATTCTCCGTACAATGACGGCCTTTCCTACAGCGAATGGGAGGGCTGCTATAATCTTGTGAAGCTGAACCTCAGTGAGCCTGCGGTCCGTGACTACATTTTTGAGAGTATAAGGCTCTGGCATGAGGAGTTCGGCGTTTCCGGCCTTCGTCTGGATGTGGCTTACTGCATCGACCGGGATTTCCTGAGGGCTCTCAGGACATTTACAAGGAGCCTCGATCCTGAGTTCTTCCTCTTTGGGGAGATAATGCACGGGGATTATAAGACCATACTTCAGGATGACATGATGGACAGCGTGACCAACTATGAGTGCCGCAAGGGCCTCGTATCCAGCATGAACAGCATGAATCTCTTTGAGATAGCCTACAGCCTGAACCGTCAGTTCGGAAAGGAGCCTTGGTGCCTCTATACAGGAAAGCAGCTCATAAGCTTTGTGGACAATCATGATGTCACGAGGGCTGCCTCAGAGCTCAAGGATGAAAGACAGTTAAAGCCCCTTTACGGGCTGATGTTCGGCATGCCGGGCATCCCTGCGGTATACTACGGCAGTGAATGGGGCATGAAGGGGGAAAAGACCCATGGAGACAGGGAGCTAAGGCTTCCGGCGCCCAAGCCCCAGCATAACGAGCTCACGGACTTCATCTCAGCCCTTGCTAAGGCAAGGAAGGAGAGCCGGGCCCTCATCTATGGAGACTATACCCAGCTCCTTGTGACTAATAAGCAGCTCATATTTGAGCGGAGCGTCGAGGGGGAGCGGGTCATAGTAGCTGTCAATGCGGACAGCGAGAGCTTCACCGCACACTTCGATGCAAGGAGCGGCCTCGGCTTTGACCTCATAACGGGCGAAAAACATGATTTTGGAGGAGGCTCAGAGCTCAAGCCCTTCAGTGTATATTTCTGGAGGACGGAAAGATAGGCATGAACGGAGACTTTGACCTTTTTGACTATATGGGGGAGCAGCAAAAGCGCAGGGAAGCTCCCCTTGCCTCAAGGCTCAGGCCCAAGAGCCTTGATGAGGTAGTAGGACAGGAGCATATCCTTGGCAGGGATAAGCTCCTTTATCGTGCCATAAAAGCGGACAAGCTGGGCTCAGTCATATTTTACGGACCTCCGGGCACCGGCAAGACCACCCTTGCCATGGTCATAGCCAACACCACGAAGGCAGATTTTCATGAGCTCAATGCCACCACCTCAGGAAAGAAGGACATGGAGGAGGCGGTGCAGAGGGCCAAGGCCGCCATGGCCCAGTATGGGAGACGGACCATTCTTTTTATAGACGAGATACATCGCTTCAATAAGGCCCAGCAGGACTATCTCCTGCCCTTCGTGGAGGACGGCACTGTCATACTCATAGGAGCCACCACGGAAAATCCCTACTTTGAGGTAAACAGGGCCCTGCTGTCCCGCTCCCGGGTATTTGAGCTGAAGCCCCTTTCCAAGGAAGATATCAAAAAGCTCATCGAACGGGCGGTCAATGATACCGAGCAGGGTATGGGCATCTACGGGGCCGTCATAGATGAGGACGCAGAGGATTTCCTGTCCGATGTGGCT
This sequence comes from Candidatus Avilachnospira avistercoris, assembly GCA_018714145.1. GTDB lineage: Bacteria > Bacillota > Clostridia > Lachnospirales > Lachnospiraceae > Avilachnospira > Avilachnospira avistercoris. The sequence continues at coordinate 4,349 of DVNS01000003.1, forward strand.
GACGGGGACGCAAGGGCAGCCCTCAATGCCATAGAGCTTGGTATACTGACTACCGATAAGGGGCCGGACGGTATCATTCACCTTACCCTTCCGGTCATTTCCGAATGTATACAGAAGCGGGCCATAGGCTATGACAGGGACGGGGACAATCACTATGACATCATCTCGGCCTTCATAAAAAGCATGAGGGGCAGTGACCCTGATGCTGCGGCCTACTATCTGGCCCGCATGCTTGAGGCCGGAGAGGACATAAAGTTCATCGCAAGGCGCATCATGATATGCGCCTCGGAGGACGTGGGCAATGGGGACCCGATAGCCCTCTGCGTAGCCACGGCGGCATCATTGGCCGTGGAGAGGGTGGGTATGCCCGAGGCAGCCATCATCCTTTCCCATGCGGCAAACTATGTGGCCTGTGCTCCCAAGTCAAATGCCACACACAAAGCCCTGCTCAATGCACAGGAGGCCCTTCGGGAGACAGGAAACCTTGAGATACCCGGCTACCTTCGGGATGCCCATTATCAGAGACATGAGGAGCTGGGACGGGGCATAGGCTATAAGTTCCCCCACAGCTATCCGAAGCATTATGTGGAGCAGCAGTACCTTCCCGACGGCATAAAGGAAAGGCGCTTCTATGAGCCCTCGGAAAATGGTTATGAAAAGAGGATAAAGGCCTACTTGGAGGGACTTAAAGAAATGGGAAATGACGGCTCCGAGCAAAGCTAAGGCCCTGAGGCCTGCGAAAAGTGCGGGACGACTGCTTTGATTTTTGAACGAAAATCCTATTGTCCGTGAGCGAGGGGCCATCATCGTTACGGGGAGCCCTTGGGGCTCATTTTTGGCGGCAAAGTCCGGCTAATGAGCGACTTCCCGCTTCAATTAAAGAAATTTTAAGCTTTTCTTATGGTTTAACGGCGGCATTTGTAGTAAGATATCATTCGATACGGCAAAAGGCCGGATTTAAGAAAGAGAGAGGATATTTATGAAAAAGAGGATATTTGCAATACTTCTGATAGCCGCTATGGCCTTATCCATGGCTGCCTGCGGAGGAAAGAAGGAGGAGACCGAGACTGCTGCGGAGACTGAAGCTGCGGCAGAGACCGAGGCAGCAGAGGCTGCTGAGGAGACCGAAGCTGATTCCGGAGAGGTATTAGAGGGAGCTGTAGGCGGCATGGTGACCGAGGACGGCGAGTATATCGAGGAGGTATTTGTCGAGGGTACCGTAAGCAGCATAGACGGAAGCGTACTCAGCATCAATACCATAGACGGCACTACCATGAGCTTTGATACTGCCAATGCTTCCATAGACGAGCTTGATAAGGCTAACCTTGTCGAGGGGGCATATGTGGAGACCTCCTATCTGGATGCTCCCGATGCGGCAGAGCCCTATGATGCGGCCTATGTCACCGTGCTCATGAATCTTGAGGAGCAGGCAGATTCCATGGGAGTCAATCCCACGCTTTATGGTACAGTCACCTTTGTGGATATCAATGATCTTACCATCAGAGATGCCAATGGCACCGAGGTCAGCTTTGATAACTCCATCTCAAGGGAAGTGACCTTCGGAGGCATCAAGGCAGGAACCGAGGTCAGGGTTACTTACATGGGCAGCATCTACCCTGAAAATCAGGTATCTGATGACGAGGGCACAGGAAGCGGAGCACCCGTTGCGATCAAGATAGTTTCTGAGGACGCAGTTAATTCAGAGGAGGCTGCGGCTGATTATATCACCGGTCCTGTTTCAGATGTATCTGAGGGAAGCATCACTGTGGATACGAGCTATGATTCATTTACCTTTACCGCCGATCCTTCCATGCTTTCCGGCATAGAGGAATCCCAGAACGTAAGGGTATACTATGAGGGCGTGCTGGCAGAAGGACGTTCCATACCGGCGACACAGGTGACCGCAGGCTGATAAGCTGATAGGTTTCAAGCCTGATGGCGGGCTGCTTTAACACAGCAATTATATATTTTGAGAATACAGCCGGAGGCTGGCCTTTTGGCCGGTACTCCGGCATTATAAAATAAAACTTACTTAGGAGGACAGGGAAATGAAGATCGTAGTCATGGAGCCGCTCAGCGTAGGGGATGCTTATCTTAAGCAGTGCTTTTCAAAGATAACGGATCTGGGGCATGAGCTTATCTGCTATGATGAGAAGACTACGGATAAGGAGGAGCAGAAAAAGAGGGCCAAGGATGCGGACATCCTCGTTATAGCCAATACTCCCCTTTCGGGAGAGGTCATCAGGGCCTGCGGGAAGCTTAGGTATCTGGCGGTGGCATTTACAGGAGTAGACCATGTGGACCTTGAGGCCTGCAGGGAAAAGGGCATCGCCGTAAGCAATGCGGCAGGCTACTCTACGAACGGAGTCACAGAGCTGGTATTCGGACTGGTAAGCTCCCTTTATCGCTATATCCCTGCCTGCGATAAGGCAGTAAGGGATGGAGGCACCAAGGCCGGACTTCAGGGCAGAGAGCTCTACGGCAAGACCTTCGGTGTGGTAGGTACCGGAGCCATAGGACGGAGGGTGGCAGAGCTTGCACTGGCCTATGGCTGCAGGGTCATAGCCTATAACCGCAGCGTAAAGCCTGAGCTGGAGCAGAAGGGCGTAAGCTTCATGGAGCTTTCAGAGCTTATGAAGGAAAGCGATATCGTATCCGTACATGTGCCCTCCAATGCTGATACCAAGAAGCTCATCAGCAAGGAAATGATAGGTCTCATGAAAAAGACCGCAGTCCTCATCAATACAGCCCGCGGCCCCGTTGTGGACAATGACGCACTGGCGGAGGCCCTTACAAATGGTGCCATAGCCGGAGCCGGCATCGATGTATTCGATATGGAGCCGCCCATCCCCTCAGACTATGCCCTCTTAAAGGCTCCCAATACCGTCCTCACTCCCCATGTGGCCTTTGCTACCGACGAGGCCATGGAGATAAGGGCCCGGATAACGGCGGACAATGTAAGACACTGGCTGAACGACGACCAGATAAATGTGGTGTTGTAAGAATGTACGGGCTTTCGTTCGATATACGGGCTTATGAGAGGGAAGCAGCTATCCTTTATTTGAAAAGGAAGTCTAAAGAGGCCCAAATGCTTGGACGAATGACTAAACGATAAAGCAAACAAAGTTGACCGATAAAGAAAATAAAAAACAAAGGACGCTTCAGCGGCGAAAGCCAAAGAAGCGTCCTTTTATGTCATAAAGGTATTAAAGCTAAGCAAAATGCCTTGCTGAACTATTTTCCATCGCTAGAGCGGCCTATCCTTACGACCACACTTGAAAGTGCCAGAAGCGCCAGCAGGTTCGGGAAGGCCATGACTCCGTTGAAGAAGTCTGAAAGGGCCCAGACGAGGTCCACCTTCTGGAAGGAGCCAACCAGTATGAAGACGATGACTATCACGCTGTATACGGGTATGGACTTCACGCCGAACAGCTTCTTAAAGTTGACCTGTCCGAAAAAGTACCAGCCCAGTATGGTGGAAAAGGCAAAGAACAGCATACATATGGCTATGAAAATGGGTCCGAAGCCGCCGAAAGACTGGGCAAAGGCCGCCTGAGTAAGGGAGGTGCCCGTAAGTCCTTCGGGCACAAGGCCTGAGGAGATGAGCACAAGTCCCGTAAGGGTCAGGACCACGAAGGTATCGATAAATACGCTGACTATGGCCACTACGCCCTGATCCTGAGGCTTATCCACCTTTGCAAGGGCATGAGCGTGGGGCGTGGAGCCGAGGCCGGCCTCATTTGAAAAAAGTCCCCTTGCCACACCAAAGCGCATGGCCTGCTGTATGGTCACACCGGCTACGCCGCCTGCCATGGCCTGAGGGTCAAAGGCCAGCACAAATATCTGCTTAAATGTGTTAGGCAGAGCCGTGATGTTCATGCCGAGGATGATGAGACAGCCCACGATATAGAAAACTGCCATCACCGGCACCAGCTTCTCTGTAACAGAGGCAAGTCTCTTTACTCCGCCTATAAATATAAAGCCTGCCACAGCTGCGATGATGACGCCGACTATGCGCTGGTCTATGCCGAAGGCATTGTGGAAGGCATCGCTGATGGAATTGGCCTGTACCATGTTTCCCATAAAGCCGAGGGCAAGGATGATGGCAACAGAAAAGAAGGTGGCAAGGAAGCTGCCGAACTTTCCCTTGAAGGCTGCCCTTATATAGTAGGCAGGACCGCCGGTCACCTGTCCGTCAGAGTCCTTGGTCTTATATGTCTGAGCCAGCACGGCCTCGGCGTAGATGGTAGCCATACCTAAAAATGCAGACACCCATACCCAGAACAGGGCTCCGGGTCCTCCGCTGACCACAGCCGTAGCGCAGCCGGTGATATTGCCGGTGCCTACCTGTGCGGCGATGGCCGTGGATACAGCCTGAAATGAGCTCATGCCGTCCTTTCCTGCAGCCTTTCCATGGAGGCTGAAGCCTCCGAAGAGACGCTTCATGCCCTCGCCGAATTTACGCACCTGTATAAATCTCAGCCTGATGGTGAAAAATGCTCCCGTACCCACCAAAAGTATCAGAAGCGGGTAGTTCCATACGAAATTGCTTGCGCTCTCTACAAGCGTAGTGAATCTTTCCATACTCTGTTCCCCTCTTGCATCATGTTTTATACCGCTCATTGGAGCGGTATGCTTTCTGATGATTAAACTATTTTAAGCTTTACCATGTTAAAAGTAAACAAAATATTGTGGAATAGAGGGAAAATCTCTGCAAACACCTGTGATTTCATGATAAGATATCATAAAAGGATATTTACTGCCATCTTGCAGGATGAAGCCGCATTTGGCTTTGGATAAAACTAAAAAAACCGGAAAAGGATATCATATGAAGATAGTCATAGCCATAGATTCATTCAAGGGGAGCATGAGCTCAATAGAGGCGGGCCTTGCAGCCAGGGAAGGCATACTGAGGGCGATGCCTGATGCCGAGGTAGTGGTGAAGCCCCTTGCAGACGGAGGGGAGGGCACTACTGATGCCCTGATAGAGGGCCTTTCCGGAGAATGTATAGAGGTGAGCCTTACAGGCCCATACAGGGAAGCTGTAAAGGCCCACTACGGCATCATAAGAGGAAGTGAAGGAGCCTCGGATATGGCTGTCATGGAGATGGCGGAGGCTGCAGGCATAACCATCTCAGACAGGAGAGATCCGCTCACGGCCACCACCTATGGAGTGGGGGAGATGATAAAGGATGCCCTGAGCAGGGGCTGCCGTGATTTCATCATAGGCATAGGCGGAAGCGCTACCAATGATGGCGGCACAGGTATGCTGAAGGCTCTCGGAGCGAGCTTTACTGACAGTGACGGCCATGACTGCGGAGAGGGCGGGGCGGCTCTTTCCAAGATAGAGAGCATAGATATCTCAGGCCTTGATGAGAGATTTAGGGACTGCCGCATAAGGGTGGCCTGCGACGTGGATAATCCCCTTTGCGGAGAGAATGGAGCCACCTATATATATGGTCCCCAGAAGGGCGTGACCGGGGACATGAAGGAAGGTCTTGATAAGGCCATGGCTCACTATGCAGATGTGACTGCTTCTGTACTTGGGAAAGATTTAAGAGAGGTCCATGGAGCCGGAGCCGCAGGAGGTCTTGGCTATGCTCTGATAAGCTACCTTGGTGCAGAGCTCATCCCGGGCATAGAGCTCATCATGGGAGCGGTAGGCTTGGAACAGGAGCTTGAGGGAGCTGATATAGCCATCACGGGAGAAGGCCGGTTGGACCATCAGACCGCCATGGGCAAGGCTCCCGTGGGAGTAGCGAAGCTGGCAAAGAGACATGGCTGCATAACCATAGCCTTTGCAGGGAGCGTGACCAAGGAAGCAGGGGCCTGCAATGAGGCCGGTATAGACGCATTCTTCCCGATAGTAAGGGGAGTGACTAAACTGAGCGAGGCCATGGATACTGAGACCGCCAAGGCAAACATGGCAGCCGCCGCCGAACAGGCCGCAAGGCTCATAAGCTCCTGTTTGTCGAAGCTCCTTGCCTAAATGCCAAGCCCACTCAGGTCAGGCTCATATATCAGCTTTTCGGGCATCTCCTCGGGCTTTATGAACATGGAGTAGTATAAAGGAAGATAAGTTACAGCACCTTCTTGCTGAATGTTATCCCGACATAATACGATGGCCCTTTTCAGGCCCCACTCCGTTACGTTCATTATCTTATCAAGGGAGGCGTGCCTTTTATAGTCGGCGCCGGACTTTATCTCTATGGGAATGATATCCTTTCCTCGCTGGATAAGGATATCCACCT
>DVNS01000034.1 GCA_018714145.1 Candidatus Avilachnospira avistercoris
GGAGATAGATGAGAAAAAGGAGCTTATCTGCGGGATAAGCGATACTATATGGGACCACCCGGAGCTTGGATATCATGAGGACACTGCGGCAAAGACCTATATAGAGGCGCTTAAGGCCGAGGGCTTTACCGTAGAGGAACAGCTTAAGGGCATACCTACGGCTTTTATGGCAAGCTACGGACACGGAAGGCCTGTCATCGGGCTGCTGGCGGAGTTTGACGCGCTGGACGGGCTGTCTCAGCAGGCGGACCTGATGGAAAAGAAGCCGGTATGCGAGGGCGGAGCCGGACACGGCTGCGGGCATAACCTCTTAGGCGCTGCGGTATTTGCCTCTGCGATTGCCGTAAAGAAGTATCTTGAGCTTTCAAAGTGCGAGGGGACCATAAGGTTCTACGGCTGTCCCGCCGAGGAGGGCGGAGCCGGAAAGGGATTTTTATCTAGGGACGGAGCCTTCGACGATCTGGACGCGGCCCTTACTTGGCACCCCGGGGATATGAATGCAGTCTCCATGGGAAGCACCCTTGCCAATTATCAGATATGCTATCATTTTACCGGCAAGTCGTCCCATGCCGGCATTTCACCGGAGCTTGGACGCAGCGCCCTTGACGCCTGCGAGCTGATGAATGTGGGCGTGCAGTTCTTAAGGGAGCATGTGTCCACCCAGTGCAGGATACATTATGCGATACTTAATTCCGGCGGCAGGGCTCCGGGCGTGGTTCAGGCCAATGCGGACGTGCTTTATCTCATGCGTGCCCCTGACCTTACCGAGGCCAAGGACCTTCGGGAGCGGGTAGATGACATAGCCAGGGGCGCGGCGCTCATGACGAGCACCAAGGTGGACATAGAGTTCATCAAGGCCTGCTCCAACACTCTTCCCAACAGGACCTTAAGCGAGGTGCTGCAGGAGAATATGGATATCCTCGGGGCTCCGAAGTTTGACGACGAGGATAGGGCCTATGCGGAGAGCTTCCGTTCTACCATGGACGCAAAGAGCTCAGCCTATTATAAAATGCTGGTAGGCGATATACCGGATAAGCTTAAGCGCGAAGAGCTCCTTAAAGAGGCGGACGCGCCCCTTCATGAGATGGTCATGCCGCTGTCGCCGGTGGAGCGCAGCTCAGCAGCCTCCTCTGATGTGGGCGATGTGAGCGTGGTATGTCCCACGGCCCAGATAAGCATGGCTACCATGCCGAACGGCACGGCCATGCATTCCTGGCAGGAGGTGGCGGTAGGCAAGAGCACGCTGGCAAAGAAGGGTATGCTGCAGGCAGGGAGGATAATCGCCGGAGCAGCCATGGATCTGTTTGCCCACCCTGAGAAGGTAGAGGAGGCAAAGGCTGAGATGGAGGAGAGGACCGGCGGAGTCAAATTTGAGTCCCCGATACCTAAGGACGTAAAGCCTCCGATGAACCGCTAAGAAATAAAGCCGGACAAAAATATTATGTAGGGAGATAAGTTAGTTATGACGACACAGCAGATAATTTGTATTGCTATCTTTCTGATAACTCTTGTGTTTTATATGTCAAATAAGTTTCCGCTTCCGCTGGTATCGATGACGTCCATGGTGGCCCTTACCATCACCGGATGCCTGAGCCCTGAGTCGGCCCTTTCTGTTTTCTCAAACAGCTCGGCCATCATCATGGGCTCCATGTTCATCATAGCAGGCGGACTTAACCGAACCCAGATGGTGCATAAGGTGACGAACCTTGTATATAAGGTCTCGGGAGGCTCATTTACGAAGGGCATGATAGGCTACTGTATAGCCACCCTTTTGATAGCTCAGGTGGCTCCCTCAGCCATACTGATATTTTCCATATGCTATCCCCTCGTTATCGACTTCTGTCATAAGATGAAGGTCAGCCCCTCAAAGGCCATATTCTCGATAGGACTTATCTCGATAGCAACAGTTACCGCCTTCCCTCTGGGCTCAGGCGCTACCACCTACATAGCCAACAATACCCTGTTTGCCACCTACGGCCTCAACTATGTGTCAGGCATGTTTGATGCCTTCATAGTCCGTATACCCATACTTATCATCGCAGTACTGCTGGGAGCCTTTGTCTGCCCTAAGTTTGCAGATGACAAGGGACCCCTTGTGGATGAGGCGGAGCGGAAAAAGCTTGCAGAGCGTCCTCCGCTGGATCCCATCCGTGAATTCCTCGGCTATGGCATATTCGTGGCAGTAGTCATTGGCATACTGCTGTCATCATATATCGGCGTTGATACTTGGATAATCTGTATCGTAGGCGCACTGCTCGTCATCCTTACCGGTGTCCTTTCCGAGAAGGAGGCCATGCAGGCCCTCAGCATGCCGCCCATCTTCCTGTTCGTTGCATCCCTCGGCATAGGCAATGCCCTCGTGGCTACCGGAGCAGGAGACCTCATCTCAGGCGTAGTTACAAGCATACTTGGTGAGAACCCGAGTCATCTGTTCGTTTATACCGTATTCTGGCTCGTGGGCTTCGTAGTTACCCAGTTCATGTCCAACATGGCCCTTTACCAGACCTTGGTGCCCGTGGCACTTCTTACCTGTGCTGCATATAACTGGAATCCCATCGGACTTGTCAATATGCTGTTTGCAGCCTGCTGGGTATCCTATCTGACACCCTTCTCGACCGTGGCAGTTCCTCTTATGATGTCTGTCGGCGGATATACCCAGAAGGATCTCCTTAAGATAGGCTGGCTGCCGGCCCTTGTGACTACCGCAGTCATGATACCTTGGTGCTATTTCATGTTCCCGCTTTAAAAAGAAGGAACTATGCAGTATAATTCAAAAGTCATGTGCTCCACTCGGAGTGCATGGCTTTTGAATGTTCAGGCTTTTTGAAATATGCTTCAGTTTTATTTTTACATTCAATGAAAATAAAAAAGGAACGCAAGATGAAAGAAGGAAAGAAACCTTATTATGGCTGGCTCATCGTTATATACGGGGCCTTGGTCATGTCTACGCTTCACTATACCTGCTTCAACAGCTTCGGCCTCTTTGTCGTGCCTGTGACCGAGGGACTCGGCATCAGCAGGGCGGCATTTTCCCTGACCATGACCGTGGGCTCCATAGCGAGCGTCATCGCCTCGCCCCTTACGGGAGACCTGCTGGCCTATAAAAATGTCAAGAAGTATATGTTTTTCGGCATACTGATATCAGGCATATCCGTATTCCTTGAGGGCTTTGCCTCCTCGGTGTATCAGCTTTATATACTGACGCTGGTGCTGCAGCTGGCCTCAAACTTTGTGCTGGCCCTGCCATTTTCCATACTTATGCTCAGATGGTTCAAGGGCCGGAGCTCCTTTGCCATCAGCATCATCTTTGTGGGGGTGAGCCTCGGCGGCATGTTCTGGTCCTCGCCCATAACGGCCCTCATAGAGGCTGAAGGCTGGAGGATGGCATACCGTGTCATCGGCCTTGTCATCATGCTCATAGTAGCGCCCCTTTGTCTTCTTATAGTAAGGAACTACCCTGAGGGAGAGGAGAAGAGTGCCGAGGCCATGGCTCACAGGGCCTCTAAGTCCCAGAAGCCTAAGTTTGATAAGGCTCTTTATAAGGAGAAACGCTTCTGGCTCCTTACGGCAGGACTTTTCTTCAATTCCTTTGCCTGTGTGGCCCTTTATCATATACCGGCTTTCATCCAGTCCCTTGGTTATACGGCGGCATTTGCAGCTGCGATGGTGTCCTTCTACAGCTTTGTAAATATTTTTTCCAAGGTGGGTATGGGCATGCTCTTTGATAAGCTTGGACTTAAGGCCGGAGTGATTCTTGGGGTATTCGGCACCCTTGGCTGCTATATAGTCATGTTCTTGGCCTCGGGAGCGCCCTCTGTGGTGATGATAGGAGTATTTTCCTTCTTGTTCGGCATAGGGCTTGCAACCCAGAGCATCTTTATGCCCTCGCTTATAAGCGGAGTGTACGGACAGGAGCGATACAGCACCATATACGGCAGGATATCCGTATTTACCCTGATGGCAAGCGCCATATCAAATCCTATCATATCCTCGGTATTTGATGTGACTAGGAGCTACCGCATAGCTTGGATGATATGTATAGTCATTGCCTTTCTCTGCGGGGCCTGTCTGCTTATGGCCTGCAGGGAAGAGAAGGAGTCGTGACTGGCTGACTATATGTATAGCCATGTCTTCCTCTTCGGAGCCTGTCTTTTTATGGCCTGCAGGGAAGAAAAGGAGCCGTGACAGGCTGCTGATATGCTGGTTTTAAGCTTTCATTATGGAAATGCTTAAGATAACCTCAGGTAATAGAAACAGGCCATTTGTATTATTTTCAGATTTAAAAACAACTTTTTCTTGCAATATCGCTGGACATTATTATAATTTTTTCTATTATCAGCCGCAGTATTTTTTATCCTGCGGCTTTAGTATTTGAGGAGGGGAGATCTATGCGTAAGGTAAAGGATATCGACTGGGGAAACTTAGGCTTTCAGTACAGGAGCTGTGACTGGCGCTATGTGTCCTGCTACAAGGATGGCTCATGGGATGAGGGCAGACTGTCTGATGACCCCAATGTGGTGCTCAACGAGTGTGCCGGAATACTGCATTATTGTCAGGAGTGCTTTGAAGGTCTGAAGGCCTATGAGACGGTAAATGGTGATATAGTATGCTTCAGGCCGGAGCTCAATGCGGAGCGTATGGCATATTCCGCGGAATTTCTGTGCATGCCTCCATTCCCCAAGGAAAGATTTATGGATGCTCTTGATAAGGTCGTAAAGGCCAATATCGAGTATGTCCCGCCCTATGGAAGCGGAGCATCCCTTTACATCAGACCCTATATATTCGGCTCGGGGCCGGTCATAGGAGTAAAGCCTGCAGATGAATATATGTTCAGGATGATAGTCATGCCGGTGGGTCCCTACTTTAAGGGCGGAGCAAAGCCCATTGCCATCATGGTAAGTGATTATGACAGGGCGGCGCCCCATGGCACCGGACATATCAAGGCAGGACTTAACTATGCCATGAGCCTCCATGCCCATGAGGTGGCTAAGGAAGCAGGCTACCCTGAAAATATGTTCCTTGATCCCAAGGAGCATAAGTATGTGGAGGAGACCGGAGGAGCTAATTTCTATTTTATCTCCGCTGACGGAAGTACCTTTGTGACCCCGAAGTCCGGTTCCATACTTCCCTCCATCACAAGGCGCTCGCTGGTATATGTGGCAGAGCATTATCTTGGACTTAAGGTGGAGGAGCGCAGGGTAGAATTTGCAGAGATAGGAGAGTTTTCCGAATGCGGACTCTGCGGTACCGCCGCTGTCATTTCTCCTGTAGGTCTGGTCCACAGCCATGAGGGGGATATAGTATTTGGAAAGGGCCTTGAGGAGCCGGGACCGGTGACTAAGAAGCTTTATGATACCCTCACGGGCATACAGCTCGGGACCATAGAAGCTCCGGAGGGCTGGATACATAAGATAGCATAAACATATAAGAGCCTCGGGGATGATATCTCCGGGGCTTTTTTAGGAGAATATCTCCTTATCCCTAAGACATCTTATGACGCCGGTGATGACATATAGGCATGGGTCAGCCGCCTATGTCAGCGCTTCCAATTTCAAGCTTGTTTTCTCTGACCCCAGTGCTATACTTATAAATGAAAATGTTAAGCTTATGGGGGATAGTTATGTTAGCAGAGGAAAATGACAAGCGCAGGCGGATATTTGAGGAGCTTCCGGTGCCCACGGCCCTAAGGCTCATGGTAGTGCCCACCATCATAAGCCAGATAGTGGTGCTCATCTACAACATGGCTGACACCTTCTATGTGGGCCGTACCAATGACCCCTACATGGTGGCAGGCGTGTCCCTGATACTTCCGGTATTCAATCTTCTTATCTGCCTTGCGGGCCTTGCAGGCATAGGCGGAGGCACCCTTATCTCAAGGCTCCTTGGCGAAGGCAAGCAGGAGGAAGCAAGGCGGGTAAGCTGGTTCGCCATCTATATCTCCATAGCCATGGCCTTCATCTATTCGGTCATAATGGCTGTCTTTATGTCACCCATACTTACGCTCCTTGGGGCCAGTGAGAGCATATTTGAGTATTCGAGACAGTATGTATTCTGCGTCATTGTCCTTGGGGCCGTGCCCACGGTGCTTTCCAATGTGCTTTCAAATCTGGTGAGGAGCACAGGCATGTCCAAGGAGGCAAGCTTCGGCATCACTCTTGGAGGCGTGCTCAATATAGGCCTTGACCCCTTATTTATGTTCGTCATACTGCCCAAGGGCCTTGAGGTCCTTGGCGTCGGCATAGCCACCTTCCTTTCAAACTGTGTAGCCTGTCTATATTTTTTCGGAGTTATATATGTCTCAGGGCGAAAGAGGGATGCGGTAGTAAGCTTTGATCCGAGAAATGGCCTCCCGGGCAAAAAGAGCATTTATTCTATGTTCTTTGTAGGCATACCTGCCTCGGTGAGCTCATTTTTATTTGATCTGAACGGGGTGGTCATAGATAAGCTCATGGTGGGCTACAGTGAGATAGCCCTTGCAGCCATGGGCATAGTCCTTAAGATAGAGCGCCTCCCCATCAATGTGGGCATAGGTATCTGTCAGGGTATGATGCCCCTTGTGGCATATAACTTCGCTTCAGGGGACCATAAGCGTATGGACGGGGTCATCCGCTGCGCAAGGAGGCTTGGACTTACCATAGCCATCATAAGCATCATCACATATGAGATATTTGCGCCGGTGCTGGTGGGCATATTTATCTCTGATGCAGCGACCCTTGAGCTTGCTGAGGATTTCCTCAGGGCAAGGGTGCTGGCCTCACCGTTTATGTTCATGAGCTTCTTTACCCTGCATCTGTTCCAGTCCTTCGGCTACGGCAACAAGTCCCTGTTCCTCGCTATCATGCGCTGGGCGGTATTCAACATACCGATGCAGTTCATACTCAATGCCATTTTTGGGATGTACGGCATCATATTCTCCCAGCTCTGCGGGGACATACTGACGGTGATAGTGTCAGCATATACATACAGCGTGTTCAAAAAGAAAAATCTGGCGCTTTTGCCCTGAGGGTATGGACGAGGCCTTAGTTTTTAAAGCTTACGGCAGGACTTAAGCGAAGGGGAGCCAAGCCATTTAGGAAATATTTTCAGAAGGCCCTTGACAACGGGTTTATAATATACTTGAAAACAAAATACAACTACTTAACAGACCTATTTGCCGCATCTTGCTACAGCAAATTTGAAGGCCGCTAAGCATCAAGTCAGTTTAAGGAGGAAAAGATAAAATGACTACTTTGAAAGCTGAAAAAAGAGACTTATCGGTAAAGGCAAAGAAGCTTAGACGCGAGGGCTTCGTCACAGGCAATATCTTCGGAAAGGAGATAAAGGACTCCATACCCGTAAAGATGGAGAAGCTTGAGACCCAGAAGTTCCTTAAGACCAACCAGAAGGGCAGCAGGATAAACCTTTCAGTAGACGGTGAGGATTATGATGTGCTCATCAAGGACATCTCCTATGATGCCATGAAGGGACAGATCAATGAGATAGATTTCCAGCAGCTCGTAAGCGGTGAGGAGATAAATGCGGCAGCAGAGGTCGTCATACTCAATCACGACATGGTTCAGGGCGTGCTCTCAGTACATCTCGAGGAGATACCTTACAGGGCAGTGCCTTCAGCCCTTGTGGAAAAGGTAGAGATAGATGTATCCGGCATGAAGATAGGCGACGCCATCAAGGTAGCCGACCTTGCCATAGCAAAGGATAAGGACGTAAAGCTCAATGTGGATACTGAGGAGATAGTCGTATCCCTTTCCGCACCTCACAATGCTGAGATACCTGAGGCAGAGACCGAGGAGGGTACCGAGACTGCCGAGGCTGAGAAGTAATTAAGCATTTAAGAGAGTATTTTTAAAAGACAAAGTTAATTATGCTGAAAACCGCTCCGTTTAATATGG
>DVNS01000035.1 GCA_018714145.1 Candidatus Avilachnospira avistercoris
CTCTGCTCCTCTTCCGAAAGCAGCAGGTCATCCCTTCTGGTTCCGCTCTTAAGTATGTCTATGGCAGGGAAGATACGCTTTTCAGACAGTCTGCGGTCAAGGATTATCTCCATATTGCCGGTGCCCTTGAATTCCTCGTATATGACATCATCCATACGGCTTCCTGTATCTATAAGGGCTGTAGCCAGTATGGTAAGGGAGCCTCCCTCACGCATATTGCGGGCTGCGCCGAAAAAGCGCTTAGGCATATGCAGGGCTCCGGGATCCAAGCCTCCTGAAAGGGTACGTCCTGAAGGGGGCACGACCATGTTATAAGCCCTTGCAAGCCTTGTTATGGAATCCAGCAGTATGACCACATCCTTGCCTTCCTCCACCAGTCTCTTGGCCCTCTCTATGGTCATCTCAGACACACGCTTATGGCGTTCAGGAAGCTCATCAAAGGTCGAATAGATGACCTCCACATTGTCCCCCTTTACGTCCTCCTTCATGTCAGTGACCTCCTCAGGTCTCTCATCTATAAGCAGTATGATAAGGTGGATATTTTTATCCCTGATGACTGACTTAGCCACCTGCTTAAGGAGGGTGGTCTTTCCCGCCTTGGGAGGAGATACTATCATGCCTCGCTGACCCTTGCCTATGGGGGACAGAAGGTCGAGTACCCTCAAGGGCAAATATTTCCTTCCGCTCATCTCCAGCTTGATGCGCTCATTGGGGAAGATGGGCGTCATGGACTCAAAGGACCTGCGCTTAGTCATCATGTCAGCCGGCACGCCATTTACCGAATCTATGTAGATAAGGGCGGCAAAACGCTCTGAGCTGGACTTCAGCCTGCAGCTTCCGCTGATGATATCTCCGGTCTTAAGGCCGAACTTCTTTATCTGGCCCGGAGCCACATATACGTCCGACTCAGAGGGCAGATAGTTATCTCCTCTGATAAAACCGAAGCCGTCAGGCATGACCTCGAGTATGCCCTGCGCCTTATTAGTCGGAGGCTGCTGAGCGTACTGCATGGGCTGGCCATACTGGGGCTGCTGTCCATAGCCCTGATGCAGCTGCTGGCCCTGTCCATACTGCACTGACTGCTGCATATACTGCTGCTGAGGCTGTCCATACTGCTGCTGGGCCTGAGCATATGGAGCCTGCTGTCCATAGGACTGCTGAACATACTGTCCGCCCTGTGCATACTGCTCTCCGGAGGGCTCTCTATAGCTCCCCGCATCTTCAGGGACAGCCTGAGTTCTTAGCTCTGAGCCCCTGTCGGTCTGGGGCCTTGCTTCTTCTGACTGTTTCGTTTGCTTTGCATCCGCAGTCTCTGCAGGCTTTCCCTCACCGCTTCGTTCTGCTATCTCGCAAAGCATATCGATGATCTGCCCTTTTCTTAGGCCGGACACCTTGAGTCCCTGTGCCTTTCCCAGCTCCCTGAGCTGGACAAGTGATAATGTTTCCAGTTTTTCTCTCATATCTGATCCTTTTATCGAAGTTTAATATGGAAATAATGGGATGGTATAATGGTATATATGTAAATTATGGAGCAGACCAGAAGTCCGTCCTGAGTGATATAATGAGAACAATGCGGATAACAGGACTTGAACCTGCACGGTCTCCCACTGGAACCTAAATCCAGCGCGTCTGCCAATTCCGCCATATCCGCATGTTATTAAAGAATAGCATTTTTGCCTCCAATATTCAACAAAATTCACAGAATCTTAACTTTCTGTCTATTAATTTGTCGCTGGTTATATTATTCGCAATCAAAGATCAATCATATCACGGTCGGACGAAGTAAATACTCGCTGTGCTCGTGCTTCCTTCGTTTCCGACTGTGATATAATACGCTTATAAATTGACAGGCTTTTCATTCGCTGTTACCATTGATAGATGAAAAAAACTATATAATTATACGCAGTAATATCTCACTTAAATGCTTATACCAGCAGGAGGGAATTTATGAAACAGCACGCAGAGCTTCTGATTCAAAATGCCGACTATGTGGATGAGGATTTTGAGCTGATAAATGGAAGCAGCATTGCCATAAAGGACGAAAGGATAGAAAGGATAGCTCCCCTTGAGGAGCTATTAAAAGCCTACGATTTTGACCGCATACTGGAAGGCAGGGGTCACGTCTATATGCCGGGCCTTGTGGACTCCCATATGCACACCGGTCAGCAGCTCCTTCGGGGCAGGGTACTCGATGAGATGCCCATGATATGGACCCGTATCATGCTCCCCTTTGAAAGTACGCTCACTTCTGATATGATGCGGCTTTCCGCAGGCCTTGCCGCTCTCTGCATGATACGCTCCGGCACCACAGGCTTTATCGACGCCGGAAGCTACTATATGGAGGAAGCAGCAGAGGTCTATCTTAAGAGCGGCCTTCGAGGCGCCCTGTCCTATTCCACCATGGACCAGAAGGGACTGCCGGACAGCATCGCCATGGATGCTGAGGAAGCCATAAGACGCACTGACAGCCTTTATGACAGCTTTCATAACAGAGGCAACCTTAAGGTATATTATTCCCTTCGTTCCCTTATCTCCTGCTCAAGGGAGCTTATGGAGCTGGCCTCCTTACGGGCAAGGGAACGGCATACCCTGCTTCAGGCCCATATGAATGAATATCCCGGTGAGATAAGCTTCTTTATGGAGCGTGAGCATCTCAGGCCCTACGAATATCTGGATAAGCTCGGCATCCTTTCCGGGGATTTTCTCGGAGCCCATAGTCTGCTCCTTTCCGAGCATGAAAAGGAGCTCCTAAAGGAGCACGATGTAAAGGTCTGCCACTGTCCCTTCAGCAACTGCGGTAAGGCAGCTCCCGATACTCCCTCCCTTCTCTCCCAAGGCATCACCGTGGCCCTTGGAACTGATGGAGCAGCCCATGGCGGTCTCAGCCTTTGGAATGAGATGAAGATATTCCGTTCAGTCATGAACCTTCGCTTTGGAGTACCCCTCTCCGAGCCTGCCATCATGCCGGCAAAGACCATACTTAAGATGGTCACAAAGGGAGGACAGGCCTGCCTCGGCGTGAAGGATGGCGGAGTCATCCGGGAGGGTGCAAGGGCTGACCTTATAGGCATAGATATTCAAAAGCCCAAGCTTTCAGTCTATGGCAGGCTTTCTAACACGCTTCTGGAAAGCGTCGATGCCTCCGATGTCTCAGATTCCATAGTAGGCGGACGCATACTTATGGAAAAGGGACAGGTGCTTACTCTTGACGAGGAAAGGATACTTGCCGAGGCAAAAAGGTATCAGGAGTCTCTATAAGGCCGAGATACATTGACATTAACGAAATTTGATGCCTGCCTTGGTTTTTGTCCTGTTCGGCTTAGTTACCGGCGCTGTCTGTGCCCTTTCCGGGGCCGGAGGTCCGGTCCTTGTCATGCCCCTTTTAGTGCTCATGGGAGTACCGGTAAAGACCGCCGTGGGAGTGGCTCTTTTTGACTCCATATTTATAGCCATCCCCTCCAGCATAGGCTATACTCTGCAATGCGATATCACGTCTATCATGGCGGTACTCGTGATATCCCTCATAAGCCATGGCATAGGCGTATATGCTGGAAGCCGCAATACCGCACTCATAAAGCCCGACATCCTGAAAAAGGGCGTAGCCGTCTTTTCCATACTTATAGCGATAGTGAAGCTTATAACGGGATAAAAAACAGCCCCACCCTGTTTGCCAACAAGGTGAGGCTGCGTCCGTAAGGACGATTCTTTAAGAAAGATAAGTAAACGCCCATTCTGTCTGCTACACAGGATGGGCGTTGTCCGACATATAACATTCTCTTGGCATCCATTTTTGGAGTGAGTGCTTTCTTATGTCAATATTATAAGTTACAGGGGG
>DVNS01000036.1 GCA_018714145.1 Candidatus Avilachnospira avistercoris
CTCACCAATCCTATTCATACACACAGGCGGCCTGCCCCTCTTTTACGACATGCTTCAAATAAAGCAATGATTCAGTTAGCTAAAAGGAAAAAGAAACAGAGCAGAAATAAAGCAGATCTCCTTAAATTTGACCCATCTGACAGGAATATGCTACAATGACGCTACAAGGCAGAAAAAGCCGAAGCAGCGAATGTATGCCATGCATGCATGAGCATACATTTGAGGCAGAGGATTTGGATGCCGCACGACATGAGTAAGGAGCCGACCTGAGGAACGAAGGGGCGGCGGATTACGAATGGCGTAGTATTGCGGGAGCACGAAGTGCGCAGCAATACGTTGTAGCGTCATTAACGCTATGAAGCTACAGCGCAGCAGCGCGGGAGTGCGAAGCACGTAGCGATGCGTCGTAGAGTCATTAATCTTTTCTGATGACAGAACAGTATTGCGGGAGCACGAAGTGCGCAGCAATACGTAGTAGCGTCAATAAACTTATTATTTTTATGAACATTTTACTTACCAGCGCAGGACGCAGAACATATCTCGTAAGATATTTTAAGGAGGCCTTGGGAGAGGGCTCTAAGGTCTATGCTGCCAACTCTGCCCTTTCTCCCGCCCTTTGCGAGGCGGATGGATATGTGCTCACTCCCCTCATATATGCTGATGAGTATATACCCTTTCTGCTGGAGTTCTGCAGGAAGCATGAGATAGGTCTGCTGGTTCCGCTTTTTGACATAGATGTGTGGATGATATCGAAGCACCGGGATGAATTCCTGAAAGCCGGAGTATTTCCTGCAGTATCGGACCGAAGTGTGCTCGAGATATGCAATGACAAGCTCAGGATGAATGAATGGCTTTCCGGGCATTCATTTTCCGTGCCTGAGTATGGCGGCTCAGTCAATGACTACAGAGGAGGCTTTCCGGCCTATATAAAGCCCCGCTTCGGCATGGGTTCCATAGGCCTTCTTAAGGCAGAGGCAAAGGAGGAGCTTTCTCCCCTCTATCGTATCTGTGAGCGCCGCATAGAGGACAGCTATCTCAGATATGAGTCCGAAGAAAAGGCCGGACTGTCAGGAGAAGGCAGGGTGCTTATAGAGGAGGAGATAAGGGGACAGGAATTTGGTCTCGATGTGATAAATGACTTCAGCGGAGCCTTTGTATCGGTGGTGATACGGAAAAAGCTTGCCATGAGGTCAGGGGAGACCGATGAGGCCTTGGTCCTTACCAAGGAGGCCCCGGTATATGAGAGCTTATTTGAACTTGGAAGGTCCGTGTCCGAGTGCCTTCACCATATAGGCAATATGGATATGGACGTCATTGTCTCTGCTGAGGGTCCTTCTTATATAATAGATATGAACGCAAGGTTCGGCGGGGGATATCCCTTTTCCCACGCGGCAGGGGTGGACCTGCCCAAGGCTTATGCAGTTTGGGCCAAGGGGGAAAAGGCCGACCCTTCATTATTTGAAGTCAAAAAGGGCATACATGCCTATAAGGATATAGATATCAGGATATATGAAGATGGAAATGTCTGATATGGATAAGATATTGGATAGGGGCACGGAGGCAGAAACCGTGTCCGAAAAGAAAAATGACCTGATCCTTGTCATTCCTGCCTACAATGAGGCTCAGAATATAGAACGGGTGGTGGATGAGCTGATAAGGGATTATCCATGCTATGATTATGTGATAGTGACCGACGGTCCCACCGATGGGACAGACCGTATATGTGACAGGAGGGGCTATAATGTGATCCACCTGCCTGTCAATCTTGGTCTTACTGGTTCCTTTCAGACAGGCATGAAGTATGCCTCCATGAAGGGCTACAGCTTTGCAGTGCAGTTTGACGGAGACGGGCAGCACAGGCCTGAGTTTATAAAGGCCATGTATGAAAAGGCCATTGAGGGAGACTATGACATAGTGATGGGCTCCCGTTTTATTGGCATCAAAAACGAGATGGGCGGACTTAGAAATCTGGGAAGCAAGCTGATACGGGCTGCAGTGAAGCTGACTACGGGAAAGAACATGAGCGACCCGACCTGCGGCTTAAGGCTTTACAATAAACGCATGATAGATTTCTTTGCTTGGAGGCTCAATTTTGCCCCTGAGCCTGATACCATTTCTTTCCTGATAAAAAATGGGGCCAAGACGGCAGAGGTGCCCATCCATGTATCTGAACGGGAGGGGGGAGCCTCTCTTTATATCAACCCGATAAATGCGATACGCTATATGCTGAGGATGCTTACCTCCATATTGCTGATACAGGTATTCAGAGACCATGACTGAGCAGAGCTTGAAAACCGGAAAGGCTGATATACTCTGGAACATGGCAGGAAGTCTGATATATGCTTTTTCCTCCATGGCCATGGCATTTTTTGCCCTTCGGCTCTTCGGACCCGATGACGGAGGGGTATTCGGCTTTGGCTTTTCGACGCTGGGACAGCATATCTTTATCATTGCCTATTTTGGCATCAGGCCCCTTCATATCACGGATACCAAGGGAGAATACAGCTTCGGAGACTACCTTTATACAAGGAGGCTAACCAGCCTTTTGGCTCTTGTTTTTTCAGCCCTTTATCTGACAGGCTTTTCATTTTTCGGAGACTATGGGCCCTATAAGGCAGCTGCCATACTGCTCCTTTGTGCCTATAAGGCTGTGGACGGATATGCGGACGTATATGAGTCTGAATGTCAGAGGGATGGAAAGCTATATATAGGAGGAAGGGCTCTTTTTTTCAGGAGCCTTGTCTCCATGCTCACCTTCCTTTTTTGCGCTGCTTTGACGGGAAGCCTGCTTATCTCGGCCTTCCTTGGGCTCTGTGCCCAGATCTTCGGCCTTTTTGTGTTTAACATAAGGGGCTTTTTAAGCGGCGTAAGTCTTTCTAAGACTGCTTTTTCCCACAGTATGAAAAGGAGCAGGAGCCTGCTTTTGGCCTCATTGCCTCTTTTCCTGTCGACATTTTTGGATTTTTATATCTTTTCATCGGCCAAGTATGCCATAGACTGGTTCATGAACGATGGAGCCTCGGGCATATTCAATATACTGTTCATGCCTACCAATGTCATATATCTGATGGCAAATTTTATAATCAAGCCCTTTATGACGGAGCTTGCCGCAGCCTTTGAACAGGGAGACAGGGACAGATTTCTGCTCTTTGTGAGGCGCATAGCCTTTATAATAATCGGACTTACGGCAGCGGCCTTCGTGCTGAGCCTGCTGCTTTCCGGCCCTGTGCTTGGGATATTTGAGCTTTTGCTCGGAAAGGGCTACGAGGGACAGCTCTATGCCCAGCGGATGGTATTTTCATTGATAATACTTGGCGGAGGCATATATGCCCTCAACAATCTGTTTTACTATATACTTGTGATAATGCGAAGGCAGCTTCAGATATTTTTTATCTACCTTATAGGGAGCGTTTTGGCTCTTGGACTCAGTATGCTGCTGGTGGGAGCTTATGGCATGCTGGGCGGAGCCCTTTCATACCTTGTGCTGATGCTCCTGATGCTGGGCATTTTTGCCATCGTAAGCATAAGTGCTGTAAAAAAGGGCTTTGTATCCGGAAGGAATAATAATGACACTGATAAGACCTGACATCATCATACCGGTCTATAAGCCAAAGGAGGCCTTCAGAAGGCAGCTTCTGATGCTCTCAAGGCAGACGCTGCTTCCCAAAAGGCTCATCCTTATAAATACCGAGGAGAGCCTGCTTTCAGATGAGATGAAGAGCTTTATCAGGGAGCTTGACTCGGATGAAGCTTCAGGGCTTTTTGGGTGCATAGAGCTTAAGCATATAAAAAAATCAGAATTTGACCATGCTGCTACAAGGAGCTATGGCATATCCTTGGGAAGATCCCCGGTTTTTATATGTATGACCGATGACGCAGTGCCCTGCGATGAGAGACTTATAGAGAGGCTTTGTGAGGGCATCCTTGAGAGGAAGGGACCCAAGGGCGAGCCCATGGCCATGGCCTATGCAAGACAGCTTCCGAGGGAGGACTGCGGCATGGCCGAGGCCTATACAAGGGGCTTCAATTATCCTGAGACCCCTCTTATCAAGACCAAGGCTGATATAGAGAGGCTCGGCATCAAGGCCTTCTTTGCCTCCAATGTCTGCTGTGCCTATCAAAGGAAGATATTTGAGGAGCTTGGAGGCTTTATCGGCAGGGCCATCTTCAATGAGGATATGATATATGCCCATAAGGCTCTTATGGAGGGCTATGGGATAAGCTACGAGGCTGAGGCCAAGGTCCTGCACAGCCACGACCTGTCTGCCATGGAGCAGCTCCACCGTAATTTTGACCTTGGTATGAGCCAGTCCATGAATAAGGAGGTATTTGACGGCATCAGGTCTGAGGGCGAGGGCATAAGGCTCGTCCTTTCCACAGCGAGATACCTGCTTTCAAAGGGAAAGCTGTTGTCAGTGATAAGACTTTTTTGGAACAGCGGCTTCAGATACCTTGGATATCTCCTTGGCAGGCATTATGAGACCCTGCCAAAAAAGGCAGTTTCATGGCTTTGCTCCAATAAGACCTTTGTAAAGAGGATGTATGAGGACAGAGAGACAGCCGGTAAAACAAAGGACCTAAGTAAGGCTGATGAACCTGATGATAAAGATAAGGACAGAGGTGAGCTCCTATGATGACTACGCTTTTCAGGATAGTGCTTGTGGTAGTTTCCTTAGCTACCTTCGGGGTGGTGATACAGAAGATAAGACGCTCGAAGATGCGCCTCGAGGATGCTGTATTTTGGGTGCTTATATGCGTGATGGTGGTGATATTTGCCCTGTTCCCCGCAGTGCCGGATGCCCTGTCCGCCCTGCTTGGCATATATTCCACGGCGAACTTCCTGTTTTTGTTCATGATATTCATACTGCTTATGAAGACCTTTACCATGAGCCTGCACATATCTGAGCTGGAGCGGAAGATAGAGGAGCTTGCCCAAAATGAGGCCCTTAGGGATGTGAAGCCTGAAGGTGAAAAAAAGAGGGAGCCGAAGTCCCGCCAAGCCAAGCCCTGAGTACGGACAGGGATATAGGTCTGATCAATAGTAAGGTGGCTGAGGGCTCGCCGTATATATTTGGAAAGGGATATAAAAAAGGAAGGATATAGATCATATGAAAGCTATCATCATGGCAGGCGGTCAGGGAACGAGGCTAAGGAGCATCTCTGAGGAGCTCCCGAAGCCCATGATACCCGTACTGGGAAAGCCCATACTGGAATATCAGATAGATGAGCTCAGAAGGAGCGGCATAAGGGATATCATCATCATGACCGGATATAAGGCCGAGCATATAAGGAATTACTTTGGAGATGGAAGCCGCTTTTCCGTCAATATAAGCTATGTCAATGAGGACTATCCCATGGGGACAGCCGGAGCCCTCTGGTTCCTTCGGGAACTTTGCGATGATGACTTCCTGCTCCTTATGGGAGATCTGATGCTGTCTGTGGATTTCGGACGATTTATGGAGCAGCACAGGAGGATGGGCGGCCTTGTGACCCTTTTTGTGCATCCGAATTCCCACCCCTATGACAGTGATGTCATACTTACCGAGTATAAGCTCTCCGTTTCCGATTTCACCGAGGACAAGTGCGGACTTGGAAGGGAGATTATAGAGAGGGAACAGGGCAGCCTTGTGACGGGAGTGCTTCCCAAGTCCAAGGAACGGGATGGATATTATCATAATCTTGTCAATGCGGGTATATATGCCTTCAAAAGGGGGCTTTTAAGTCTTATACCGGAACCTATAGAGGGACATAAGACGGACCTTGATAAGGATATCATAAGGCCGCTCATTGAAAAGGGGGAGGTCTATGCCCTTCATTCTACGGAGTATGTGAAGGATATGGGCACACCAGAGCGCTATAAGGCCGTATCGGAGGATATAAAAAACGGCACCGTAGAGGCAAGGAACCTGAGGAATAAACAGAAGTGCATCTTCCTTGACAGGGATGGAACGATAAATGTCTATAAGGGCTTTGTAGCGGATCCGGATAAGCTGGAGCTCATCGAAGGTGCGGCAGAGGCCATAAGGCGCATCAATGAATCCGAGTACCTTGCCGTGCTTGTCACCAATCAGCCGGTCATAGCAAGGGGGGAGCTGAGCCTTGAGGGGCTTTATGAGATAAATTCCAAGCTTGAGACGGAGCTGGGAAAGCGGGGAGCCTATCTTGATGATATCTTCTTCTGCCCCCATCATTCCCATAAGGGCTTTGAAGGGGAGGTAAAAGAGCTCAAGTTTGAGTGCAGCTGCAGGAAGCCGGAGGCCGGGATGCTTTATCAGGCAGCAAAGCGCTACAACATAAACCTTTCTGCCTCATACATGGTAGGGGACATGGCCATGGATATGAGCTGCGGAAGGAAGGCCGGTACAAAGACGGTGCTGGTCCATAGCGGAAAGCAGGAGGAGATAGAGGATAAGGAGGCCTTGGTGGATATCGAAGCCGGTGATCTTCTTGAGGCGGTGGAGAGGATACTTTCCTAAGTCCTGCGAAGTATAAGCTGTTGCTTTTTCGCTGACGTAGACATACGGCGCTTTTTATGATAAAATCACGCGTATAGCTCTCAGAAGGAGGGAGCTTGGCCACTTGGCGGCCCAATATTTTTTTATTTTATAGGAGGATTTTCAAAAGATATGGACGTAGATCCGGGATCTGGCAGTATAGCCTATCAGTTAGCGGTACTTGTAGTACTTACACTGATCAATGCCTTTTTCTCAGGCTCTGAGATGGCAGTAGTATCCGTAAATAAGAACAGGATACACAGACTTGCAGAGGAGGGCAATAAAAAAGCGGCCCTTGTCGAAAAGGTCGCAGAAGACTCGACCAAATTCCTGTCTACCATTCAGGTAGCCATAACCTTAGCCGGCTTTGCGAGCTCGGCTTTTGCAGCAAACAGCATATCTCAGGTATTTGCAGCTTGGCTTTCGTTAAGGGGAGTCGGCTATACCCTGAGTCTTGCAGTTTCCAACGTAGTCGTAACTGCGGTGCTGGCTTATTTCAATCTTGTCATAGGAGAGCTGGTGCCTAAGCGCATAGCCCTGCTTTATGCAGAGACCTACAGTCTCATGTGCATCAAGCCCATTTACTTCTTATCGAAGATACTGTCGCCGGTGCTGTTTTTGCTTTCAGCAAGCACCAATGGGCTGCTTAAGCTCTTGGGCCTCTATCACGATGACTTAGAGCAGAATGTTTCCGAGGAGGAGATAAAATCCCTGCTTGAGACCGGTACTGAGACCGGTGTATTCAATGACATCGAAAAGGAGATGATAACCTCTATCTTTTCCTTTGATGATAAGAAGGTCAGGGAGGTCATGGTCCAGAGACAGGATATGGTAGCCGTGGATCTCAACGACCCGGTCAATGACTACATAGACGAGATACTTAGATCCAGACACAGCCGCATTCCGGTATATGAGGAAAATATAGACAATGTCATAGGCATCCTCAGCATGAAGGATTTTGCCATAAAGGCCAAAGAAAAGGGAAGCTTCTATGATGTGGACGTCAGGTCCCTTCTGAAGCCGGTGTTCTTTGCCTCTGAAAATATGAAGACCGATGCCGTGTTCAGGGAGATGCAGCAGCGCAGCCAGAAGGTAGCCATCATCGTGGATGAGTACGGCGGAGTAAGCGGCATGCTCACCATGGAGGACCTTGTGGAGGAGATAGTGGGAGATATGTATGAGGACGGAGAGGAGATAGAGATACCCATCCGCAGGATAGATAAGGACCACTATGAGATATTGGGATCGGCTCTCCTTAGCGACCTCAATGAGGAGCTTCATCTTGGCATACAGAGCGACTGCGATACCCTGAGCGGATATCTTACGGAGCTTCTGGACCGCATCCCTTCTCCCTCGGAGTGCCCGATAGATGTGGAGGATGCAGCCGCCCAGTACCGCATCCTCAATGTGGAAGATAGGGTGGCCACTAAGGTCAGCCTCAGACTTAAGCCTAAGGATGCAGACGGGCAGGAGGAAAAAAAGGAAGAAAAGGATGACTGACGGCAGTTCATTCAGCATGACAGGATCCCGGAGAGCCATAGCTTTTCGGGATCATTTAAATGATAGGGAAGAGGAGGCGGTAAGGCAGCTCGTGGATGCCTGCAATCAGGCTGACGGGACCCGCTACAGCTATCCTCTGGACGGGGACATTTATCTCCTTCGATATGATGAGGGATCAGATGACCCGGAAGAAAGGCTCTTGGGCCTTTTATGTATATGGCATCTTGGCAGCACCAAGGATGGAGAGGAGCTTTCGGAGGCTGCAGCCTTTACTGCACCGGACCATAGGAGACAGGGCATATTTTCAGAGCTTTATGAGACGGCAAGGCCGGTGCTTTCTCCCTCGGTACTGTTTTCGATATATAAAAATGAGCCTGCCGAAAGGGCCCTGAGCTCCATCGGAGGCTATTATGACCACAGCGAATATCTGATGAAGCTGAGCCTTGCTGAAAGGAGTTTTGATGCAGAGGCTGGTCTTTCCTTTTATGATGAGGGAGAGAGCTTCCATGCGGAGGCGGCCTATGGCGAGGCAAATTACCGCTTAAACGGGGACGGCAGTGCTTATATCTACGGCGTGCTGGTATATGAGAGCAGACGGGGGAAGGGCTATGGCTATAAGCTCCTCTGCGGACTGCTTAACAGGCTTAAGGAGATGGGTATGACCGAGGCCATGCTTGAGGTCTTTTCTGAAAATACGCCTGCGCTTTATCTTTATCAGAAGCTTGGCTTTACCATTGCGGAGCGCATAGACTATGGCTTTGCTTGTGGAAGAAGGGAAAATATGGTATAAATGATAAAAGATACCTCTAAGACAGTTAAGCTCTGCTGGGCTGTTTTTATCATCTATATAATAGGGCTTTCATATTTTACTTTTTTTGCAGAGGCCCTTGGACGGGGAAGCATAGAAGCAGGTACCGCTGTGAAGCGCTTCAATCTGATACCCTTTACCGAGATACGGAGGTTCTGGGTATTCAGGAGGGAACTTGGTTTTAGGGCCTGTTTTCTTAATCTGGCGGGCAATGTCCTTTGCTTCATTCCCTGCGGAGCTCTGCTGCCGGTCATATCGAGGCGCTGCAAGAGGGCGCTGGGAGCTGTCACGGTAGGGCTCCTTATCAGCTTTTTCATTGAGTGTACCCAGCTTATATTCAGGGTAGGAAGCTTTGACGTGGATGATATCCTGCTCAATACCATCGGAGCCGCCTTAGGCTTTGTCCTTTTTAGACTTATACGCTCAGGCAGGGACAAAAGACGGCTTAAGGAGCGCAGGAAGCACGTCAGCATAAGGAAGGTATCGGCGGATAAGAAAAGATAAGCATTTCAGGAGATACATTGCCGGAAAAAGAATTAAAAAAATATTCATATATTAAAAAACCTTTAGCAAAGAATGGGTGGTATGCTCTTTTTACCACTCTTTTTGCTCTGCTTCTTTTCGGGGCAGATATCTATATCTCAGTCAGGGCCGGCGGTCAGGCCCCCATGCTTGCCGGGGCCTTGGGCATAAGCTCCATGCTGTTTTCAGTCATGGCAGTCATTTTTGCTGCCTTTGGCCTTAAGGAGCCGGAGACGGCTCACCTGCTTTCATATATCTCCATAGGCATAGATGTGTTTATGCTCATACTTTGGGCAGGCATCATCGTCCTTGGAGCCCTGTGATGCGGAGGACCTATGCCAGAGCTATATGATGACGCATTTGAGATAAAGATGGATGAGGCCATCCTGAGGGAAAGGCTTGAGCTTTCCCTGAGCCGTATACTCGATGAGCCCCTGTCCCTTAAAGATGAAGCTTCAAGGAGCTATTTTGAGTTTGAAGGCTCAAAGATAGCAGGCTTTATTGGAAGGGCCATGGCGGGAGAGATAGGGGACAGTCCGGTTAAAGAGACCTCTTATCAAAGGGACCTTGCTTCCTTTGAAGTCTGCTCAGAGTGCTTTGGAAGGGACATGGGGAGCCTCCTCTTTATCTGGGATCTGGAGCTTTTTACACTGCCCCTTTTCCTTGGAAGGCAGGAGCAGGACGGCCTTGCTGCCCTCTTGGAGACCCACATACAGCTCCTCAACTCCTTTGAGGAGGCGGAGAGCGAGGACAGGGGCCTTCCATCGGAGGCAGAGATAAGGGATATACTATATTCGTATATATATGACTATGCGGAGGATATCTTCCGGCGTTTTTACCGTGGAAAGGGCTGTGATGAGCTTCCCCTCAGATGCCTGTTTGACCCCCTTGGAGGTCTTGGGCTTTCTGAACTTGTCCCTGAGGACTGTTTGGCAGAGCATCGCTGCGACCTTAGCCCCTTTCTTGGAGACAGGCTTAAGGCAAGGCTTATCGAGGCTATAAAGAAGCAGTCCGGCGCCAAGTTCCCGGGAGATGACTTAGCGCGAGAGCCTGAGACGGCGGCCTGCCCTCTTAGCTATACGGAGCGGCAGCAGCATATAATTTTGAAGATTTATGAAGCTATAAGTTAAAAGATAGGAGATAAACATTGAAGTTTAGGATATGGACTAAAAAAATTGCTATAATTTGCTGTATATCGGTACTGCTTTCCGGCTGTTCACTTTTCGGAGGAGACAAGACGGAGAGCACTGAGGCCTTAGAGCTTAGTGAGGCTTCGGAAGCTTCAGAGGCGGAGGAGACGGTATCCATGGAAAGCTTGGAAGCAGCCTCGGAGGCTTCAGGCAGCGCTGAGGCTTCGGCAGAGCTCATCTCTGAGACCTATCCCGAGACGGAGGCCTCAAGTGAGGGAGATGCCAAGGAGCAGGAATACTTCGGTATCATGCACGCCTCCATAACCGAGGTCTTGACTGAATCAAACGGTACCACGGTCTATACCTTCATGGATAAAAATGATTCTGAAAATGTCTGGGCCATCCCCTCAGTGGAGCTGGGAGATATACTGGTTGATCCCGTGGCAGGTACGGATACAGCCATACTTTTCTGTGGTGATATCATTTCCGATAGTGAAAATGTGGATTTTGTGGTCATGCTCCCTGAGGGCAGCTATGAGATATGCCGTGCAGAGGGTACTACCACTGAAAATGCCATGAGCACCTTTGCCCTTGAGACAAAGGAGGGAGAGGAGCTTATCTTCCTTAAGGATAACTGTGAGATAGAGGAGGGATCCCTTGAGGGAGACAGCGGAGACCATATCATAGTTTATTACGCAAAAAGCACGGAGGACGGAAGCTGTTATCCGTTTAAGGTATATGCAGGATGATATCTTTAAGTATGAGCTGAGCTTCGGGGATCTGTCCCCTGAAGCCATTGCTGAGTCGGGGCAGTGCTTCCGCATGGGGGTCCGGCCCGATGGAGATGTGAGCCTCATAGCCAAGGGTCAGATGCTCATCATCAGAAGAAATAAGGACGGAGGCTTTTCCTTCAATACGACAGAGGAAGTATTTGGCTCTGTCTGGAAAGATTATTTTGATCTTGATACCGACTATGAGGGATTCAGAGCCCTCATAAAGGAGGATGATGAGTTTTTAAAGACTGCCGCCTCCTTTGGGACAGGCATAAGGATACTGAGGCAGGAGCCCTTTGAGATGCTGATATCCTTTATCATCTCTCAGCGAAAGACCATACCTGCCATACGCACTGCCATCGAAAGGCTGTGTGAGAGCTTCGGGACCAAGAGATACTTCATGGATACAGACGGCAGTGAGAAGACCTTTTATGACTTTCCTTCTCCCGAGGCCTTGGCAGGGGCTTCGGAAACAGAGCTTGCCTCCTGCGGTCTTGGCTACAGGCTCCCCTATGTGAGGGAGGCTGCGGGTAGGTGCGCCATGGGCGGGCTTTCAGGCCTTGAGGAGCTTCCTACGGCGGAGCTCATAGAACGGCTCATGGATCTTAAGGGAGTAGGCATCAAGGTGGCATCCTGTGTAGCCCTATTTGCTTATCACCGTCTGGAAGTCTCTCCGGTGGATGTCTGGATGAAGCGAGTCATCGACAGCGTATATGGGGGCAGCCTTCCGGAGGAATACGCTCCCTGCGCAGGCGTTATCCAGCAGTATCTTTTCAACTATGCAAGGATGACCAAGCTTCAGGGCTGATGACGTATATCACTGCCATAAGACCTTGGGGCCTCATGAGATCGGCATATAAGGCGGTATAAAAGCGGAAACATTGTTTTGAGGTTTATATTTGACAGATATTTTCATAGCTTAAGGCTCCTTAAGCCATTTTCTTTGGCATTAGCCCTTTCGGCCTTCCTTATCTCGGGAGGCTTTTTTGCGTATGCCGACAGCTGGGGAAGCCCGGGGCCCATAAATGCAGGGACCGCCATCGTCATGGATGCGGATACCAAAGCCATCCTTTACGGCAAGAATATCCATGAGCAGTGCTTCCCCGCATCCATCACGAAGCTCATGACTGCCCTTCTGGTACTTGAAAACTGCAGTCTTGATGAGACGGTGACCTTTTCTGAAACTGCGGTGACCGGCCTTGAGTCCGGAGCCGTGACCGCCTATGTATCGGTCGGTGAACAGATGAGCGTAGAGGACTGCCTCTATGCCCTGCTGCTGTATTCTGCTAATGATGTAGCCAATGCCCTTGCCGAGCATGTGGCAGGGAGCATAGAGGCCTTTGCGGAGATGATGAATGAAAGGGCCAGAGAGCTTGGCTGCGAGGACAGTGATTTTAAAAATCCCAGCGGCCTCACGGACTCCTCCCATCTTACCTCTGTGTATGACATGGCCCTCATAGCAGGAGCCCTTTTTGACAATGAGACCTTCAGGGAGATAGAGTCCTCTGAGTATTACAGGCTTCCCTCTACGGCAAAGGTCCCCTCCGGCCTCAATATGCGTATAGGACACAGGATGCTGAGGGACGGAAATCAGTATTCCGATGACAGGGTCATAGGCGGAAAGACCGGTTTTACCACAGCCTCGGGCAATACCCTTGTGACCATGGCCGAATCAGGAGGCCGCAGACTTGCCATAGTCTGCATGCAGGATACCAATCCCCAGCATTATCTTGACACGATAAGCATGATGAACTTCGGCTTTTCAGGCTTTGAAAATGTATCAGCCTCAGAGGTCCTTGGCTTTGATACGCTGGAGCGGAGGCTCATCACTGATACCGTCATAAAGGAAGGAGACAACAAGCTCAGGACCGACAGGGATTTCCTTATCACCCTTCCCCATGGTGCGGACAGCTCACTTGTGAGCTATGACCTTGAATATAATCTTCCGAAGGAAGCCCCGGAGTCTGCAGTGGCAAGACTGGATCTGAGCTATGAGGACCACACCTGCGGAAGCTATTATGTCATAAATGACAGAGAGCCCTCGGTATTTATAGAGGAGCTTCCTCCGGCAGCAACGGTCGCAGTGGGAGTTTCCATGGTTGCCATCGTGGGCGGAGTCATCGCCTTCCTGACCATCTCAGGAGGCGCTGCCTATCATACCCATGCGGTCAATGAAGAAAAAACGAGAAGGCGGCGGGCCGAACGGCGCAGGCGCTATAGGCTCGAGAGCATGGGCATAAGCGAAGAAGAATTTGAAAGAGAGCTTGAAAAATATAAGCAGAGACATGACAGAAAGAGAAGATAAGGACATGACGGAAACAGAACTTGAACATAGAAAAGAGGAACTGAAAAAGTCCGATGGCGCTGCTCCCATTGCAGGGCCTAAGGACGAAAAAAAAGACGGGTTCATCAAAAAACTGATGAGGGCCTTCCTTAATTACGAGACCATCTCCTATCTGGTAGTCGGAGTGCTTACCACGGTAGTGGATTTTCTGGTATTTGCAGCGGCCAATGAGGCCATCCAGAGCTCAGGCAGACTGTCGGAGGTAACGGCGGTCATGATAGCGCAGGTCATCTCATGGGCTGCGGCTGTCCTGTTTGCATATATACTCAACAAGCTGGTGGTATTCAGAAATTATAACTTCAGGCTCGGGCATCTCATATATGAGGCCTCGACCTTCGTGGCGGCAAGGGTCATGAGCGGAGTCCTTGTGACCATAGCCATTTGGGTCATGGTGGACCTGTTGCACAGCAATGAATATGCTGCAAAGATACTTACCTCTATCATCAATATAGTATTCAATTATGCTGCAAGCAAACTTTTTATCTTTAAGAAAAAATAATACGGAGATAAAGGCTTCAGGTTCCATAAACGACAGACATATCTATCTTACCTCGTTTCTGGTGCCTTTGGTCATAGTGCTCGTGATACTTATCTCGGCTGGGGTCTATCCCTTTGGGGATGAGTGCTTCCTGCGCACGGATATGTACCATCAGTATGCTCCGTTCATGTCCGAATTCCGGGAGAAGCTCCAGAGCGGAAGCAGCCTTTTATACAGCTTTGATATCGGTCTTGGAGTCAATTTTACGGCCCTTTATGCCTACTATCTGGCAAGCCCCTTAAACTGGCTCATCATATTTGTGAGCAGGGATCTGGTCATCGAATTCATCATGCTTATGGTGGTGCTGAAGATAGGCCTCTGCGGAGCGGGCATGGCTTATTATCTCAGGAGCCATACCTCAAGGCCGGATATGGGCATATGCTTCTTTTCCATATTCTATGCCCTCTCAGGATATATCTGCGCATACTATTGGAACATCATGTGGCTCGACTGTATCGTGCTGTTTCCCC
Organism: Candidatus Avilachnospira avistercoris; assembly: GCA_018714145.1. Classification (GTDB taxonomy): domain Bacteria; phylum Bacillota; class Clostridia; order Lachnospirales; family Lachnospiraceae; genus Avilachnospira; species Avilachnospira avistercoris. The sequence goes on from DVNS01000036.1 coordinate 14,580, forward strand.
TTCTGATACTTGGCATGGAGAGGCTGTTTGAGGAGGGAAGGGGAGGACTTTACACTGTCTCCCTTGGAGTGAGCATACTGTCGAACTACTACATCTCCATCATGAGCTGTATGTTCCTCTGTGTATATTTCATAGCCCTGTGCCTTTTAAGAAGGCCCTCCCTTCGGGAAACGCTCATAAAGGCCTTAGGTTTTGTATGGTTCAGCCTGCTTTCCGGCGGCATGGCGGCGGTTCTGCTTTTTCCTGAGATAGCGGCCATGAGCTATACCGCTTCTTCAGAGATAAACTTCCCTGAGATATTCAGCGAGTATTTCTCCCTGTTCGATATGCTGGTAAGGCATCTGCCGGGGATAGAAACGGAGCAGGCCCTTGACCATTGGCCTAATATTTACTGCGGAGCAGGGGTGCTGCTTTTATTTCCGCTTTATCTTATGAACAGGCGCATAGGTCTCAGGGAAAAGACGGTATATACCCTGCTGCTGTTATTCATGCTGATGGGCTTTTCCATCAATGTACTGAACTTTATCTGGCATGGGCTTCACTATCCCAATTCCCTGCCGGCAAGACAATCCTACATATATGTATTCTTGCTGCTTTTCATGTGCTTCCGGCTTTATACGAAGCGCAGGTTCGTAAGACTGAAGGAGCTTTCGCTGGCCCTGCTTTTTGCAGTCCTTTTTATACTGCTTTGTCAGCATACCATAGGCTATGGTGAGCAGCACATAAACTTTGCCGTATATTACTGCTCGCTGCTCCTTATACTGCTTTATTCAGGGATATTTTATGCCTATATCAGGCGCAGTTTCCGAAGGCAGGCCTTGGGCTTTTTGACGCTTTGCCTTATTATGGCTGAGGCCTCGGCCAATACTGCCCTTACCGGCATCACCACCACGAGCAGGGTGAGCTATACCAAGAACAATGAAGATATAAGATCTTTGGTGGATGGACTGTTTCCCAGCTCTGAGCTTTTCCGCATAGAGAGGGATAACAGCAAAACCAAAAATGACGGAGCATGGCTCAATTTTCCTTCGGCCTCTCTGTTTTCCTCAGTGGCCAATGCCGACTGTACCGCATTTTTCCGGAAGCTTGGCTGTGAGGCCTCTACAAATGCCTACAGCACCACGGGCTCCACACCCTTTGTGGATATGCTCTTAGGCATAAGATATGTGATATATGAAAGCCCAAAAAATGAGGGAGAGGGCAGGACCTTCATAGAAAGCAGGGGCGAGGCCTATCTTTATGAAAATAATTATACCCTTCCGGTGGGCTTCCTGCTTCCCAGGGACATGGCCTCTGACTGGATGCTGGAACTTACTGACCCGGTGCTTATACAGAACTCCTTCTGTGACCTTTTGAGGATTCCCCAGATACTCGTGCCCAACGGAGAGCCCGGCAATGCCGAAGGTACCGAGCAGGCAGTGACCCTGACCTCCGATGGAGAGTATTATGCGGTCATAAAAAATCCGGAGGTCCGGGACGTGACCGTTACTTGGCCGGAAAAGAAGAAGACCTTCAATAATGTGGACAGGGGCTATCTGATAGAACTCGGAGAATGTCACAGAGGCGATACCATACACATAAGCTCTGAGACCTCGGGACAGCAGCCGGAGGCGGAGATATATCGCTTTGACTATGCTGCCCTCAAAAAGGTCCATGAGAAGCTGTCTGAGGGAGCATTTTCGGTCACCGGCTGGGAGGACGGACATATCGAGGGAGAGATAGATGTCAAAAAGGCCATGACCTATGGAAGCGGAGATACGGCAGAGCTCTTTTTCAGCATCCCCTATGATGAGGGCTGGGAGGTCCGTATAGACGGAGTCAGGGCCGATACAAAAAAGGTCTATGATACCTTCCTTTCAGTATCTGTTCCTTTGGGCTCCCATGTGATAGAATTAGACTATATGCCGAAGGGCCTCATGGAGGGTGCTGCGGTAAGCATCATTTCCATACTGCTTTTTGCAGGCACTCTCGTGTTGGATAAAAGACGAAGAAGGGTTTTGCTGCCCAAAGAGGAGGAATATGAAGGAACTTAAGGGAAAGGCTGTATCGGATGCGATAAAAGAGGACATAAAGAAAAAACTGCCTGCGGTGGAGACCATGCTGGGACGAAAGCCCAAGCTCGTCATCGTAAGATGCGGTGAGAGGCCCGAAGATCTGGCCTATGAGCGGAATGCCATAAGACGGATAAGGGAGACGGGCATGGAGGCCGAGAGCTGTGTATTTCCTGAGGATATAAGTGACAATGTTTTCCTCAGGGCCTTCGGGGAGCTGAATTCTGACAAGCGCGTAGACGGCATACTGCTGATGAGGCCTCTGCCCAAGCAGCTCAATGAGGGTTTTATCATAAGCTGCATAGACAGCGAGAAGGATCTGGACGGAGTAAGCCCGGTCAATGCAGCAGGGCTGTTTTTGGGAATAGACGGCTTTGCTCCCTGTACCGCTCAGGCTGTCATGGAGCTGCTGAGCTTTTATAAGATAGGGCTCGAGGGCAAGAATGTGGTGGTCATAGGCCGCTCCAATGTGGTGGGAAAGCCCCTTTCCATGATGCTGCTTCGGGAAAATGCCACTGTCACGATATGTCACAGCAGGACCAAGGACCTTGAGAAGATAACCAAAAAGGCAGATATACTCATCACTGCCATCGGAAGGCCGAGGTTCATAACCTCAGACCATATCAAGCGCTCTGCCGTAGTCATCGATGTAGGCATAAACACGGATAAGGACGGGAAGCTGTGCGGAGACGTGGACTATGAGGACTGTAAGCTCAAGGCCTCTGCCATCACACCGGTGCCGGGAGGCGTGGGAGCCGTGACCACGGCAGTGCTGGCAAAGCACCTCCTGCTTGCGGCAAACAGGGACCTGCTCTGATGAGCGGGATATAAATTATGGAGCAAAACTTGCATATATCCTTACAAATGGATATACTATGCAGTATAAAAAATGAATTTGATATCTGAAATCATAAGATGATAGGAGTAAGAAAGATGACATTATTAGAAGCATGGAGAGATGAGGCCTACGGAGAGGGCCATGACAAGAAGGCACAGCAGAAGCTCTGGGAGAGATATTTCTTAAAGGAAAAGAGCATATACGAGGATCTGCTCTCTGATCCCTCAAGGGTGACTGAGTGCAGCGTAAAGGAGCTTGCTGAAAAGTATGACACCGATATCAAGCTCATCACTGGCTTTCTTGATGGCATAAACGAGTCCCTCAAGGGCTATGAAAATCCTATAGAGGATATGACCGAGGATACGGTCATAAAGATAGAGATAGACCCTGAAAAGCTCTACTACAACATGGTGGATGCCAAGGCTGCATGGCTCTATGAGCTGCCCCAGTGGGATGCAGTCCTCACCAAGGAAAAGAGGGAGGAACTCTATCATAAGTGCAAAACTGCAGGCACGGTAAGGCGTGAGGGAAGGAAGATATATCCCAACGACCCCTGCCCCTGCGGCTCAGGAAAGAAATACAAAAAGTGCTGTGGCAGAAACATAGCGTAACAAGGCTGGAAAAGTCTAAGCGAGGGATGTGGCCGCTATGCGGTTAAATCCCTTGATTTGACCTTGACAGCCGTACGGTATGAGTGAGCAGCCGGCCTGAGCGAAGCGCAGGGACGGCGGAACACGAATAGCGCAGTATTGCGGGAGTGCGGAGCACGAAGCAATACGTTGTTACGCCAATAATAAACAAGGTTGGGGGCAAGCAGCCGGCCTGAGCGAAGCGCAGGGACGGCGGAACACGAATAGCGCAGTATTGCGGGAGTGCGGAGCACGAAGCAATACGTTGTTACGCCAATAATAAACAAGGTTG
>DVNS01000037.1 GCA_018714145.1 Candidatus Avilachnospira avistercoris
TATATGCCATTGCGGCAGACTTTGATTTTATCTTATGTGAGACTATTACTGCCTATCCTGATATCTATGTTCATTCCAGCAGAAAATCATTCAGTATGCTATTCGATATATCCATGCCATGCTCTGACAGCCTGTATCTGTAGCCGTCTTTTTGGATGAGGCCGTTTTCAAGATATTTCTCTATAACGCTTCCGTATGTGTTCTGCAGCGTCTTTCCGAATTTCCTGAGGAAGTCTGTCTCGCTGATGCCATTTACCATACGAAGGCCAAGGAACATAAATTCCTCCATCTGCTCCTTTTCATCTAAGCTATGCTTGTCCTTCCTTATCTTATCCAGCGTATCTGCTGCTCCGAAGTCGGCTTCAAGGTATTCTCCGATGTCCCTTGTATCAGACCACCTCACTCCTTCATAATATGAAGCAGCTCCGAGGCCAAAGCCAAGGTAAGGCACCTCAGTCCAGTAGCCTATGTTATGGATGCACTCACGGCCTTCCCTTGCATAATTGCTTATCTCGTATCGCTTATATCCGTTCTTTGCAAGGAACTCCCTTGTAAATCCGTCTATCTCTGCCTGCTCATCCTCATCGGGAAGCATGAGCAGACCCTTTTCCTGCATCTCATAATAGGGCGTGCCCTCCTCTACTATCAGGTTATACACGGAGAGATGCTCTGGCCGCAACATGACCACCTGACGAAGGGTCTTTTTCCATGTCTTCATGGTCTGCATCGGGATGCAGTTTATAAGGTCCACATTGATATTGTCAAAGCCCTCCATCCTTGCTCCCTGATAGCACTTAAGGAACTCCTCATAGGTATGTATCCTTCCCAGCATGCGGAGCTCGGTATTTTCCGCAGACTGAAGGCCTATGCTCAGCCTGTTTATGCCCGCCTCCCTGTATACTGAAAACTTATGTCTCAGGGTAGAGCCGGGATTGCACTCTATGGTTATCTCCGCATCCTTGGATACGCAAAAAGAGTGCCTCACGGCACTCATTATCTGCGTTATCAGTCCCGGCTCCAAAAGTGACGGCGTACCGCCTCCCAAAAATACCGACCTGACTATCCTGTCCCTGCCGAAGGGAGCATAGGCCCTTATCTCATTAATAAGCTGCCTGATATACGCTTCCTGTATCTTAGCCTCGGCAGGAAAGGAAAGGAAATCACAGTAGCTGCATTTTTTAACGCAGAATGGTATATGGATGTATAATTCCAGTTCACTTATCATACAGGCTTCGCTATCCAGATATCCGCAATATTCCAGCCATAGTGGGTGACCCTCAGGGCTTCCTCATGGGTATCAAAGAAGATATCCACGACGCCTTCATTTTCGATGGCATTGCCCCCGCGGTCCTCGACCACATATATGCCGTTATAATTATCCACCTCAGGGCCCTCACCGCCGTCTATAATGATAACGGTCCCAAAGGGCAGCTCAGATGTAGCTGAAACAGTATGCTTAGCAGTGGCTGTGGCTCCTGATGCCGTCAGTGTACCCCACTGCTCTCCCGAATATCCGGTAAGTCTATGAGCACCCCAATACTCGCCCTTTACATAGCTTTTGCCGTCTATGGTAAATACCGTGGTGTCCGAGGACTGCTCACCAAGCTGCTCGCCGTTATGGCCAGTACCGGACGGTGTTTCTATCTCAGTGACATCGGAAAGCTCCTTATTGTCACCTATCTCTTCTCCAGACTCAGTATAGAGAGCTATCGGGTCCTCGGATATGACAGTATCCTCCGAAGCTTCAGCTCCAAGCTCAGCGGCTACGATATTTCCTGCCTCGTCATAGCATACACCGGGGCCCCCTTCCAAGCCCTCTATAGCCGCAGCATATACATTCATGCTGAACAGCACCGCTATGCAGATGACCGCTGCAGCGCTCCATATCAAAGCCGATGCAAATGATCTCTTCATCACTAACTATCCTCCAAGATCAGCTAAAAGTGGTGATAAACTTACAACACTGGCTGCTGATCATAGAAAGGATATACCGTAAGGCAGGTAAAAGTCAAGCAAAGTGGGTATATCGTAAAGCTTTCTTAAGTTTTCAGTCCGTATCAGGGACTTAGGCCTCCTTTTCCTTACCCATAAAGAAAAGGGCCACGGTACCCGGGCCTGTGTGAGAGCCTATGACAGTACCGATATCAAATACCTTGATACCTCCCTTTATGTTCTTGAAATGTCCGTTCAGTATGGCCTTGAGCTCCTCAACCTCTTCATCAGCCTCCGAATGGGAGATATAGCAGTAGCCGTCATAGCTGCTTCCGCCCTCGGCCCGCTCTATCATCTTCCTTGCACAGGCCTCTATGACCTTCTTTGTCCCGCGAAGCTTTGCCGCCGGAACAAGACCTCCTGCCTGATTTACCCTAAGGAGCGGACATACCTTAAGTGCCGTACCCAGTACAAAGGAAGTCCTTGATACCCTGCCGCCTCTGAACAGGTAAGTAAGGTCATCGGTAAAGAACCAAGCATTGCATTTATCCCTTATCGAAAGGATATAGCTTGAAAGCTCCTCTATGCTTGCACCCTCGTCCCGCTTATCACAGGCCATATCCACTAAAAGTCCGAAGCCGGAGGAAGCATTGAGGGAATCGGTCACATATATCTTTCTGTCGGGAAACTCCTCTCGAAGCTCTGCTGCTGCGACACAGGCCGAATTGTAGGTTCCGGATATGCCCGTGGCAAGGGTCAGATGAAATACATCCCTGCCCTCAGAAAGGAAGGGCCTCCAGAGCTCCTCATACTCTGCCACGGAGACCTGAGATGTGGAGGTCATGGAGCCAGCCTTCATGCGGCTGTAAAACTCGTGGATGTCCATGCTCTTTCCATAGTCATCCTTATATGACTCTCC
>DVNS01000038.1 GCA_018714145.1 Candidatus Avilachnospira avistercoris
CAGATATCTGCAATAATTATGTAAATATCTATTCCGGCCTAATGCAGTTTTTTTGTTCCAACTAAAATACTTGCCTTTTTTTTAGCTTAGTTATATCCTTATATAACCATCAGGCAAAGGCTGATATCAGCAGGTCTTGTCTGAAGAGCTATTGATTCAAGGAAGGATAGGATATGGATAAAAAGCTTTCCACTATAAAGATGACCCAGCTGGCGCTTCTGATAGCCATTGAGCTATTGATGACAGTTACGCCCCTTGGATATATCATGATACCGCCCATAGCGGCGACTCTTATGCACATACCTGTCATAGTAGGAGCCATAGTCATGGGGCCTAAGGCAGGCGCCGCCCTCGGCACCGTATTCGGACTGACCTCCCTCTGGAAGGCTACTACTCAGGCCACCAGTCCGGTGGACCTTGCCTTCAGTCCCTTCGTAAGCGGCAAACCCCTTCAGAGCCTTATCATGTGCATGGGGCCCCGTATACTTTTAGGCATCATAGCCGCTCTCTTATTCAGGGCATTTTTTAAGGCCTTCCACGGTAAGGAAGCCCTTGCCATCGGGCTTTCGGCAGTGGCGGCTACCATCTGCCATACGGTCATGGTGCTTGGCCTTCTGGCGCTGTTTTTCAGTGAATTCGGCATGGGAGTCATGGCAGTGGTGCTTTCCCTTGTGACAGTCTCCTCTGCCTGTGAGATGCTCTGCGCCGCAGTTATCTCCGTGGCAGTCTGCATACCCCTGAGGCGCTCCCTTGGGCAGTAAGCTTCCGAAAATAAAGCGGCAGGCTAAGTCAGCTATAGATCTTATTTCAGAATAAGAAGCGAAATGAAGGCTTAAAAGCGAAATGAAGGCTTAAAAAAATCAGTTGTAAATTTCAGGAAAATAAGCTAAAATCAGTCAGTAAGCCTTTTAGGCTTTACACAGGGCCATCGCCAAGCGGTAAGGCACAGCACTTTGACTGCTGCATTCGCCGGTTCGAATCCTGCTGGCCCTGTTTTTTTATTTTTATTTTATAAGCTTAGCATCAATTTCCAAGAGACTGATGCATCGGGGTAGTGATGACCCTGTTTTTTTATTTTATAAGCATCGCATCTCCAAAGGAGAAAAATCTGTACCGTTCCTTTACCGCCTCTCTATAGGCCTTAAGTATCTTCTGCCTTCCGCAGAGAGCCGATACCAGCATGATAAGGGTAGACTGGGGCAGGTGAAAATTGGTGATGAGCTCGTCTATTATCCTCCACTCATATCCCGGATAAATAAATATCCCCGTCCAGCCGCTATTGGCCTTCAGTATGTATTTTGTCACGATTTTTTCGTTTTTATCCGTAACAAACCGTTTTTTAGCTAAAGAATCCGATGAGGCAGAAGCATCTATCACATTTCTGATGGGGTCCTCCTGTGTACTGCCGCGTTTTGAAGCATCATCCGACCTGCAGTCAGCATCGTCTATACCCATTTCTCCGCAAAGCCTTATATATTCCGGGTTAAGCACTGCTGACGACTCAAGGGTCCTTGTGGAAGTGGTGCCTACGGCTATGACCTTATGCCCCTCTGCCATGGTACGATTTATAAGCTCCGCAGTCGCCTCGGTCACGATGTAAAACTCAGAATGCATATGGTGCTCCTCTATGGTGGAGGCCTTTACGGGTCTGAAGGTCCCAAGTCCCACATGGAGGGTCACTCTGGCAATATTGATGCCCCTATTTTCTATGGTCTCAAGGAGCTCCTTTGTAAAGTGGAGCCCTGCCGTGGGCGCTGCCGCTGAGCCCTCGTGCTTTGCATAGACCGTCTGGTATCTGTCCTTATCCTTGAGCTTATGAGTGATATAAGGAGGAAGGGGCATCTCTCCAAGACGGTCCAGCACCTCCTCAAATATACCCTCGTATTCAAATCTGACTAATCTATTGCCCTCATTGACCGTATCAAGTATCTCAGCCTTAAGGGAGCCGTCTCCAAATACGGCCCTTGCTCCCTTTTTGAGCTTCTTTCCGGGGCGCACGAGGCACTCCCATATATCACCTGTCTTTCTGGTGAGGAGCAATATCTCGACGTGGGCTCCCGTATCCTCCTTTATCCCAAGGAGTCTCGCAGGGATGACCTTGGTATCGTTTATGACGAGACAGTCCCCCGGCGAAAGATATTCAAGTATATCCGTAAAATGCCTGTGGCTAAGCTCTCCGCTCTCCTTATCAAGGACGAGGAGCCTTGAAGAGCTCCTGTCCAAAAGGGGGTCCTGAGCTATAAGCTCCTCCGGCAGTTCATAATCAAAATCCTTTACATCCATTTAAATATAAAAGCCTCCAAGCTTTCATCGTAGGCCTAAACTAGAGCCTCACCTTGGTCTTTATCCTACCTAAGTTAAATCGCCTATACAAATGAGCCCAATGACTTACTTACAGTGCTGCTGCTCTGCTTAAACTTTCCCCGCTGTCTCAGACTGGGCAGCCGTCTCCTCCGCCGTCTCAGTCTCGTCGAGAACTTCTGAAAGTTCTGTCTCTGACACGTCAGCCTCTTCCGAAGCGGTCTCCTCAGCTGCAGTGCTTTCGATAAGCACTGAATCCGAAGGGTCGGTAAACAGATTTACCTCCGGCTCCCTTTCAGGGTCAAAGTTGGACTCCTCATATATGGCCCCATTCATAAATGAGGTATAGATGAGGGCAAGGTCACTGTCATATGAAAGGGCATTGGAGAGGGCATTGTCCGTCTCAGTTATAAGCTCATCCACCGAGGGCTCGCTAAGGAGGGACTCAATGTACTCATACTTATCGCTTTCAAGGCTCTCCCTTATCACATAAGCTCCCTCTGCATCCTTTTCTATATAGCAGTACATGATGCCCGGCGCATCCGTATCCGTCCTTCTGAAATTGATATCATAGCGGATAAAGGCTACCCTCGAGGTTTCGTCAAGACCGGGGGCTATATAGACCTCTATATTGTTGAAGCCCTGTATCCAGCCAGCCTGAGCACTGAGCTTTTCTCTGGCAGTATCCATATAGGCATCCTCTGCCCTTCCGAATACTCGATAAAGGCCCTCCACGTCGGCGCTGAGCCTGTAATTAAAATACTCCTCTATGAGCATGCTTATCTCAGGTATATCGCAGAGCTTTAAAAGCTGCTCCGCCTCCGTCTCCATGACCTCCGCCTCAGCTCCTCCCGAAGCCTCAGAAAGCACGGCCTCGGCACTCTCCTTGGTACCTTCAGCCCCTCCCAAAGAGGTGACAGCCATCAAGATGGCTATGATGATGACCAGAGCAGCTATGCCCCCGATAACAGCCAAAAGGAGGCGCCCATCGGGCCCCCCGTTTTTCCTTCGGCTCCTGATATCCTTTAAAGAGCGTTTTCCGTCTCCGGATGTCCTTCGCTTATCCCTGTCGAAAAAGCTCAGGTCGATATCAGTTTCTATGTCCTTGAATATATCTTTTTTTTCAGGCGCAGAGCCTTCCATGTCCCTGCGCCCGTTATCCTTATCTCCCAATATCTTTCTCCATCAGTCATTGGTGTAAGGCTGTATCCCTGTCATGGCTCCTGCCCTTTGGTGATACAGCTCCTGCGGCTTGGATTTAAGCCACCTTTTCAACATACTGTCCGTTTTCATCTACCCTGTAGGTGCCGTCTATGATGGTGTTGGTAGCCATCACTCCGTCAGAGCCAAGATAGTAGGACTTACCATCCTCGGTCACCCACTTATTGGTTATCATCTCTCCCGTCTCAGGATTGAAGTAGTAATAATCCCCATTGGAGAAGTGTACCCATCCGGTCACCATATAGCCGTCTCCATCGAAGAAATAGGACTTTCCGAGGAGATCGAGCCACTCATTTTTGCATATGCTTCCATCAGACTTAACATACTGGGTGCCGTCTGAGGTCTTTACGAAGCCTGTGGTCACCGTGCTGCCGGTACCGGATGAAGTGGGGCCTCCGATGTTGGTGACGCCGGAATTATTGCCTGATACCGTGCTGCCTGCTGAGCCGGGGCCTCCGGTCATGCCCGGTACTATATCACCGGTGGCCTGTGAGGTACCTGATGTATTGCCTGAGGATGCAGGTCCGCTTGAGGAGGTGCTTCCTCCGGCTGTTCCTGTAGTTCCTGCCGAGCTTCCGGTCTGGCCGGCTGCGATAAGCGCCTTTCCATAATCGAAGAGCTTCTTCACATCGTCATAGTGCTGGCCGTTTGACTTCATAACTACGGCCACGAGCCTGTGTCCGGAGATGTCGCATACCTCTGCAAGGGTATTGCCTGCCTTAGAGGTATATCCGGTCTTTCCGCCGACTATGCCCTCATAATACTGAGAATTGGCGGAATTTATCATCTTATTGCCATTGGTTATGGTAAGAGCCATCCTGTTCTTTGAAGAAGGAAGCTTATAGGTCTTGGTCTGAAGTATGCCCTTTATGGTCTCGTTTGAAACCGCAGCATTGGCTATGAGAGCCATATCCCTTGCAGTGGTATAATGGCTTGCTCCGTTAAGTCCGGAGGCATTTTCAAAATGGGTATTGGTACAGCCAAGCTCCTGCGCCCTCTGGTTCATCCTGTCCACGAAGGCAGCCTGAGAGCCGGATACCTTCTCTGCAAGTCCGTTTGCCACCTCGCAGGCAGACTTAATGAGCAGGGCATAGAGGCAGTCCCCCACCGAAAGCGTATCTCCAGTGGTGAGATTGACTGTGGCTGCTCCGGACTCAAGGTTTTGGGTAGCCGTAGCCGAAAATGTCACCGTATCGTCGAGGCTTACATTTTCCACGGTCAGGAGGGCAGTCATGAGCTTGGTCAGGGAAGCCGGATACATGGGCTTCTGGCCTTCCTTCTCATAGAGGAACTGTCCCGTAGTAGCATCATAAAGGGCGGCCGCCTCACTTGAAAGCTCAGGAACGGCTATGCTCTGGTCTATCGCGACTCCGCCTGTGGTCTGGGTACTTCCGCTCTGGGGACCTGATGCAGAAGATCCCGGTGAGGTCTGACCTAATGCCGAGGTCCCGGACTGAACAGTGCCGCTTGGAGTGGTCGCTGTGCTTCCGCTCTGGGAGGTACCATTGGTCCCATCTATAACAGTCACTCCATTGCCATTGGTCTCATCTGCAAATACTCCTACCGTGCCCGGTCCCGTATGCAGGTCCTGCTCAGGGGAGTTGAAGCCCTGCTCCTTAAGGATAGCGCTGTCATCCCTTCCCGGGGCAGTTGCGGTCACCGCCTGTTCCGCATAGGCAGGGACAATCATAAGCATCGTAAATGCCGTCAAAAGGCAAAGTGCCCTCTTAAATCTTCTGACCATGTCTGAAAAAACTCCTTCGATACATAAATAATATGATTTCAAATATATCTCAGTGCTCTGCACTCTCGGTCTTTAACTATACCATAGCATTATTACATTTCAAAGCACTGATACTTTACGATTTAGTTACGGCTGCCGCTATCCATACCGGTGTCAATATGAAGCTCAGCAGTGATGTCCTCAAAATTTTTCTTCTGAGGCTCCTTTTTTTCTTCCTCATCAGAGGGCTTTTTAGGATGTCCGTCATTATCTGAAGCGGACTTATCCATATCAGCCCTATCTGAACTGCTCTCATCGGAGGTCTCATCCTTAAGGACTTCGGCAGAGGCCTCGATCTTCGGTTCCTCCTCGCCCCTCTGCACTCTCCTAAGTATCTCCATGAACTCCTTGCCTGTGATGGTCTCCTTCTTTATAAGATAGTCTGCTATCTTATGAAGGGCCTCAAGATTTTCGGATAGTATGCGCTTTGCCTCCTCATAGGATGACTTGAGGATGCTCATGACCTCCCTGTCCACCTCGGCAGCGGTCTCATCTCCGCAGTCCATGACGGTCCTTCCGGTCAGATACATATCCTGATTTCTCGCAAGGCCCATGAGCCCGAACTTCTCGCTCATACCGTACTGGGTTATCATCGCTCTTGCAAGCTGGGTGGCCTTTTCTATATCATTGGCCGCACCTGTGGTGACGGTATCAAATATCAGCTCCTCTGCAGCCCTGCCTCCAAGCATGGTGACGAGCATAGCCTGAAGCTCCTTCTTGGTGTTGAGGTATTTCTCCTCCTCCGGCACCTGCATAACATAGCCAAGGGCTCCCATGGTCCTCGGAACTATGGTTATCTTCTGTACCGGCTCCGAATCCTTCTGGAGGGCTGCTATAAGGGCATGACCCACCTCATGGTAGGAAACTATGCGCCGCTCCTCCTGTGACAGGATACGGTCCTTCTTTTCCTTTCCGACGAGCACCACCTCCACGGCCTCAAAGAGGTCCTTCTGGCTTACGGCACTGCGTCCGTGCTTTACCGCCGTGATGGCCGCCTCATTCATCATATTGGCAAGGTCAGCTCCCACGGCTCCGCTGGTGGCAAGGCCTATCTCCTCAAAATCCACCGTATGGTCCAGCTTCACTCCCTTGGAGTGGACCTTCAGTATCTCTATCCTGCCCTTAAGGTCCGGCTTTTCTACTATGACCCTGCGGTCAAACCTGCCGGGGCGAAGGAGGGCCGGATCCAGTATCTCGGGCCTGTTGGTGGCTCCAAGGACCATGATGCCCCTTCCCGGGTCAAATCCGTCCATCTCTGAAAGGAGCTGGTTAAGGGTCTGCTCCCGCTCGTCATTTGTGCTGAGCCTGTTGTCCCTAGATTTGCCTATGGCATCTATCTCATCGATGAAAATGATGCATGGAGCAACGGAGCTGGCCTGCTTGAACAGGTCCCTTACCCTCGATGCACCCACGCCAACGAACATTTCCACAAAATCAGAACCGGTCAGGGAAAAGAAGGGTACATCTGCCTCGCCGGCCACGGCCTTTGCAAGGAGGGTCTTTCCTGTACCCGGAGGACCCACAAGGAGGGCTCCCTTGGGGAGCTTGGCTCCTATCTTTCTGTATTTCTCGGGGTTATGGAGGAAGTCCACTATCTCCACAAGGGATTCCTTGGCCTCATCCTCACCTGCCACATCTGCAAAGGTGACTCCCGTCTGCTTCTGCATATACATCTTGGCCGTGGACTTGCCCACGCCCATGATGCCTCCGCCGGAGCCCCCCATCTTCCTGCTCATGTAGTTGAATAAGAATACCATGAGCACTATGGGCAGCACCACTGTCAGCAGTATCTCAAGTATAAAGCCTGAATTGTCCGGCGCCTTCTGGGAAGCGGTCACGTCCCTGCTTATCAGATACAGGGACAAAAGCGGGTCATCCATCTTCTCCGTATAATAGCTGAGCGTCGGAGAATATCCCTCAGTACCGGGCTTCACATAGATATCTATGCTGGTGTCTCCCACCTCTACGGAATCCACTATGCCCTCATCCACCATCTCATAGAACTGGGTATAGGAGACCTCCACCCGATTGGTGTTCTGTATGGCACTCCGGCCCATGTTCATGAGGAAGAAGCTAAGGAGCAGCGTAACCACAAGGTATATCATGCTCTGGGATGGTCCGCCGGGACCTCCGAAGCCCCGGTCATTCCTGCCTCCGTCTCCTCGGCGGTCCCCGTCAGGTCCCTTTCCTCCCCGGTATTCATTATTGTTTCGACTATCGTTCCTATCGTCCATCAGATCTTATGCGTACCTTTTTCTTGGACAGCCTCGCTGGTAAGGCTTATCCCCAGCTTCTTGAATGTCTTTACGTCCACATGCGCCAGCAGGACAGAGGTATGTACCTGACAGCCCCGAAGCTTGGGAAGCTGCTCCATGGCAAGTCTTGCATTGGGGTCATCGGCTGCGCTCATGCTGAGGGCTATCAGCGTCTCATCCGTATGAAGGGCCGGATTCTGGGAGCCAAGGTAATCTATCTTCAGTTTCTGTATGGGCTCTATGGCCTGAGGAGAGATGACCTTGACCTTCTTCGGTATGCCTGCCAGATGCTTAAGGGCATTGAGCAGCCCTGCTGCAGAGGGTCCAAAAAGCGGAGTGGTGCCCCCGGTGACTATGGTACCGTCCGAAAGCTCCAAAGCCATAGCAGGAAGGCCCTCCTTCTTTGCTCTGTCCATGCAGGGTTTGACCACTGCCCTGTACTCAGGGGTGATATCCGCCTGCTGCATAAGGAGCTCTATCTTATATATCTCCTTCTCGTCTCCGGTGCCTCTGGCCACAGCCTCCTTGGCCTGATAGTAGCGCCTTATTATCTCCTGCTTCGAAGCCTCACGGCAGACCTCATCATTGGTGATGCACATGCCTACCATATTGACTCCCATATCCGTAGGTGACTTATAAGGGCTCTCCCCATATATGCCCTCAAATATGGCATTCATCACAGGAAATATCTCCACGTCCCTGTTGTAATTGACCGTGGTCTCGCCATAGGCCGCAAGGTGGAAGGGGTCTATCATATTGACATCATTGAGGTCTGCGGTGGCTGCCTCATAGGCAAGGTTTACCGGATGCTTTAAGGGCAGGTTCCAGACAGGGAAGGTCTCGAACTTTGCATAACCGGCCTTTACTCCCCTGCGGTTCTCATTATAAAGCTGAGACAGGCAGGTAGCCATCTTTCCGCTTCCCGGTCCCGGAGCCGTCACTATGATAAGGGGCTTGGTCGTCTCTATGTACTCATCCCTGCCATAGCCCTTATCGCTCACTATAAGGGGCACATTGCCCGGATAGCCCTCTATGCTGTAATGCTTATAGACCTTTATCTTCTTTCTCTCAAGGCGCTGCTTGAACTTCATCACAACGGGAGAATGGGTATATCTTGTGATGACTACGGAATTGACCGAAAGTCCCCTCTCGGTAAATACATTGGCCAGCCTCAGCACGTCCTCGTCGTAGCCTATGCCGAGGTCATCCCTCTTTTTATTTCGCTCTATATCCTCGGCGCTGATGGCTATGACCACCTCCGCCTCGTCCTTAAGGGACAGGAGCATCTTGAGCTTGGAGTCAGGCTCAAAGCCCGGCAGCACCCTCGAAGCATGATAGTCATCGAACAGCTTGCCTCCGAATTCAAGGTAAAGCTTGCCCTCAAAATGGCTGATACGCTCCTTTATGCGCTCAGACTGGATACGGAGATACTTTTCATTGTCAAATCCTAACTGCTGCATGTTCATTCTCCCATGATTTTTTCAAAATAACAATTTATTTTAGCACAATCAAGGCTCTGAGTACAGACCGGAAAATGCGAAAGAAAGCCAAAAAAGCAGACTTTTTTATATCAATTCTGACAAAGCTCCGGTTCTTTAGTTTGTTTTAAACGTCTTAGAGGAGCCTGAAAGATTGGAGCCACTCCCCTTAAGCCAAAAAAGCAGGCTATGGATAAGACCCGCTCCCGCCATTACGCATAAAAGATAAATGACTATGCCAAGGGGCCTGCCCACTATGGCATCTATGTCCCTGAACACAGGCTGGGAGCTGAGATGATAGGGACTTATGTAAAACATATCACAGTCCCCATAGCCCCTCAGGCTTATGTTTATAAGCTCCGCAAGGGCTGCACAGAAAAGAAACAAAGCAAGGCTCTTAAGATATCCCCGAAGGCTCATGTCCGAAAGCCCCATCCTCCATATATAAAGCCCCAAGGCTATCAAAAGGATATGCCATACATAGCCATGGGCAGTGAGCAGAAGATGCTGCGGCCAAGTAAAGCCCTCATGAACTATCAGGGCAGCCACGCCCCCAAGGATGCCGAAGTTTTGCATAAACAGGGCCAAGACCCTGCCAAGGTCCCGTGCCTTTGAAGCTTTGCTTCGGGTGCCTGCCTCTTTATGTACCTTATCCCCGCGGCCTATCTTTACTAAGGCTAAGCCTGCTTCCTCTCCGGGGGCTCCTCCCCTTTTTAGCTCGGCTTTAAGCAGCGCAGCGTATATAAGGCACATATACATCGGCATGGAGCAGAGCTGAAAGGGCAGATACCATACATTATAATGTCCGTCAAATACTATGAAATAAAGATAGAGCTGCTTCAGCACCTCCAGCAGCAAAAGAAGAAGCCCCACTCCCTTTATCAGGTCGTGGGGAAACTTCAATATATCAGGCTTTCTTTTTTCATGTCTTATATCCATAAAGCTGCTGCCTATGGCTTATCTTTTCACATAGCCCACCGAGCTCAGGAAACGGTCAAAATACTTCCTGCCCTCTTCGGTGCATTTATAAACTCCTGCATCTTCAAGGACCTTACAGAATACCCTTCCTATCTCCTCATCCACTGCATCGGAAAGCTGGTCTCCGGTAAGCCTCTCTCCCCGGCTGCCCCTTTCCTTTATCCATGTAAGGGCCCAAGGGATATGGGAAGCTATCTCAGGATGCTCTTCTGAAGCTTTCTCCACAAGCTCTGAAAGCACCTCTCCGTAGTCCCTTCCATCCTCAGATACTGACTTGTCTGCCTTCGGAACACAGTCCTCTATGAGCTCCTTAAGGGCAGCCATCTCGGTCTTTAGCCTTGCGGGAAGCACTGCCAATCCCATGACCTCGATGAGTCCGATATTTTCCTTCTTTATATGGTGGAGCTCCTTATGGGGATGATAGATTCCAAGGGGATACTCCTCAGTGGTCAGGTTATTCCTCAGTACAAGGTCCAGCTCATATTTGCCGTCCTTAAATCTGGCTATGGGCGTGATGGTATTGTGAGGTTCTCCGTCCGTCTCTGCAAATATCATGGCTTCCTCATCGGTATACGCCCTCCAAGCCGCCAGTATCCTTGATGCTTCACTGACAAGGACCTCCGTATCCTTGGCACGGAGCCTTATGACTGACATGGGCCATCTGACTATCTCTGCCGTAAAGCTCCCATCCATGGCCATGGCCTCCTTCGGAGGCTCATACTCTGCCTCGGTCTTAGCCCTTGCCATGGCAAACTCATAGTTTCCGCCCTGAAAATGGTCATGGGTAAGGATGGAGCCTCCCACTATGGGAAGATCTGCATTAGACCCAAGGAAATAATGGGGGAACAGCTTTATGAAGTCGAACAGCCTCCTGAAGGTCGCATCGGATATCTTCATCGGAGTATGCTCATAATTGAACACTATACAGTGCTCATTGTAATACACATAGGGGCTGTACTGAAATCCCCAGTCTGCCCCATCGAGCTTAAGGGGTATGATGCGGTGATTGTCCCTTGCAGGGTGATCTGCCCTTCCGGCATAGCCCACATTTTCAACGCAGAGCTGACACTTAGGATAGCCGGACTGCTTCATCTTCTTTGCTGCGGCTATGGCCTTGGGGTCCTTCTCAGGCTTGCTCAGATTGATGGTGATATCGAGCTCTCCATAGGCCGTGTCCGTCTTCCAGCGCAGGTCCTTTTTTATCCTGTAGCGCCTGATATAGTCGCTGTCTCTGGATATATCATAAAAATAATCAGTAGCCTCCTTGGGGGAAGCCTCATAATGCTTATTGAAGGTATCTATGACCTCATGGGGCATGGGCATCATGCAGTTCATAAGTTTTGTGTCGAAAATGTCCTTATCTGTGATAGAATTTTCGATTATACCCGAGCTTATCGCATATTCAAGCAGCTCCTTAAGTATGAGCTCCAGCTTATCGCCCTTGTCCTCCTCGGAAAAGCTCAGCCTCTCCTCCGTGGGCTCCTCATACTCATTGAGCTTCAAAAGCCAAAGTATCCTGTTCCTTGAATAGATGGCGTCCTCCCTGCGTATAAGGCCGCAGTAAAGTCCGTAATCCACAAGGTCTCTTACCGCTTTGTAAACATTCATAAAACATACCTCCCCACTCTTTTTATCATATAAGCTCCCAAGGCTCCTATCAGAAGTCCGGCTATGATGCCTGCCAGAAGTAGCGCCGGAAGATACATGAGCACATATCCTCCTGCTATGAAGGCAGCGCATATAAGCTGTCCCACATTGTGCATGACCCCTCCGGCCATGCTGACCCCCACAGTCCCGAAGCGGCCGCTTCGTTTAAGCAGGAGCATGGAAAGGAAGCTGAATAAAAACCCCATCGATGAATATAGTATAGCAAACATATTGCCGAACATAAAGCCCGAAAGCATTATCCTTGCCGCGGATATGGAAAATGCCGCCCTTGCTCCCGCCGTATAGAGCAAAAACACGGTCATAAGGTTTGCAAGGCCGAGCTTTGCCCCCGGCACCCCAAGGCTCATGGGCAGCAGACTTTCTACATAAGAAAGTACCAGAGCAAGCGATAGCGTCACTCCATAGAAGGCTATGCTTTTTTCCGGTACTTTCCGTTCGTTCATATTTTCTGTTTTATCCTATCATCCCTGAAGCTTCACATTAGGATTGATAACATATCCGTTCCTGTTGCGCTTAGGGCTCCTCGGCATCTCCCAAGCATTGTGGTCAGTATGCAGGAGCTGATGAGCCTTATGACTTAAGGGCTCTCCGAAGAAATTGTTATACAGGTTCCATATATCAGGGTTCATGTGAGAATACCTTATCTCGGCCCTGTTGTCAAGGAAGTAGAGGTTCTGTCCCCTCTCATAGGCCAGCTCATAGCCGTCATGCTGAGGCTGTCCGCCTCCGCCTACACAGCCGCCGGGACAGGCCATGACCTCAACGAAGTCATAATGCTTCTCGCCCCGCTCTATGGCTGTAAGCAGCTTCCTCGTATTGGCAAGGCCGCTGACCGCTGCCACCCTGAGTTTGATGTCCTTGAGCCTGAACTCAGCCTCCTGAACGCCGAAATTATCTCCGGCAGCCCTTACTACCCTGAAGGCATCGGGAGTACAGTTCTCTCCCATTATCTTAAAGTAGGCAGTACGAAGGGCAGCCTCCATAACTCCTCCGGTAGCACCGAATATCACGCCGGCACCTGAGCCATCCCTGAACAGCCTGTCTGCCTCCACATCCCTAAGGAGCTGGGGCAGTATATTGGTGCTCCTTATCATGCGGCAAAGCTCCCTTGTGGTGATGACGAGGTCAGTATCGTGGCCTGCGTATTCACCATAGTAAAGGGGCATATTGGCCTCGCCCTTCTTGGCAAGGCAGGGCATGATGGCTACTGAATATATATCCTCAGGCTTCTTTCCTATCTGCTCTGCAAAATAGGTCTTCATGACTGCTCCGAACATCTGCATCGGAGACTTGGCCGATGAAAGCTGAGGCACCAGCTCGGGGAACTGGCTCTTTATGAACCTTATCCAGCCCGGGCAGCAGGAGGTGAACATGGGCCTGTCCTTGAGCTCTCCGCCTGTGAAGCGCTGTATGAACTCATTGGCCTCCTCCATGATGGTAAGATCAGCAGAGAAGGTGGTATCAAATACATAGTCAACGCCCATGCGCTTTAAGGCATCGAATATCTTTCCTACCGTCGCCTGCTCTCTGGAAAGTCCCAGACTCTCGCCGAAGGCTGCTCGGACCGCAGGAGCCACCTGAACTACGACTACCTTGTTGGGGTCGGCTATGGCCTTCCAAAGCTTCTCGGTATCATCCCGCTCTCTCAGGGCTCCCACAGGGCAGTGGGTGATGCACTGTCCGCAGAGGGAGCAGTCCGCCTCGCTTATGCTCCTGTTGCAGGTGACATTTATGGTGGAACGGGAGCCTGTGCCCTCCAGATCCCATATGTTCAAGCTCTGTATCTTATCGCATACCTGAACGCAGCGCATGCACTTGATACATTTCTTTGAATCCCTGATGAGGGGGAAATGCTTATCCCAAGGCTGCTCCTCCAGCTGCTTATCGTATATCGCATCATGGATATTGAGGTCATTGGCTATCTTCTGAAGGGAGCAGTTGCCGCTCCTTACGCAGGTGGCGCAGAGGCAGTCATGCTCTGAAAGTATGAGCTGTACCGTACGCCTTCTGTCCAGCCTTACCTTAGGGCTGTTGGTGTAGACCACCATGCCCTCCTCGGCTGCATTGTTGCAGGCGGTGATCAGCTTTTCCTTGCCCTCTATCTCGACTACGCAGACACGGCAGGCGGCTATCTCATTGAGTCCCTTCCAGTAGCAGAGGTGGGGGATGTTGATGCCCGCAGCGGCAGCCGCTTCCATGATGGTCGAGCCTTCTTTTACACTAACTTCCACATTGTCTATCTTAAGGTTTACCATAGCTTCTCACGACCTCCTTTGAAGATACCGAAGCCGAAGTGATCACAGCGCAGGCAGCGGTCTGCCTCCTGCTTGACCTCGCCGGGCTTCATGCAATTCTCGACTGCGTCAAAATCACATTTTCTTTCGCAGGCTTCTCTCTCCGTCATCTCCACACGTCCGCAGGGAGTACGGTCGCTGATATTGGGCACGGGGATGTCCACATCACAGCTTATCTCATGGTGGTAACCTAAGTACTCGTCTATATTGGCTGCCATGACCTTGGCTGCAGCCACGGCCTTTATGACAGTAGCCGGACCGGAGGCACAGTCTCCGCCCGCAAATACTCCGGGGATATCAGCAAAGCCGCCGTTGGGAAGGGTCTCAAGCCTGCCCCTCTTTACGGGGATCCCTGACTCCTCATAGTGCTTGGTCTCGATATTCTGTCCTATGGCCACGATAAGGGTCTGGCAGGGGATGACCTCGTCGGGCTCTCCATTGGGTACTACTGAGGCTCTGCCATCCTTTATGAGGCTTATCATCTGAGGGGTGACCCGAACGCCCTTGACACGGCCTGACTCATCCACCTCTATGCCGGCAGGAGCCTTAAGGGTCTGTACCTCCACGCCCTCGGCTATGGCTCCCTCTATCTCTGCGGGAAGGGCCGTCATGTCAGCCACCCTTCTGCGGTATACGATGCTGACCTTCTTTGCCCCGAGCCTTACTGCGGTCCTGACTGCGTCCATGGAGACATTGCCTCCGCCGATGACAGCCACCTCCTGTCCCGTAAGGTCTATCTTCTCTCCCATGACAACGGCACGGAGCAGGCCTACTGCGGAGATCACGCCCTCTGCGTCCTCATTGGGAAGTCCCAGCTTCTTATCCGTGGAGGCTCCCACGGTGATAAGCACTGCATCAAATTCCTTGCGGAGCTCATCAAGCTTTATATCGGTACCGACCTTAAGCCCATACCTGACCTCAACTCCAGTCTCAAGTATGGCCTCTATATCCTCATCCAGCCTGTCCTTAGGCAGCCTGTAATTGGGTATGCCATAGCGCAGCATGCCGCCAAGCTTGGGCAGCATCTCGTATACTGTGACCTGATGTCCCATAAGCTGCAGATAATAGGCAGCTGAAAGTCCTGAAGGGCCGCCTCCGACTACTGCTATCTTCTTGCCTGTGGAGGGGCAGCACTTAGGTGCAGGGACCTTGCCGGCATAGTCAGCGGCAGCCCTCTTAAGTCCTCTGATATTGATGGAGGAATCCACCATATTGCGGCGGCAGCGAGCCTCACAGGGGTGCTCACAGATAAATCCGCAGGTGCAGGGGAAGGGGTTGTCCTTCCTTATAAGGGAAATGGCATCTGCAAACCTGCCCTCCCTCACGAGGGCGATATAGCCGGGTATGTCCACATGGGCCGGGCAAAGGGCCACGCAGGGAACGGGCTGAGAGGTCATGCAGGTACAGCGCTTATGCTTTACATGCTCCTCATAATCATCCCTGCAGTTCTGCACGCTCTTAAGCACCATATTGGCTGCCTCATAGCCTATGGCGCAGTCAGCTGTCTCTCTGATGGACTTTGCAGTGTCCTCGATGATATCGATGGTGTCATAGTCCGCCTTGCCATCCAGCACGTCCGTAAGGAGCTTCCTGAGCTGCATAAGTCCGATACGGCAGGGCGCACACTTTCCGCAGGACTGAGCATGGCACATCTCCACAAAGACCCTTGTGATATCCACCGGGCAAAGTCCGGGAGGGCTTGCCACTATCCTCTGTTCGAGGTTTTTATAAATGGATTCGACCACAAGCTGAGAACTGCTGGGTGTAAGTATCTCCAGTCTGCTCATAAAAAAATAACCTCCGAAATGTTTCCGGGACCGCATCCGTCCCGAAATTGATTGACGTATGCAGGAAATTATACCATCTTATTTAAAAGATTGCTATAAAATTAACAAAAAATTCAATAAAAAAACAGAGAAAGGGCATCTCCCTTTCTCTGCTTTCCACATCATTGTATCAAAGAGGTCAAGTCTTTACTTTATCAATGCCTCCCATGCCTGCTCACATCAGTACCGCAGCTGCAGCCTAAGCTACGGTTATCTGCATGGGCATGACAGCCTCCGCAGGCCCCGCTGCACTCACTGCATCCCGTACATCTGCCCTCGGCCTTATCCTTAAGGACCTTTTTTACGGCAAGGGTGACGAGCCCAGCAATTATCAAAATAATTATCAGATCTATAAGAGTCATATATAACTCCTTTCCTTCTCACATATATAGGTTAGCTTAAACTAACTATTTTGTCAAGACTTATTGTAAAAAACTTTTTCAAATGCTATTATATATTTACAATATTTAATGCTAAGAGGAAAAAGATGTCCATTAAGAAAAATCCTGAATCAGTAGAGATGTACCTCGAGACCATACTTAAGCTGTCACAGAAAAAGCCTGAGGTACATAGCATAGATATCGCCAATGAGATGGGCTTTTCAAAGCCCAGCGTCAGCGTGGCCATGAAAAACCTGCGTGAAGAAGAGCTCATCACCATGGATGAGCTGAACCATATCCACCTTACCGACAAAGGCAAAAAGATAGCTGAGACCATCTTGGAGAGGCACAGCGTACTGACTGCGCTCTTCAAAAATCTTGGCGTGGACCCTAAGATAGCTGAGGAGGATGCCTGCCGCATCGAGCACTTTATATCCGATGAGACCTTTTCCGCCATCAAAAGGCATGCCTCTGAGAAGCTTAACGGGCAATTTTAAAATATAAAAGCCTTTCATCAATGGCCGCCGTTATTGAGTTGTGGCTTTCAAACAGTTTAATAGCTTAGTAATACAAAGATAAGGCCAAAGCCGCCTTGTCTTTTTTATAATCTCATGTCCAGTC
>DVNS01000039.1 GCA_018714145.1 Candidatus Avilachnospira avistercoris
CGCATTACTTCTGCCATGCAACAACCCCCTTTAGTGAATTTGCGGCGAAGCCTGCCCCATAATATCAAAAGCCCGATACGCCGCATATAAAAGATGAAGGTCTGCAAACTCATCGTAAGGCAGACCGCTCATAAAAAGGAAATACGATCTAATAAAGAAAAATATCTTGGTGTCCCGGGGACTTTCCCCCGGGACGCCAGTATCTGCTGTAAAACTTCGAGTCAAGGTATTTCAGTTCAGTCCTATAGTTTCAGTTGAGTTCTATATTTTCAGTTCTGCCCTATATGGTTCAGCTATATAATAAGCTTCCCTGATATATAAACTGACCCGATATCGGCTTATAGACTAAGGTCTGTCAGCCTGCCTCGCTTACGTAAGTATTGAACTCCTCTTCACTTGCGAAGTCAAAGTAAGACTTAACATCGATCTCGCCTGCAGCGATGGCTTCCTTAGCCTCCTCGATGGCTGTCCTTACTTCCTCAGGTACGTTTGCCTGATAGAACTCATTGTCAACATAGCCAACAGAATCATCTGCAAGTCCGAGCTGGATGGTGTGGCCCCACATGGTGTCATCGCCTTCCTCGATACGATGGAACAGAGCGACCATGGAGTTTCCTACTTCCTTAAGCATGGAGGTAAGGATAACGTCTGCCTTCTCAGGGTTCTCAGAATCGATATAGGAAGCGTACTGATCGGAGTCAACGCCGATAGCCCACTTGCCCTGCTCTACGCAGGCCTCGAACAGACCATCACCTGAACCGCCGGCAACTTGGAAGAATACGTCGGCATTGTTGTTTCTTATCTGGTCAAGTACAAGGGACTTCATGGTAGCAGGATCGGTCCAAGAACCGCAGGCAGCCTTAACTACCTTTACATCTGTGCCGTTTGCTGCATTCCATGCCTGAACGCCGTCGATATAGCCTGTAGCGAAGTCATTGATAACGGGGTTCTCAACACCTACGTCTACGCCTACAACTCCGGTCTCACTCATGGCAGCTGCGAGCATGCCTACGAGATAAGAGCCCTCGTTCTGTGCATAGAATATGCAGGTCATGTTGTCGGGAAGCTGATCATCTGACCAGTTCTCATCAAAGCCTACGAACTTGACATCGGGATACTCCTCGGCAAGTCTGGCCATGATCTCCATATAGGTCGAAGAACCAACGATATACTCATAGCCCTGATCCAGAACGTCAAGGATATAATCCTCGAACTTATCTGCGTCCTCAGATCCGCCGGTCTCCACGGTACGGACATCCCAGCCCTCAGCCCTGAGGGTGTTCATGCCTACCTCGCCTGAGTCGTTGAAGGACTTATCACCAAGATTGCCGATGATATAAGCGATACGGCCCTTGGTCTCGCCCTCCGCTGCGGCAGCTTCAGTCTCTTCTGCTTCTGCCGCTCCGTCTCCCTCTGCAGCTGCAGCTGCTTCGGTCTCAGCGGCTGCCTCAGTCTCTCCTGATGAGGAGCCTCCGCATGCTACAAGTGACAGGCTCATGGCTGCCACCAATGCAACAGATAAAAATTTTTTCATATTTCTTCTCCTTTTCTTTTAAATAGTATAAGCCTTGGCTTATCATATTTAACTCATTAATTATACACTACATAGGGCAATACTTACAAGCTTTAACATTAAAATCGTATAAATATCAGGCAGTTTTATGTCTCGTAAGGTCATGGACCCATCTCATGGAGAGCACCCTTATGATGCCGACTATGGCCTCTATGACTATGGTGAGTTTGATGACTGTCACAACGACTACCGGAGGCCAGCCGAATATAAAGGCTCCTGCCGCTGCAAGGGGTATGGTGGTAAGCCACATGGATACGATATCCGTATAAAATCCGGTCTTTCCGTCCCCGCCGGCCCTGAGTATGGCTATCATGCCCACCATCTCAAGAAGGGAAAACGGCCATATGACTGCATATACTGCCATGAACTGCATGGCATATCCCGAAGCCTCGGGAGTCAGGTCATAAAGGGACAGAAAAGCTCCCCTTATCAGGAAGGTAAAGAGACCTATGGCCAGTCCCAATATGAGTCCCATAACAAGTATGGTCTGAGCCTGCTTTTTGACCTTATCCACCTTGCCCATGCCTATGGTCTTTCCGATAACGACGCTGCAGGCATTGAGGAAGCCGTTTCCAAGGCTTCCGCAGAGGTCATAAAGGACTGTAGTCACATTGAAGCCTGCCACGACCCCCGTGCCGAGCTGGCCCGTGATCATGCTTCCTGCACTGGTACCGAAGCTCCAGATTATCTCATGGGCCACTATGGGAGCAGCTACCACGGCAAGGTCCTTGGAAAGGGTCTTATCCCTCCTCAGGAGATCCCTTAGCTTAAAGCTCATGCGCTTATCAATGAAAAGCACATACACAGAAAGTATCAGAAGCTCCGTAAGCCTTGCTATGATGGTCGCTATGGCTATGCCCGTGATGCCGAGCCTCGGAAAGCCGAAGGCTCCGAACAAAAAACAGTAGTTGAGGAAGATATTGAGCGGGTAGGATATCACATTGGTCTTAAAAAATATCCCCACCTGCTCTATGCCCCTGCAGCCCGCAAAGAGCATGACGCTTAGGGCACAGGGTGTATACATGATGGCAACTATACGAAGATATCCCGCTCCCAGAGCTATGAGCTCAGGGTCGCTCGAATATATCCTCATGACTGACTCAGGAGCCAGCATGACGATGGCTGTCACGATGAGTCCAAGGACTGCAGTGTATCTGAGGGCAGCGGCCAGCACAGTCTTTATGGCATCTATATCCTGCTTTCCCCAGTACTGGGCGACCAAGGCACAGCAGCCAACTCCAAATCCGCTGCAGACGGTATAAAATATGAAAAACACCTGATTTGCCTGCGATACGGCAGACATCTGAAGCTGGTCGATATTGCCCAGCATCATGCTGTTTAAGGTATCCACCGACAGCCTTAAAAGCTGCTGGAATACCAAGGGAAAGGTCAGGAAGAAGATATTTTTATAAAAGCTTTTTTCCTTTACAAATATGCCTTCCATCCTTCTCAGCCTGCACTCTTCTTGATGGCGTCGGTAAGCCAGCGGCAGAACTTCTCCTCATCCACCTTAAGGGCTACTGAAGCATTGGGCTCCTTCTTGGACTTGCCCTTTTTATCCACATAGGTGTGCCCCTTCGTATATTCGCCGAAGCACTCCACATCGATATAGCAGTCCTTAAGCTCAAGGCACTCAGGATATACCGCTGCGGCAAAGGCCATGGCATCGTGCATCAGGGCATCCTCTCCGCCCTTATCCCTGCGGATGAACATATAGTCCAGCAGGTCTGCACAAAGGACCGATGCCTTCGTTCCACAGGTCCTAAGCTCAGCGCTGTGGCATTCCTTCATGGCAGCAGCCGTAGTCACATCGAGGCCCACCATGGTCTGGGGTATGCCGCTCTGGGTCACGATATGGGCAGCCATCGGGTCTATCCAGATATTGAATTCAGCCGTGGGGGTCACATTGCCCCCTATGGCTGAGCCGCCCATGAACCAGATATGCTTTATGAGGCCCGTAAGCTCAGGGTGCTGAAGAAGGCTTATGGCTATATTTGTCATGGGCCCTACCACAAGGAGCTCAAGCTCCCCCTGTTCTTCTACCGCAGTCTCATATATGAGCTCAGAGGCTATGCGCTTATCAAACTTCTTGTCCTTAGCCTCGGGAAGACTGATAGTTCCAAGTCCTGTGCTTCCATGGGTACCGTGAGCATGATAGCCGTTGGCCATAATAGGATGCACTGCGCCCTTTGCTACCGGTATATCCATGAAGCCAAGGTACTCCATAAGGTCAAGGTTGTTTTTAGAAGTATACTGATGGGCTACATTGCCATTGACCGAGGTGATGGCCTTCACCTCCACCTCATCACAGTAGAGAGCAGCCATGATGGCTATGGCATCATCCGTACCTGTATCGCAGTCGATTATAAAAGGTCTCCTGCCCATTTTATCGCCTCCATTCAATGTATCTTATTTCATGGGACCTAAAAAGCTT
>DVNS01000040.1 GCA_018714145.1 Candidatus Avilachnospira avistercoris
GGAGAGGACGGCTTCGTAGGATTTATCAGCGGCATCATTTCACAGGACCATGACCTTGAATATATGTTCCTTGACAGCTTCCTTACAGTTGCCAATCTGTACGGAGCAGACATCACCCCTATCATTGAAAAGCTTGAGGGACTTTCAGAAAAGTATCATGTCAACTTTGTCGTAAGCGTATCGATGGACGAGCATGATGTGCCTGAGGCCTGCAGGAAATATATCGCTGTAAAGCTTTGATCCCTTTAGGCATTTAAGTTTATTTTAAATGGCAAAAAAGGATAAGGAAGACAACATCATAAGACTTCCGCAGTTTGGCGGATTTTTCAATGTAGTCAAGATATTGGCCCTTGTGGCTGTATTTGGCTACATTCTTTTTGCTGTATATTCCTTTACCCAGAAGGACGTGGTCAATTTTTATGAGGTAGAGGAGGGCAGCATCGTAAGGGAAAATACCTACGAGGGCCTTATACTTAGGGATGAAACGGTCATAAGCTCTGAGGCTGACGGCTATCTCAATTACTATATCCAGAGCGGAAAGAAGGTGGCCGTGGGCACTCCGGTGTATTCGGTGGATGAGAGCGGAAGCCTGAACGAGTATCTCCGTACCCACGCTGACGAGCTCCAGAGCTTCAGCGATGCGGACATCAGCTCCATACATAAGAGCCTTTCAGACTATACGAAGCAGTCCTCGGATGTCACATTTTCAAAGCTTTACTCCCTTTCAGACAAGCTTTCGGCTATGGTATCCGAGTATAAAAATATCAGCATCCTGAGCTCCATGTCCGATGAGCTTAGGAACGCCGGCATAAGCCTGAGTGACCATTATGCAAATCAGACGGGACTTGTAAGCTATGTGGTGGACGGCTATGAGGATATCACCTTAGAGGGTATAGACGAGTCCCTCTTCGATAAGAGCAGCTATCAGCGCTCCATGATAAATAACGGGGAGCTCACTGCCTCGGGGGAGCCGGCATATAAGCTCATCACCTCTGACAACTGGCAGATAGTTTTCCGTCTCAACGACAGCGACATAGCCTATTACAGCGACAGAAGCTCCCTTCGCATAGACCTCATAGATAGCGGCATCACCACGAACGCTGCCTTCGAGACCATCATAGGAGAGGACGGCAACAGCTACGGCGTACTGTCCTTAAGCGGATATCTCAATTATTATTATGAGGACAGATTTATCGATTTTGAGATAATCGAGAGCAATGTCTCAGGCTTAAAGATACCTGAGCGTTCCATAACCGAAAAGGACTTCTATGTCATCCCCTCTGAGTTCCTTACCGAGGACGAGCGGGGCAATGTGGGCTTTTATAAGGAGGTAGTGACAGAGAGCAGCAACGCCTCGATATTTGCCATCACTGACATATACAACAATGACGGCGAATACTGCTATATCGAATGCACTGATACCAGTGAGATAAAGCCCGGAGACGTGATAGTCCTCAGGGACGACACGGAGAGCCGCTATACAGTGGCCCAGACCAAGCCCCTTTCCGGAGTTTACAATATCAATAAGGGCTATACTGTATTTAAGCGCATAGAGCCCTTAGAGACTGCAAACGGCTACTGCATCATAGCGAAAAATACCTCCTACGGACTTTCTGTATATGACCATATAGTACTTGATGCCTCCACGGTTGGAGACGGACAGGTGCTTTACAGATAAATTTCAAGCTTACATTTTATATATAATTTTTCAAGCTTGATGCCTTGACAGGGGCTCCTGCTTTTGTTATTATATCTTGGTATGCCGCATAAGAAGGGTATAAGTGCGTCCTTAAGCATAAAGCCTGTGCTCTTGGTTCTTCTGAGGGCTTAAGGAAGCTGAAGCTTGGAGGCCACCCGATTTAGCGAGTTTAGAGAAAGGGAGGTACCTTAAATGTACGCAGTGATTTCCACAGGAGGAAAGCAGTACAAGGTAGCCGAAGGAGACGTCATCAGGGTCGAGAAGCTCGGTGCTGAGGATGGAGCAAAGGTAACGTTCGATAAGGTCAACATGATCGGCGGAGACGAGTTAGTTATCGGCAAGCCCTATGTTGAGGGTGCAGCTGTAGAAGCTACCGTAACTGCTAACGGAAAGGCTGACAAGGTCATCGTCTACAAGTACAAGAGGAAGACCGGCTATCACAAGAAGAACGGCCACAGACAGCTTTTCACTGAAGTAAAGATCGACAAGATATCTAAGTAAAACCTACGGACGAAAGAGAGGTGTGATTCATGGCTCATAAAAAAGGTATGGGTTCTACCAAGAACGGAAGAGACAGCCAGTCCCAGCGTCTTGGTGCAAAGAGATCTGACGGACAGTTCGTACTGGCCGGAAATATACTTTACAGACAGCGCGGAACGCACATCCATCCCGGTATCAATGTAGGCATCGGCAAGGATGACACGTTGTTTGCAAAGGCTGACGGCATCGTAAGATACGAGAGGCTTGGAAAGTTCAGGAAGCAGGTTTCTGTATACGCAGAGACTGAGGCTTAAGACTTGCTTAGTTCCAAGTATCTGAGAAGTCTGCCGTGCTGAAGGCTCAGCAGAGATCAGCATATTTTTGTATTAAAATGAGCGGAGCTGTGTTATTATCTATATAACATGGCTCCGTATTTTTAAGAGGTAAAAAATGTTTGCAGATACAGCAAAGATATTTATAAGGAGCGGTGACGGCGGCAACGGTCATGTTTCCTTCCGAAGGGAGCTCTATGTCCCCAATGGCGGACCGGACGGCGGCGACGGCGGCAAGGGCGGAGACCTGATATTTGAGGTGGATAAGGGCATGAACAGCCTGACTCCCTTTCGCCATAAGCAGAAGTACTCCGCTGAAAATGGCTTCGAGGGCGGAGGAAAGAGATGCCACGGCAGGGATGGCAAGGACCTCGTCATAAAGGTCCCCTACGGCACCGTAGTAAGGGAATTGGAGTCGGATAAGGTCATCGTGGACATGTCAGGAGACCATCTTCGTGAGGTGATGCTCAAGGGCGGAAAGGGCGGCCTTGGCAATATGCACTTTGCCACCCCTACCATGCAGGCCCCTAAGTATGCCCAGCCCGGAAAGCCCGGACAGGAGCTCTGGGTAAGGCTGGAGCTTAAGGTCATAGCCGATGTGGGCCTTGTGGGCTTTCCCAATGTGGGCAAGTCTACCCTCATATCCCGTTCCTCCAATGCAAGGCCGGAGATAGCCAATTATCACTTTACGACCCTGAGCCCTCATCTTGGAGTTGTGGACAGGGGCTACGAGTCCTTCGTCATGGCTGACATACCGGGACTTATAGAGGGAGCCTCAGAGGGTGCCGGCCTCGGACATGATTTCCTCAGGCACATAGAGCGCTGCAGGGTACTAGTGCATGTGGTGGATGCTGCCGGTACCGAGGGCAGGGACCCCATTTCCGATATAGAGAAGATACATGAGGAGCTTGAGAAATTCAATCCTGAGCTGCTTAAGCGTCCCATGGTCATAGCAGCCAATAAGATGGATGTCTGGTTCGATGACGGGGAGGAGAACCCTGCCGAGCGCATAAGGAAGATATATGAGCCTAAGGGCATAAAGGTATTTCCCATATCGGCAGCCACAGGAGAGGGAGTTCCTGAGCTCATCAGCTATCTGTTTGAGCTCCTTTCCGGCATGGAGAAGGAAGCAGTAGTATATGAGTCCGAATATGATGTGGAATCCCATCGCTACGACGAGCTTCCCATCAATATATATAAGGAATCCGCCCATGTATATGTGGTCGAGGGCGACAGGGTGGACAAGATGCTCGGCTATACCAATCTCGAGTCTGAAAAGGGCTTCAACTTCTTCCAGAACTACATGAAGGAGCAGAAGATAATCAACAGATTAAAGGAGCTTGGCCTCAGCGAGGGCGACACCGTCAGAGTCTCGGGCATGGAATTCGAGTACTACGATTAAGTGGCTTAGCTTAGCTTAGCTGAGCCGACAGGCGAAGCGGCTTAAGGGAAAGCAAGAGCAGGATATTCGTGCATACGGGAAAATACTATAAAACCTAAGCTTGGCCGAGCCGACAGGCGAGGTGATAGATAAGGAGTTTCCAATGAACAGTAAGCAGAGAAGCAGGCTCAAGGGCCTTGCGATGAATTTAGACCCGATATTTCAGATAGGAAAGGGCGGCCTTACTCCAGAGATATGTGAGGCCGTTTCCGATGCCCTTGAAAAGAGGGAGCTCATCAAGATAAATATACTTAAGAACTGTGATGAGGACATAAGGGAGCTCTCTGAGGCCCTTTCCGAGCGTACCAAGTCGGAGCTGGTACAGATAATAGGCAAGAAGATAGTGCTGTTCCGCTATCAGAAGGACGCAAAGAAGCGTAAGATAGAGCTTGACTGATATATGGCCGCAGCAAGCGGCAGAATGGAGCAAGGATGTATAAACTTGAGCTTATCCAGCAGTATCGGGCAGTCATGGCCTCGAAGCTCGACCCTAAGCGCTATGAGCATACCTTGGGAGTGTCCTTCGTGGCAGCCTCCCTTGCCATGGCCCATGGCTATGATGTGAGCGATGCCCAGATGGCGGGACTGCTGCATGATTGTGCAAAGCATTTTCCGGAAAATGTGCTCATAGCAAAGTGTCAGAAGCATGGCATAGTCTTAAATGAGGACCAGCTGAGGGCTCCCTCTGTAGTACATGCTATATACGGAGCCTATCTTGCGGAGCATAAGTACGGCATCAGCGACAGGGATGTCATAAATGCCATACGCTACCATACCACCGGAAGGGCAGGCATGTCGAAGCTTGAGAAGATAGTCTACATAGCCGACTATATCGAGCCCACAAGAGCTGCGGCCTCACTGCTTCCTGAGGCAAGGGCTCTGGCCTTTAAGGACCTTGACCTATGTATGTATAGGATACTTTCCGACACGGTAGAATACCTTAATAAAAAGGGAGTATTTATAGACAGGGACACCCTCTGGGCCCATGATTATTTTAAGGAGCTCTTATCAAAATAAGAAGGAGATAGATATGCAGGACAATACCAAGGTAAAGGAGCTTGTGAAGCTCTGCTATAAGGCCCTTACGGAAAAGAAGGCCTCTGACATCAGCGTCATCGACATCAGCGGTCTTTCCGTGGTAGCGGATTATTTTATCATCGCCTCCGGTGAAAATGTGAGACAGACTGAGGCTCTCTGCGACAATGTGGAGGAGGTCCTCTATAAGGCCGGCTACGAGTGCAGGCAGATAGAGGGCAAGCAGTCCGCAAACTGGATACTTATGGATTATAATGATGTCATAGTCCATATTTTTGATAAGGAAAACCGTCTCTTCTATGATATCGAGCGTATCTGGAAGGACGGAAGGAAGGTAGTGGACATAGAAGAGCTTTGATCGGCGGTCAGCTTTATGAAGATAGGACTTATGGGAGGCACCTTTGACCCCATACATACGGGCCATCGGGATATAGCCTTGAGTGCTAAAAATGAATATGCTCTGGATGAGCTCTGGTTCATGCCGGCGGGCTCCCCCTACTGTAAGGCGTGCACTAAGGTTACGGATGCAGAGCTCCGCCTCAGGATGACGGAGCTTGCAGTATCCGAGATGCCTGATTTCTGCCATGTCTGTGATATCGAGATAAGGGCAGAGGGAAAGACCTATACGGCAGAGACCTTGGAGGAGCTTAAGAGACTTTACCCGAAGGACGAGTTTTATTTCATAGCAGGAGCGGACTCCATACTCTATATGGAGGACTGGTATGAGCCTGAGCTTATCTTCAGGGATTCCGTCGTGCTCTGTGCGGAAAGGCCGGGGCATGATGAGGAGCTCAGCTCCCATATCTCCATGCTTAAGGAGCGCTTTTTCCCGAATGAAGACAGGATAAGGCTCATACACTGCCCTAAAACTGACATATCCTCCACGATGATACGGGATAAGGTAAGGGCAGGAGAGGATATTTCCACCTATGTGAGCCCTAAGGTGCTTCGCTTCATTAAAGAAAACCGACTGTATATTTAACTGTATATGATTATTTTTTAGTCATAGAACTTTCTGGCAAAACTTCTGCCTCGGGCTGTCTTTGCGCAAGGCCTTTCGGCAGAAGTTTTCCAGAATTATGCCTTTTACTTTTATCATTAAGATAAACAACGCCATGACGGATGTTCTTATACGAAGCCTCTGCATGCAGCTATCTGCTTTTAAGTGTAATTCATCAGAGTTTTTCGCAGAAGCTTCGTCTAAAACCTTAAAAAAGGTTGACATATAGGCGGAAATTGATGATAATATATAAGAATTTACTATAAAGTCAGGAGCGGACATTATGAGTTTTCTCTCTAAGCTTATGAACATGAGCGGTGACCAAAAGGACGAGGATGACGATTACTTCCTTGACGATGATTATGATGACGGCGATGACTATGAGGACGAGGATAAGGGCCAGAAGGGCAGTATCTTCGCTAAGAGGTCCTCTGACGGTCAGGGAGCCAAGTCAGGATTTTTAGGCAGAAAAGTAGTTTCGATAGATGAGGCTAGGGATATGGAAGTTACGATGATCAAGCCCCAAGGTATGGATGATTCCCGTGAGATATGCGATTATCTCCTTGCAGGTAAGGCAGTCGTCCTCAATATGGAGGGCATGAATATGGATGTTGCTCAGCGTATCATCGATTTTACGCTTGGAGCCATATACTCCATAGATGGTGATTTCCAGCCGATATCCAAGTATATCTTCATGGCATCACCTAGGAACGTGGAGCTTTCCGGTGATTTCAACGGAGATTTCCAGAATATGCTTTCCGAAAAGGTCGTTAAGCAGCAGAGCTTCGGCGGCTTCGGTTATAATGGCTGACAGGAGAGCAGGTACCGGACTTATAATTAAAGGCATATCCATCCTGGCAGCCTGTGGGGTGCTGATAGCCTTAGACCAATTCACAAAGGCCCTTGCCGTTAAGGAGCTTTATGGCAGGGAGCCTTTTGTTTTGCTGTCCGGAATACTTGAGCTGAGATATGTGGAAAATACCGGCGCCGCCTTTGGTATACTGAAGGGCGGCTCCTTGTTGTTTTTCGTCATAGCAGCCTTGGTGTCGCTGGTGCTTTTCTATCTTTTGATGAAGCTGCCTGAGGGCCGAAGATACATGCCCTTAAAGCTCACATTTATATTTATCATCTCGGGAGCCTTGGGCAACCTCATAGACAGGGTCAGGCTCTCCTATGTGGTGGACTTCATCTATTTCAGGCTCATAGATTTTCCCGTATTCAATGTGGCGGATATCTATATAACCTGCTCCTGTGCGGCTCTTGTGCTGCTGCTCATATTTTATTACAAGGACGACGAACTTAAGCTTTTATGATAGTATATCACAGTGAAGGAGATACTGGGGGCCCCAAGAGGCTTGATGCCTATCTTGCCGGCATTTGGCCCGGCAGGAGCCGTTCGCATATCCAAGGCCTTATCAAAAAGGGTCTCATAACGGTCAATGACATGAAGGTAAAGACCGGATATATGCTTAAGGATGGTGATGGCATTGAGCTTCCCAAGGAGGATGAGCCCTCAGATATATCAGAGGCTCCTAAGCCCAAGGACATTCCCTTGGATATAGTTTATGAGGATGGGGATATCATCGTGGTCAATAAGCCCAAGGGCCTTGTGGTACATCCGGCTGCAGGCCACAGTGATGACACCCTTGTCAATGCCCTGATGTACCACTGCGGAGACAGTCTTTCCGGCATAAACGGAGAGCTCCGTCCGGGCATAGTCCATCGCATAGATAAGGACACTACAGGGCTCCTTATCGCCTGTAAAAATGATGCAGCCCATCTTAGCCTTTCAGAGCAGCTTTCCTCCCACAGCATAAAGCGCAGATACAAGGCCCTTTGCTATGGCGGCTTTAAGGAGGCCTCCGGTACTGTGGATGCGCCCATAGGAAGGCGCAGGGACGACCGTAAGCGCATGGGAGTCACAGAGGGCGGAAGAATGGCCGTGACACATTTTCAGGTCCTTGAGAGCTTCGGAGACATAAGCTATATAGAGTGCAGGCTCGAGACGGGCCGTACCCATCAGATAAGGGTACATATGTCTTATATCAGGCATCCCCTCCTTGGGGACGAGGTCTACGGCAGGAGCAAGGACCCGTATAAGGGCTGCGGCCAGTATCTCCATGCTGCCGTACTTGGCTTCGTACACCCGAGGACAGGGCAGTACATGGAATTTGAAGCACCCCTTCCCGACTATTTTGATACCACACTAAGAAGATTAAGGGCAGATAATGCAGCAAAATAACGGACTTAACAGAAAACAGATAATGCTCATCTCGCTTTCGGCGCTGATATTCGTATCGGCAGCCGTAGCTTCAGATATAATGATAAAGGCCACCCAAGGAGGTGTTCCGCCCGCAGTTTCAGCAGAGGAGACTGCAGATGAGAAGCCTCAGGCCGTATATTCAGATATAAGCTCAAGCCTTACGGACAGCCTCACTGAAAATGAATACGTCCCCGGGCCCGAGGTACTTAATCTTGCGTATTATTATCCTGAGGGAGCGGATACGAAGGACGTCATCAATTCCTACGCAGGAAGGATATATTCTCAGATATCGGAAAATGAGGCCCAGTATCTGGCAGGATATTATGACCTTTATGATAAGTCCCCCAAGCAGCTGGCTTCGGAGCTGGGACTTTCGGCTGACAGGGTAATGGGACAGTATGACCCGACGGATCCGACCCATGACCCCAATGACTCCTCCACTTGGACCGTCAATCGCTTCAAAAATGTCAATGTCGCCTTCTATGACGGCGATGGAAACCGCATAAACGAATATTCTGCTGTAAAGGAGATAGTCTCGATGGCCTCCGTTTACAGCTATTATCATGATATGATGGACGCAGAGGCCATGGCAGAGCATGCCGAGGAGCTGTGGTCCGCATCCCATAGCTCAAGCATTACCTTGGGAAGCGTATATTACTGCTCAGGCTGTCTCAACAGAAGCGCCGAGGACGAGGCGAGGGAGGCCATGGAGCAGGAGGAGGAGCAGGAGCGCCTTCGTGAGGAACTGGCTAGGGCTACCGCAAAGAGTGCGGGAGATGCAGCCCTTGCAGCCCTTGGCATAGATACAAGCAGTCAGACCACTGCCCAAGCTTCAGATACGGCAGCCGGAGCTTCAGGCGGCTCTTTAAGCGGCAGCGAGGCTTCCTTGGGCTCTACGTCAGCGGGCCTTAGCGGGAGCGCTGCCTCAGGTGAAATGTCCGCAGCTGCTTCCTCAGAAGCCTCAGGAGCAGGCAGCACAGGTTCCGCTGGCTCAGGAACTTCGGATTCGGGTACTGTCTCAGAAACTTCATCCATGACCGCAGCAGAAAGCCAGAGTGCTTCAGGGCCTTCTCAGGACACAGGTACTGCCCATACCCAGCAGAGCAGCGAGCCCCAGAGCTCAGCCTCAGCAGGGGGATACTTTGAATCCGGCGGACAGCGCTTCCGCCTGTCCTCAGGCCTTGGTCTCGAGGACCATATGGATTATGAGGACGCAAAGTCCTATTATACTGCCTCAGGAAGCTCCTATACCGAGTCCTCTGCTGCAGCTGAGACCGCTGCTCAGACTACGGCTGCTGCCCAGACCGAGGCAGGTTCAGCTTCCTCAGGCTCCAGCCTTTCCGAGGCCTCCGATGCGATATTGGGAAGCATCATGGGAAGCTTAGGCGGCTCTCAGACAGGGGGCAGTTCTTCCGGTACAGCTAACTCCCAAGGGACAGGTGCCGCAGGCTCCGTATCCTCCGGGACAGCTCAGGACAGCGGCTCAGGGGTACATTCTGCCGGCTCCGATGCTTCTCAAAGCAGCTCCTACTGTCCGGGACATATCGATGTCTATGTGACCATCAGCCTTAAGGGCATAGATGATGAAAACGGTCTTCCTAAGGCAGATGTCATCGGCAATGACCCTGCAAACTTCACTGACTCATGGCAGGGCTGGACCGAGGATAAGCTTGAGGAAGCAAGGGCCCTCAATGCTCTGGACTGGTTCTCAAATTATGGCCTTACCATTTCGGCCATCAATGTGGGGCGGCCCTTGAGCACAGAGGAGATAAGCTACTACATGTCCCTCCTTTCCCCTGATATATCGCAGGAGAGAAGAGATGTCATCGAGTTTGCCCTTAACTCAGTGGGCAAGGTGCCCTATTACTGGGGAGGAAAGCCCTACGGCGCAGGCTACGAGCGCAATCACTTCGGAACAGTTACATATCCCGATGCCAAGGGCAGGGTGCTCCGTGGCCTTGACTGCTCAGGCTGGATAAACTGGGTATACTGGTCCATACGGGGAGAGTCCCTTCCCGGAGAGAGCACAGGAACCCTTGTAGGCTGCGGACGAAAGATATCAAGATCTGAGCTTCGGCCCGGAGATATAATCATAAGGACGGGAGCTGATGCCCATGTAGTCATGTTCCTTGCTTGGGCAGAGAGCGGCAATATGATAGTCGTGCACGAAACTGGAGGCGTAACAAACAATGTTGTCGTTTCCGAGATCACTGCAGACTGGCCCTATTATCGGACCCTTATATATGATTGAGGCGGGTTTATCATTTAGATCCACATAATTTCTGTTTTTATTATTGACTGATATAACCAAGACCTGTCAAAACTGCTGGCGAAGGACATTGCGAAGCAGCAGTCCAAGACAGCAGTTTTGCAGGCCTATTGTAAATATTTAAAAAGGCAATATGGAATTACAGCAGCTTTTAAGCGTCACAAGACGTGCGATAGATACATATACACTTATAAACGAGGGAGACCATATAGCAGTGGGAGTATCTGCAGGAAAGGACTCCCTCAGTCTCCTTATAGCCTTAAATGCCCTCAGGCGCTTTTATCCGAAGCATTTTAAGCTTAGTGCTATAACTGTAGACCTCGGGCTTGGAAACCTCTCTCTGGGGCCTGTGAGGGCCCTCTGCGAGGAGCTTAAGGTACCTTATTATGTGGTAGACACACAGATAGGGGATATACTCTTCGATATCAGGAAGGAAAGCAATCCCTGCTCCCTTTGCGCAAAGCTTCGGAAGGGAGCCTTAAACGAGCAGGCCCTTAAGATAGGAGCAAATAAGATAGCCTATGCCCATCACAGGGATGACCTGATAGAGACCATGATGATGTCCCTCATATATGAGGGCAGGTTCAATACCTTTTCGCCCCTTACCTATCTGGACAATACCAAGCTCTATGTCATAAGGCCATTTATATTTGCGGAGGAAAAGGAGATAGTCGCCTTTGCAAGGAATAACGGACTTCCGGTCTGCAAAAATCCCTGTCCCATGGACGGATATACCAAGCGCCAGTATGTTAAGGAGCTTATAAGGGATATCTGCAAGGACAATCCGGGAGCAGATAAGCGCATGCTTCGGGCCATACTTGACGGAAATATCAAGGGCTGGCCTGAGGCCATCAAAAATCCGAGATATGTGAGCAAGTATCTTAAATAGAGTTTGTGCAAATCAAAAAAAGTTAGTGAAGACCGCAAAGGTAACGGTTTTCACTAACTTTTTCCTTTTCTATTGAGTTCAAAACTGTAAGTTACATTAAAGTCAGCGCTTTATGAGCTTCGTGCAGATGGTGATAAGGAGCTT
Source organism: Candidatus Avilachnospira avistercoris (assembly GCA_018714145.1). Classification (GTDB taxonomy): domain Bacteria; phylum Bacillota; class Clostridia; order Lachnospirales; family Lachnospiraceae; genus Avilachnospira; species Avilachnospira avistercoris. The sequence continues at coordinate 11,553 of DVNS01000040.1, forward strand.
GGCGGAAAGCTCCATGTCCTCAAGGCAGGCTGTCTCATAACGCCCATGATGATAACGGCTGCCTGTACCAAGATTAGGGCAGGGGAGCCCCATGAAGGACAGCCTTGCGCCATCGGTCCCGCCCCTTATGGGGCTTATCTTGGGCTCTATGGAAAGTTCCTTCATAGAGTCCTTTGCAAGCTCTACGATGTCCATATGTGAGCTGAGCATCTCCCTCATGTTGAGATACTGGTCCGTAAGGCTAAGCTCAGCCGTGCCCTCGCCGTACTTTTTATTTAGGAAATCTACGACCTCTCTAACAAAAATCTTTCTTTTCCCAAATAACTCCTTATCGTGGTCCCTTATGATAAGGTCCACATCTGAAGACTCCACATCGCCCCTTATGGATGTGATATGATAGAAGCCCTCGTAGCCCTCGGTATGCTGGGGAGTTTCTGCCTCAGGAAGGAGCTCCCGAAGCTCCATGGCGATAAGGGCGGCATTTTTCATCTTATTTTTGGCCGAGCCCGGATGAACTCCGAAGCCATTGATATGTATATGGGCCTCTGCTGCATTGAAGTTTTCATACTCAAGCTCGCCGACATCACCGCCGTCCACAGTAAAGGCAAACTCTGCGCCAAAGCCCTCCACATCAAAGAGGTCAGCCCCGTGTCCGGTCTCCTCATCGGGAGTAAAGCCTAAGCATATATCGCCGTGCTTTATCTCTGGATGGGAGAGGAGATAGGAGGCCATGGTCATTATCTCTGCAACACCTGCCTTATCATCTGCTCCAAGCACCGTAGTCCCGTCCGTATTGATGAGAGTCTTTCCCTTAAAGTCAGGAAGGTCCGGAAAGTCCGATACCTTAAGCACTATCCCTTTTTCCTCATTCAGTATAAGGTCTCCGCCGTCAAAATCCTTGGTAAGTTTAGGCCTGCACTGACCCGACAGGGAGGATACCGTATCCATATGGGCGATAAAGCCGATGGAAGGCACATTTTCCGCTGTGTTAGAGGGAAGCTTGGCATAGACATAGCAGTTATCTGATAGACGTACGTCAGAGAGCCCTATGCTTTCCATCTCAGCCTTTATATGCTTGGCAAGCTCCCACTGCATATCCGTGCTCGGTATGACGCCGGCTCCTTCCTTGGATTCGGTCCTTATGGCAGTATAGGCAAGGAAGCGTTCAAGAAGTTCATTTTTCAAATCGATATCTTTTATGGACATTTTATCACCTCTAATTTACCGCTCTTTAGGCTGGTATTTTTATGATTTTGACTTTATAATTATACTACTAAAGTTTTATGATACCAAGGTCAAAAGGTCAAAAGGTCAAAAGGCCAAAAACCTTTTACCCGTCAACCTTATAAAATAATGAAAGACTATTTCTAAAACCTAACCATTCTGCAAAACTTCTGACGAAAGGCCTTGTGCAAAGACAGCCAGAGGCAGAAGCAGATGATTTATATTATTTTATAAATTTTAACGGAGCATAAAATGAGTGATATGAATGCCTATTCGGGGAGGCGCTTTGACCCTGTAAAGATGACGGCTGAGGATGTGGATATAACGGATATATCCCATGCCCTGAGCCTTATATGCAGGGGAGGAGGGCATTTAAAGCATTTTTACAGCGTGGCCCAGCACTGCCTTAACTGCAAAAAAGAGGCCAAGGCAAGGGGCCTTTCAGAAAGAGTTCAGCTTGCCTGCCTGATACACGATGGAAGCGAGGCCTATATCTCGGATATCATAAGGCCGGTAAAGATATATCTGGATAATTATGTCGAAATAGAAGACAGGATACTTGCAAAGGTATTTGCCCATTTTGGACTTGCAGACCTTTCAGAGGAGGAAGGGCGGCTCTGGAAGGGGATAGATGATGATATCCTCCTTTACGAGCAGAAATACCTTATGGTAGGCAGGGAGCATATCGAGCTTCCGAAGCTTGCCTCGACCCCTGATGTGAATGAACGGGGCTGGAGAGAGGTAGAAGCGGAGTTTAATGAAGAGCTTCGCATATCGTCAGCGGATATCTGATATTTTATCTTACAG
>DVNS01000041.1 GCA_018714145.1 Candidatus Avilachnospira avistercoris
ATGATGAGTTTCCTTAAAGAAAACTGTCCCGCAGTAGTCTGTATCAGGCTCCTCTCTGCTTCGTGCCGGTCGAGCCCCTTAGGCCTATCTTAAGGAGCTTAAGATGTATCTCCCGTCCCTTGAAGCTCACCACCGGGTCCTCCTTTATGATGAGGGCACCTGAAAGCTCGTCCCCTGCCTTAAGCCTTAGGGCCTTGACGCCCTTGGAGTTTTTCTTAAGTATGGGCACATCGTCGAGGGCAAATCTTAGGAAATATCCCCCTTCGCTCCAGACTGCCACGGTATCCTTACCTATCTCTGAGACCTCCTCGATGGAAACTATGCTGTCTCCCTCATCAAGCTTAGTGGAGGCCACGGTACGCTGATTGGTCTCAAACTCCTCTGCGGGCACCTGCTTTATAAGTCCGCCCCTTGTGGCAAACAGCAGATTTTTGTCCTTTATGTCTGAAGCTGAGCAAAGGAGCATTATCTCCTCTTTTGAGGTGTCGTATTTAGTCAAATTGTCAAGGGGCACACCCTTGTCCCTGGGCTTCTTTGCCGGCACCGTAAGGAGCTTAAGCCTGTGGAGACTGCCCTTATCGGTAAATATCAGTATGGAATCGGTATTTTTAGCATGGATGACATATTTGTTTTCTGCATCCACCGCTTCCTTATTCTTTTCATAGGCCTGCTCGTCTATAAGCTTGCAGTAGCCCAATCTGTCAGTTACGAATACGCAGTCCTGCTCCTCTATCTTCTTTTCCTCGATGACCACGTCCTCGATGTCGCAAAGCTCGGTCCTACGCTCATAGCCGTAGCGTTCCTTGATGGAGGCAAGGTCCTCCTTTATGAGCTCATCCCGCTTCTTCTCATCGGCTACGATTGCCTTATACTCCTTTACGGCCCTGACAGTCTTTTTGTATTCCTTCTCAAGCTCAAGTATCTCAAGTCCTATGAGCTTGTAAAGGCGCATCTCAAGTATGGCCTCGGCCTGACGCTTTGTGAAGGCAAGGCTCCTTGCCTGCTCCTTAAGTTCCTTGTCCTTAAAGGAGATGCCTGATACGTCTCCGTTTACAAGGCAGTTTTCCGCATCCTGACGCTTCCTTGCTCCGCGGATGACCGCTATCACAAGGTCAATGATGCTTACTGCACCTATGAGGCCCTCCTGTATCTCCTTCTTTTCCTCCTCCTTTTTAAGGAGGGCGCTGTACTTGCGTCGAAGGATATCATGCTGGAAATCCAGCCAAGCCCTCAGTATCTTGGGAAGGGTCATGACTTCGGGCCTGCCGTCGTATATGGCAAGCATATTGACGGGGAAGCTGTCCTCGAGCTTGGTCTTCTTATAAAGTATATTGGAGATGCGCTCCACGTCCGAGTCCTTGCGAAGCTCCAAGAAGATATTTACTCCATCCGAGGAGGTGGCATTGCCTATATCCGTTATCTCGGGAAGGAGCTTATTTTCCACAAGGGCCGCCGTATCTGACATGAACTTGCCGATACCCGCTCCTATCATGGTATAGGGTATCTCAGTTACGCAGAGCTTATCCTTTTCGGAGCGCTTCTTTGCGGGGATATACTTTAATCTGCCCCTTAGCTTCAGTCTGCCCTGTCCTGTGGCATAGATCTCACGAAGCTCTGAGCGATTGCCTATGATGCCTCCTGTGGGAAGGTCGGGGCCCGGCATGATGTCAAGCATCTCATCTATGCTCATCTCCCTGTTATCCACGAAGGCCGAGCAGAGGTCACAGAGCTCGGAAAGATTGTGACAGGGGGTGGAGGTTATCATACCTACGGCTATGCCTTCTGAACCGTTCAGCAGAAAATTAGGTATCCTGACAGGAAGCACCACCGGCTCCGGCTCAGTATTGGAGTAGTTGGGTATGAAGTCCACGGACTTATCCGTATCCCGAAGATAGACTTCGTCCGTAAAGCGCCTCAGCTTAGCCTCGGTATACCTGTAGGCAGCGGCTCCGTCTCCCTCGATGGAGCCGAAGTTGCCCTTTCCGTCCACGAGGGGCATGGAACGTTTGAAATCCTGAGCCATGACCACCATGGTATCATATATGGAGCCATCTCCGTGGGGATGGAAGCGGCCCATACAGTCACCGGCGATACGGGCAGACTTCATCTCCTTCCTATCATGATTGACATGCAGCGTGTCCATGTCATAAAGGAGACGCCTCTGCACCGGCTTAAGGCCGTCTCTGATGTCCGGCACGGCCCTCGAGGTGATGACAGACATCGAATAGTCCAGATAGGACTTCTGCATCTCCTCCGAGTATTCTGTTTTCAGTATAGTTTCAGCCATTTAGCCTTCCTTTTTTTTTACTAAATAATATATGTATCAGCAATTAAACGCCGCCTATCCGGCATATATCAGGGCAAACGTCCGTGATAAACACCATGTATGTCCGAGGATATCGAAGATATATTTATCATGTATCTATCTCTGCCTCATGGGCATGCTTATAGATAAAGTCCCTTCTCGGGGCCACGTCCGTGCCCATCAGCATCTCAGTCACCTCGGAGGCCAACTTGGCGTCCTCTATATTGACCTGCTTGAGTACCCTTCTCTCAGGGTCGAGGGTGGTGGCCCAGAGGTCAGGGGGATCCATCTCTCCGAGGCCCTTGAAGCGCTTCAGGTCATAACTGTCGGAGCTGTGGCTCTTCTGATAGCGGCTGAGCTCCTTATCATCATAGAGATATCTCGGCTCCTCGCTCTTTTTCTTCGGCGTTACGAGATAAAGGGGCGGTATCGAGATATATACATGGCCTGTCTTTATGAGCTCAGGCATAAATCTGTAAAAGAAGGTAAGGAGCAGCGTGTCTATATGGCTTCCATCCACGTCTGCATCGGTCATCAGTATTATCTTGTCATAGCGCAGCTTCGCTATGTCGAAGTCATTGCCATAGCCCTCGGAGAAGCCGCAGCCAAAGGAATTTATCATGGTCTTTATCTCGGCATTGGCAAGCACCTTGTCTATGGAGGCCTTCTCCACATTAAGTATCTTTCCTCTTATGGGAAGTATGGCCTGAAACTCCCTGTTGCGTCCCATGCCTGCGGAGCCGCCGGCGGAGTCTCCCTCGACGATAAATATCTCGCATTTGGAGGCGTCCTTCGAGGTGCAGACCTTGAGCTTTCCGTTGGAGTCAAAGCTGAACTTGTTCTTGCCAAGGAGATTGGTCTTGGCCTTCTCCTCCTGCTTCCTTATCTTTGCAGAACGCTCGGCGCAGCCGATGACGGCCTTTATGACCTCCAGATTGCGGTCAAAATAATGCTCCAGCTTCTCTCCTGCTATCTGGGCAGTTATCTGGGAGGCTTCGGCCGATGCGAGCTTGGTCTTGGTCTGGCCCTCAAATATGGGGTCAGGATACTTAAGAGCAAGGACACAGGTCATGCCGTTTCTGGTATCTGCTCCGGTAAAGTTCTGGTCCTTATCCTTAAGTATGCCGAGCTGCCTTGCGTACATATTGACGAGCTGGGTGAACTTGGTCTTGAAGCCCGTGATATGGGTACCGCCCTCCTGAGTATAGATATTGTTGCAGAAGCCGTGGATATTTTCCTCAAAGGCATCCACGAACTGTATGCAGCACTCAAGCTCGGAGCCGGAAAGCTCATCCTTAAAATATATCAGCGGAGTAACGGCATCCCTTGTCTTATTGAGCTCCGCCACATAGGCCTTGATGCCCTCGGGCTCATGGAACTCTATCTGCTCTGCACTCTGGAGTCTTTCATCAATATAGATGATATGTAAGTCAGGATTCAGGTAGGCAGTTTCATGGAGCCTTGACTTGACTGCATCCTCCTTAAAGACGGTCTTTTCAAATATCTCATCGTCAGGAAGGAAGCTTATCTCCGTGCCTGTCTCCTTTGTCTTGCCTATGATGGGCAGCATGCCCTTCGTAAGCTTCGTGGTGGGTTCCCCCTGCTCGTAGGAGTCATAGTAGATATTGCCGTCCCTAAAGACCCTGACCTCCATGCGCTTTGAAAGGGCATTGACGACTGAGGAGCCCACACCATGAAGTCCGCCCGAGGTCTTATAGACCGTATCATCGAACTTTCCTCCTGCATGGAGAGTAGTCAGTATGACCCTCTCTGCAGAGACTCCCTTTTTATGCAGGTCCACGGGAAGTCCCCTTCCATTGTCCCTGACGGTACAGGAGCCGTCCTCATGGAGTATGACATGGATGGTATCGCAGAAGCCTGCCATGTGCTCATCCACCGAATTATCCAGTATCTCAAATATAAGATGGTTAAGACCTCTCTGCCCCACGGACCCTATATACATGCCGGGACGCTTCCTGACAGGGTCCAGTCCCTCCAGCACGGTAATAGAGTCAGCATTGTAAGTAGATTTAGCCACAAATAACCTCCCTTATCACTCAAAAAAAACGGCAGGCCTGAAGTCCACCGGAAAAAATTTATCCAAGAGCCATAAAAGCCCTCAGGCCTGACTTAGGCTCCATAAGCTTAAGCCTTCAGAGCCGCCAAGCATGAATTAAAATTATACACTGTTTTTTATCTTGATGCAAGGATATTGAGTATGTATACAAAGGCCGGAAGGGACAGCATGGAAAGCACCGTGCTGAAGGTAAACAGTCCCGAGGGGAACTCAGTGGGTTTGTTATACTGGATAGCCACGGCAGGGACCAAGGCTCCCGTAGGACAGGCAGCGGTGACAAGTATGGCTACAGCCGTCTCATCAAAAAATGACAGCGCAAAAAATATGACCGTGAGAAGCACGGGAATAAGTATATTTTTATGTATGGAGGCGCTGATGACATTGGGTGAAAACAGCCTTGAGAGATCAGACTCAGCTATGGTCACGCCGGTCACGAGCATGGCAAGGGGTGAATTCATGCTGGCTATCAGGGATATAGGCTCCATCACCACCGAGGGAAGCTTTATGGAAAAGGCAAGCAGCAAAAGGGCTATCACCACGGCCACAAAGGGGGCTGAGATGCCCTTCTTTATGGAGGTCTTAAGGTCAGGAGCCTCCGAAAGGGCCATGCCGCTGTAGCACCAGAACACCATATTGAAGGCTATCATAGCCATGATGGCACAAAACTCTCCCAATGAGCCATAAAGTGCCTTTAAAAGCGGAATACCGAGAAAGCCCGTATTGGAAAATATGATGCCCAAGCGATAAAGGGGCAGATCAGGGCTTTTCTTCCTTATAATCAAATGGGCATAGGCAATGGAAACTGCATAAACGATAAAAAGAAGCAGGGCTATCTTAGGGATAAGGGCGGCAAACTCGCTCCCCTCCTCTGAAAGGAAGGAATTGAGTATGACGAAGGGCATGATGACATCGATAAGTATGGAGGTAAGCTCCTTTTTGGCTCCTCCGCCTATCATCCCAGTCTTTCTGAAAATATATCCGACTATAAGTATGAGAAAAAGTATGACTATCTGCCTTAGGGCAATAAAAAATAATGACATGACAAATGACCGCCTTACATTCCTTTTACCAAGGGAGAGCTTATCACATAAGGTATGACTTTGCCACAAAAAAGCAAAAAAAACATGTCATACTTATGAAAATATCTTTTGATATGAATTCAGGTTATAAAAAAAGCACCGCATTATGCGATGCTAAGCTCCCGGCCGGACTCGAACCGGCGACCCACGCATTACGAATGCGTTGCTCTACCAACTGAGCCACGGAAGCATATAAGCTTTTGAAGGGATAATAATTTTGAACTAAGCTATTCAATTAAAAAACTTGCACAGCTCCATGCCTGCACAGGAAGCTACATAAGGAGGGATGGGGTGCCCGGCTTTCCAAAGCCCCGTTCCTTATCCCCTTAAAAAAGAAATCGAGGCGACAGGATTTGAACCTGCGGCCTCTGCGTCCCTAACGCAGCGCTCTACCAAACTGAGCCACGCCTCGATCTTAACTTCTCGGCTGTTTTACCAGCCGAGAATGTATTTTACCCCAAAAGCCGGAAAATGTAAAGCATTATTTTTCATTTTCAGAAAGAATTTTTTTAAGGATCAAAAAGGGCTCGGGCATATGTTCAGTTAGCCACTGCTTCGGCGAGTCACTGAAAGCTATGCCTGCTTATACAGAACATCCTTATAGAGTATGTATCGCAAGCCGTTTATAGCTCTTTAATATCCTTCAGATCCTTTTATTCTACTGTAACTGACTTTGCGAGGTTTCTGGGCTTATCCACGTCAAGTCCCCTTGATACTGAGAGATAATAGCCAAATAGCTGCAGCGGCACTGCCGCAAGTATCGGAGC
>DVNS01000042.1 GCA_018714145.1 Candidatus Avilachnospira avistercoris
TGATTTTGAGTCAAGTGCGTCTGCCAATTCCGCCACAGCGGCATAACTTTTATTTTTATATCACAAATTTGATTGATAATCAAGAGCAGGCTGTGATAAAATCAATGACAGCGGCTCTGAACGGCGATGATATATGATGCTTTATAAGGCTATGTACGGCAGCCTAGTAGCGGCAAGTTGATATAATATCCTCACTTTGTGAGGATAAGGCTGCTTTGCAGCCTTCAGCGGCGCTGCCGCTGGTTATATTATGCGCAATAAAAAACATTCATATCATGTTACTGGAAGCAAATACCGCCTTCGGCAGTGCTTTGTTCCTTTGCAGACATGATTGATATAATAGGAGTTTTTAATGGGTTTTACTTTAGAGACAGGCATATCGGCACTGGCGGTGTTCGTGCAGGGGCTTCTGAGCTTTTTCTCTCCCTGTGTGCTTCCCCTGGTGCCCCTTTACCTAAGCTACCTTTCGGCTGGGGCATATGAGGCAAGTGAGGATGCCGCCTCCAATAGGGAAAATGGGCTGAGGCTGTTTTTCAGGGTCCTGCTTTTTTCTCTTGGCATCAGTGCTGCATTTTTCATACTGGGGCTCGGAGTTTCTGCTGCGGCCATGTTCTTTAATGACAACAGGATGCTCCTTGCAAGGGCCGGAGGTATCATAATCATATTGTTTGGGCTTTATCAGCTGGGATTTTTCGGCACCTCGAAGGTCCTCGGCAATGAGCACAGGCTGCCGTTTCAGATGGAGAGCATCACTTCATCACCGCTCACTGCATTTGTGATGGGCTTTACCTTCAGCTTTGCGTGGACTCCCTGTGTGGGTCCGGCCCTTACCAGCGTGCTCATCATGGCCGGAAGCGCAGAGACGAGCTTCAAGGGTTTTCTGCTTATCGGCGTGTATACGCTGGGATTTATACTGCCGTTCCTTCTGGCAGGGATATTTACGGCGAGACTCCTTGGCTTCTTCAGGAAGCATATGAGCATAGTACGCTATACGGCCAAGGCAGGCGGCGTGCTTATGATACTGATGGGACTTCTGATGTTTACCGGCAGGATGAATGACATCACCGGCTATCTTTCTCAGTTTCAGTCCACGCAGATAAGCTCTGAGCAGGCTGAAGATGAAGCCTCTGAGAATATCAAAGCTGAGAGCGCTTCCTCCGAAAATGACGCTTCGGTAAATGATACCGCAGGAAAAGCTGCAGCGGGGAATGATACATCGGAAAATGAGACAGCTGCCGATGACGAAGCCTCGGCTGACCCGGACAGGATAGCGGCCTATGATTTTGAACTCACGGACCAGTTCGGCAATACCCACAAGCTCTCTGACTATAAGGGCAAGGTCATTTTCCTTAATTTCTGGGCCACATGGTGCCCGCCCTGCAAGGCTGAGATGCCGGATATTCAGGAGCTTTATGAGAGATATGAGGCTCAGGGCGACGAGGCTGAGGTAGCCATCATTGGCGTGGCGGCCCCCAATATGGGAAGTGAGGGCTCAGCAGGAGAGATAGCGGACTTCCTTGAGGAAAATGGCTATACCTATCCGGTGCTGATGGACTCGACTTGGGAGATGTTTATGTGGTACGGTATCAGTGCCTTCCCGACCACCTTCATGATAGATGCGGACGGCTACGTATACGGATATGTGCCGGGACAGATGTCAATGGATATCATGGAGAGCATCATCGACCAGACTTTAGAGAATTCAAATTATTCGCCAAAAAATATTTAACGCACAAAAATTCAATGAAAGGAGTGGGCCAAGTCATTGACCCAAGTATGCTTATGATAACGATAGCCCTTGATGTGCTTGGCGGGGACAATGCCCCTGCTTCAAATATCGACGGAGCCCTTATGGCCCTTAAAAAGAGCCCTGAGGTGGCGGTAAAGCTTTTCGGACCGCAGGCTATGATAGAGGAAGAGCTTAAAAAGAGGGGCGAAAGCAGCTCTGAGAGGCTCATGATAGTGGATGCACCGGAGTTTATATCTCAGGAGGAGCATCCGGTGGCAGCCATTTCGGAAAAGAAGGAGTCCTCCATGGTAAAGGGGCTCATGGCCGTAAGGAGCGGGGAGGCCGATGCCTTCGTATCCGCAGGCTCCTCAGGAGCGGTGCTTGCAGGGGGTCAGCTCAAGGTGGGCCGCATAAAGGGTGCCCTAAGGACGCCCCTTGCCACGCCGATACCCACTTCAAACGGAGTTTCCCTGCTCCTTGACTGCGGCGCCAATGTGGATGCAAGGCCTGAGTGGATATGCCAGTTTGCCCGTATGGGCCAGCTCTATGCAAAGAAGCTGCTGGGCGTCAATGAACCCAGCATAAAGCTCGTCAACATAGGCTCCGAGGCTGAAAAGGGCAATGCCCTCATCAAGGCCACAAAGCCCATGATAGAGAAACTTGAGGGCCTTAATTATCAGGGCTATATAGAGACAAGGGAGATACCCGAGGGCAAGGCCGACGTCATAGTTACCGACGCATGGACCGGAAACGCCATACTTAAGCTCTACGAGGGTACGGCCCTTACCCTTATCAAGATGATAAAGACTGCCATCACCTCGGATACCAAGTCAAAGATAGGGGCACTTCTCATAAAGGACAGCCTGAAGGGGACACTTAAGCTTTTTGATACCTCAAAGTACGGCGGAGCCCCGCTTCTTGGCCTTAGGGGCCTCGTGGTGAAGTGCCATGGCAATTCCAAGGCTCCGGAGATAGCTGCAGGCATACTGCAGTGCATGGATTTTGTAAAGGCCGGCATCAATGAAGAGCTCTCTGAGGCCCTTCAGAAGGACAATGAGCTTATCAAAGCCCTTAAAGAAGAGCAGGAAAAAGGATAATAAGTCTGGCAAAGTCCCATTAGGACGAAAATATAGGACAATGAGAAAATGAGCCTGCCAAGTCCCTCTAAGCTAGCAGTAAGGTATAAGGTGTTTATCAACTCGCTCCAAGCTGAGCAATAAGGGATAAGGCGTTTATCAACTCCCTCCAAGATAGCAATAAGGGATAAGGTGCTTATCAAGTCCCTCAAAGCGGAATGGTAAAGGGAAACCGGGCTCATAAAGATGCTTATATATGAACAATAAACTGTAAAGTTTGTAAAACATATTGATAATTTTAGGATTATACTATAGAATTCAAGCTGCAAATGAATTAAAGCGCTCGTCCTGAGCTGAGGCCGTTGAGTCATGGGTAAGCAGGACTGGGCAAAAGGAAGCATTTGCATAAAAAACTATTATTATAGGAGCTATTTATGGAATTTGAAAAATTACAGGCTATCATAGCAGATGTGCTCAGCATCGATCCCTCAGAGATAAGCATGGAGACCTCCTTCGTTGAGGACCTTGATGCAGACTCCCTTGACCTTGCACAGATAGTCATGGGCATCGAAGATGAGTTCGGCATCGAGATACCTCAGGATGAGATAGAGAAGATAGTTACGGTAGGCGACGCAGTTGAGCAGATCAAAAATGCCCTTTGATGAGTCTTTGGAACGGCTTAAGGGCTTGGAGCAGCGCATCGGATACAGCTTTTCCGACACTGCTCTGCTTCGTACTGCCCTGATGCACCCCTCATACTCAAGCGAGCAGGGGCTTGATAGGAGCAGGTCCAACCAGCGCCTTGAGTTCCTTGGAGATGCTATCCTTGAGGGAGTCGTTTCAGATTATCTTTACAGAGAGCACCCTACGGTGGAGGAGGGAGAGCTGACGAGGCTGAGGGCCTCGCTGGTCTTTGAGACCGCCCTCGCCGTGTGTGCAAAAGACATAGGCTTGGGAGAGTATCTGTTCCTTGGAAAGGGAGAGGAGCGCTCCGGAGGAAGGGAGAAAAATTCCATCCTTTCCGATGCCTTTGAGGCCCTTATAGGGGCTGTTTTCCTTGACGGAGGTGTTGGTCCGGCAAAGCAGTTTATTTATGATTTCGTCATAAATGACATAGATGAGATGAGCCTTTTGAAGGATGATAAGAGCAGGATACAGGAATTTGTCCAGCGCGAGGGAGGAAGGAAGCTGCGCTATGAGACCGATGCCCTTAAGGGTCCGGACCATGATAAGCTGTTCCGTTCCGAGCTTTACATCGATGACAGGCTCATCTCAGAGGGCATAGGACATTCCAAGAAGTCCGCCGAACAGGAGGCTGCCAAGGCAGCCCTAAGGCTCCTTTGTGCCGGAAAGTGATAAATGTTTTTAAAGAGCATAGAGATACAGGGATTTAAATCATTTGCAAATAAGACCGTCCTCAGGTTCGGACCGGGGCTTACAGGCATAGTCGGGCCCAACGGCTCAGGTAAGTCCAATGTGGCCGATGCCGTAAGGTGGGTGCTTGGAGAGCAGAAGATAAAGCAGCTTCGGGGCGCCTCCATGCAGGACGTGATATTTGCAGGAACAGAACTTAGAAAGCCACAGGGGTTCGCCTTTGTGGCTATTACTCTTGATAATGCGGACCATATCCTGCCGGTGGATTATGCAGAGGTCACGGTCTCAAGGCGGCTCTATCGCTCGGGTGAGTCCGAGTACATGATAAACGGGCAGCAGGTGAGGCTTCGGGACGTTCAGGAGCTTTTTTATGATACCGGCATCGGTAAGGAGGGCTACTCCATCATAGGTCAGGGACAGGTGGAGAGCATACTTAACGGAAAGCCTGAGGAGCGCCGGGGCATCTTCGATGAGGCCTGCGGAATAGTTAAGTTCAAGCGCAGGAAGCAGGCGGCAGAGCATAAGCTTGAGACCGAGCGGGCAAACCTTGTGAGGGTGGGAGACATACTCTCGGAGCTTTCAGGCAGGGTGGAGCCCCTTAGAGTTCAGGCTGAGGCCGCAAGGGAATTCCTTAAGCTCAGGGACAGGCTCAGACTTCTGGACCTAAACCTTTTTATAAGAGAACAGCGCTCCTCCATAGAGGAGCTTAAGAAGGCTGACGAGGGCATAGACATAGCCAAGGCCTCCCTTTCCGACCTCCGGGAGGAAGATGCGAGGCTTAAGGCGGGCAGCGACAGTATCTCAGGAGAGCTTACGGAGATAGAGACGAGGCTTGACAGTCTGAGAAATGAGGCCTCCAACGGAAGGCTTGCCATCGAGTCCATTAAGAACCGCATAGCGGCGGTGGACAATGAGATAGAGCTCAAGCGTGCCGACATCGCCCATGCGACGGAGCGCATGAAGGCCATAGATGAGGATATGGACGGGCGCAAGGCCCAGGCCTATGCCCAGCTGAATTCCATCTCGGAGCTTAAGGCAGAGCTCAGGCTCCTTGAGGACCCTGAGTATGCTCATGGTATATCTTCTGAAAATGCTTCCGCAGCCGCAGGACTTTCCGCCTCCGAAAGGGGCATGGCATCTTCCGATGATGTAAGCTCAAAGGAAAAGGCTGAGCTTCTGGGCCTCCTTAATGAGGCGGAGCATTTCAGCGATGAGCTTGCAGAGGCCCTTGGCATCTCAAGAGAAGAGCTTGGATTAGAGCTTTCCCGGTATTCGGAAGGCGAAGAAAAGAAGCTTTCGGAGGATAAGGAAACAGAGACCACGGGAGCTGAGGCCTCTGATGAGGACGAGGACGAGCTTTTATTTGAGCCGGACTGGATAAAGGCCATCAAACAGAAGCGTTCCTCCCTTACGGGCATCAGCGAGAAGGAGGAGAGGCTCACAAACTGGCTTCGTACCTCCGAGGAGGAATATAATCAAAAGACCCTTGAGATAAAGTCCCTAAACAGGGATATCAACAACTGTCAGCAGGATTATCATACCGCAGCCTCAAGGCTTGAGACCCTTAAAAATATCGCCGAGCGCTATGAGGGCTACGGTCAGAGCATTAAGAGCGTGATGCAGCGCCGCTCCACCTTTAAGGGCATAAGGGGCGTGGTCGCTGATCTGATACATACCAAAGCCTCCTACGAGACCGCCATCGAGACGGCCCTCGGAGGCAGCATACAGAACATAGTCACAGACACCGAGGCCACGGCCAAGGATATCATCGAATTCCTTAAGCGGGGCAAACTGGGAAGGGCCACCTTCCTGCCCCTTGATGCCATAAAGGACAGGGACAACTCAGAATACAGGACTGCCCTCAAGGAGCAGGGTGCCATAGGCCTTGCCTCGGACATAGTGGAGTATGACGAGGAATATAAGGAGCTCGTGGGATTTCTCCTTGGCAGGACTCTGGTCTGTGAGGATATGCAGAGTGCCTTTCGGATAGCGGGAAGGTATTCCCATAGACTAAGGATAGTTACCCTTCAGGGAGAGCTTCTGTCACCGGGAGGCTCCATCTCGGGAGGCACTTATAAAAACAGCTCCAATCTCTTAGGCCGTCAGCGTGAGATAGAGGGGCTCAAAAAGCAGACCGAGGATATACTCAGGAAGATAGACGGCCTCAATGAAAAGCTGGTGGCTGCGGAAAAAAACGCAGAGGAGATGTCCTCGGAGATAGATGACCTCAGAAGCGAGCTCTCAGAGGTATCCATCGAAAAGAACAGGGTCAGCTTGGAGTTAATCTCAGAGTTCAGGCTCAAGCTTAGCGGTATCTCCCAGAAGGCAGGCTTTGTCACTGAAAACCTCAGAAGGCTCATCTCGGAGATAAGGAGGCTTAGCTCTGAGCGGGAGCAGCTCCTTGACAGAAGGGCAGAGGAGCAGCGCATCATAGAGCTTCGGGGCGGAGATAAGGAGAAGCTTCTCCTTCATATAGAGGAGACCGAAGCCGGTATAAAGAAGGCAGAGGAACAGCTCTCAGGACTTTCAGGGAGAAAGGCGGAGCTTACCGCCTCCCAGAAGGAGTATTTCCAGAGGAAGGATGAGATAAGCACAGAGCTTCTGGGACTTGAAAAGGAGCTCCTGCGTCTTGAGAGCGGCAGGGAAAAGCTCCAGCAGAAGCTCGATGAGCGTGCGGAGCATATCTGGACCGAATATGAACTTACCCAGTCGGAGGCCCTTTCCTATGAGGACGGGAGCCTTGGAAGCGATGCAGAGCTCAGGTCAGAGCTTGTGGGCCTGAGGAAGCGCACCAAGGAGCTCGGACCGGTCAATATCGGAGCCATCGACGAGTATAAGGAGGTCTCAGAGCGCTACGAATTCCTGAAGGCTCAGTATGAGGACCTGACAGCCTCAGAGGCGTCCATACTCAGCATCATAGATGAGCTCGATAAGGGCATGAAGAAGCAGTTTGCGGAGCGCTTTGCGGAGATAAGGAAGGAATTTGACAGGGTATTTAAGGAGCTCTTCGGAGGCGGAAGCGGAAGCCTTGAGCTTTCGGAGACCGAGGACGGAGACGAGCTCTCGGCAGGCATAGTCATCAATGCCCAGCCCCCGGGAAAGAAGCTTCAGAACATGATGCAGCTTTCGGGAGGCGAAAAGACCCTTACTGCCATAGCACTGCTGTTTGCCATACAGGAGCTGAAGCCCTCGCCGTTCTGCTTATTGGACGAGATTGAGGCGGCTCTTGACGACTCAAACATAGACAGGTTTGCAGCCTATCTTCGTAAGCTTACGGACAGGACCCAGTTCATCGTCATCACCCACAGAAGGGGCACCATGGAGGCCTGTGACAGGCTCTACGGCATCACGATGCAGGAAAAGGGCGTAACGGCCCTCGTGTCAGTGGACCTTGTAAGCGATTCACTCAGCTGAGCTTAGCTAAGGGGCCTTTGCTGAAGTAGATGCAAGGTACTTCGGAATGGGAGAAAAGCCCTAAGCCAGCCAAGGGGTGATATAGGCAGCGTAATAGATAAAAGCCAAAAAGGAGGCAGCTTATGGCCGGATTTTTTGAACGGCTCAAGGAAGGACTTAAAAAGACCAGAGACAGCATAGCAGACAGCCTTGACAGCGTATTTGGAGATTATTCAGAGGTGGACGACGACTTCTTCGAGGAGCTCGAGGAGGTGCTGGTCATGTCTGATATGGGCATAGCCACCAGTGACAAGATACTTTCGGAGCTGAGGACCAAGATATATGAGCTTCATATCAAGGACCCTGCAGAGTGCAAGAAGCTGCTCATAGATACGATAGCGGCTCAGATGACTCCGGATGAGCACGCCTATGATTTTGAAAATGAAAAGTCAGTAGTCCTCGTGATAGGCGTCAACGGAGTCGGAAAGACCACCTCCATAGGGAAGCTCGCCATCAACCTCAAGGAGGAGGGCAAGGATGTACTTATCTGTGCCGGAGATACCTTCAGGGCAGCAGCCATAGAGCAGCTGGATGTCTGGGCAAAGAGGGGCGGCATAGACATGATAGCCCAGAAGGAGGGCTCAGACCCTGCTTCGGTGGTGTTTGACGCCGCAGCGGCCTTTAAAAAACGCAATAAGGACATACTTATATGCGATACTGCAGGAAGGCTGCACAATAAAAAGAACCTGATGGAGGAGCTGGCTAAGATAGGCCGCATACTGGACAGGGAGCTTCCGGGCATACATAAGGAAGTGCTCCTTGTGCTGGATGCTACCACAGGACAAAACGCCCTGAGCCAAGCCAAGGAATTCCTTACTGCCACCGATGCCACGGGCATCATACTTACCAAGATGGACGGCACGGCAAAGGGCGGCATAGCAGTGGCCATAGCCTCGGAGCTTTCCATACCGGTGAAGTATATCGGAGTGGGAGAGCATGCGGAGGATTTCCATAGATTTAATGCAGCGGAATTTGTAACGGCACTGTTTTCAGAAAACTGAGCTCAAAGCCATAAATCAGTTTTTAATTATGCAAAGCTTCTCAGGATAGCACTTGCTGATGCAAAGAAGTTAAAGGCTGGATATATGCAGTTTGCACGGTAAGCTTTTTTGATAGCACTTGCTGATGCAAAGTCCGAGACAGAAGCTTTGCCTGCAAAATCTGTTGATTCAATGTATAAGTTTATAGGAGGTTAGAGATGAGCAAGTCAAAGTACATCACATTTACCATTGGCAAGACTAAGCGCATAGCGCTCATCGCCCATGACGGCATGAAGCAGAAGCTTATCGACTGGTGTGACGAGCATAAGGAGATACTGCAGAAGCATTTTCTCTGCGGTACGGGGACCACGGCAAGGCTCATCACCGAGATGACCGGACTTCCCGTGAAGGCCTACAACAGCGGCCCTCTGGGAGGAGACCAGCAGATAGGCGCAAAGATAGTGGAGGGAGACATTGACTTTGTCGTATTCTTTTCGGACCCCCTTGAGGCCCAGCCCCACGACCCGGATGTAAAGGCTCTGCTTCGCATAGCTCAGGTCTATGACATACCGATGGCAAACAATAAGTCCACGGCGGACTTTATGATAACCTCCCCGTTCATGGACAGCGAGTATAACCACGATGTCATCAACTTTCAGGCCAATGTCATGGCAAGGGTAGAGTCCATGCAGAAAAAGCCGGAATAAGATATTTAATGACATATATTTACTAAGGCATATTTTTAATGGGGACAGTTTCCGAAAGAGTAATTTGTCCCTATCACTACTATACCAACCAATAATTTTAGTTAAGCAGCTTATCTGCTGAAACTTCTGTCTTGAGCTTTCAGCTTCGAAAGGCTTTTCTGCAGAGGTTTTGCAGGAGCTGCATGTGTTTAGCAAAGAAGTTAGTGAGGACCGCACCAATGGGTTTTTCACTAACTTT
>DVNS01000043.1 GCA_018714145.1 Candidatus Avilachnospira avistercoris
AAGGAGGGGAATATGAAAAAGTCAGGTCTTATGAAATACGGAGCAGCGTTTTTGGCAGCAGCTATGCTTATGGGAGCTCTTACAGCATGTGGAGGTTCTTCTGAGGCAGATACAGCTGATACGACGGCAGCTGAGACATCAGCAGAGGCTTCGGCTGAGACGACAAAGGCAGCATCTTCGGAAACGGAAGAGTCAAGTGCGGAGGCTGAACCTTCAAGACTTGACGAGATACTTGAGGCCGGTGTCATCACCATGGCGACCTCTCCGGACTATGCTCCCTATGAGTTTGAGGATATATCCTCAGGTGAGACCGTATATGCCGGAGCAGATATAGAGCTTGGTAAGTACATAGCTGAGAAGCTGGGAGTTGAGCTTCAGATAGAGGCCATGGATTTCAATGCCTGTCAGGGTGCGGTCTCCATGGGCAGTGTGGATATGGCCATCTCAGGATTTGCATATACTGAGGAGCGTGCAGAAAACTTCAATATTTCCGATGGATATAATATAAAGGATTCAGACCAGGGCATCATAGTCCTTAAGTCGAGGGCTGAGGAGCTGTCCACAAAGGAAGCATTTACAGGGATGACCTTAGGAGTGCAGAACGCATCCCTTCAGCAGCAGCTTCGTGCAGAGCAGCTTCCTGATTCGAAGGAGGAGATAATAACCAACCTCAATGACGGAATCATGATGCTTATCACTGGAAAGATAGATGCTCTTGTATGCTCGGTTCCGGTAGCTGAACAGTATTGTGTCAACTATCCTGACCTTGCAGTAAGTGATTATCTGTTTGAGTATGAATCAGAGGGTATACGTATCCTTGTAGAAAAGGGAGAGGATGAGCTCCTTGAGGCCATCAATGAGGTTCTGGCTGAGGTCAATGAATCCGGTATCTACCAGCAGTGGACTGATGAAGCCCTTGAGCTTGCCACATCCTTGGGTATAGAGACCAACTAAGCCTGTAAGAAAGCAGGCAGGCGGCTGTCATTAAACAAACAGGGCAGGCCGCCTGAAAATAGATGATTAGAAAACCGGAGCGTAGTCTGATATTTCCGGAGAATGGGGAATACTGCTTTTTACCTCTGGTATAAGGAAAGGAAACTGAAAATGGATAAGAAGAAATATCAGGACTATATAGATGAAAAGGCAGAACTTATCTGCGAGGTATCGGATAAGATATGGAGCTATGCTGAACTTTCCCTTCAGGAGTTCAAGTCCTGCGAGATATATTGTAAGGTCCTTAAAGATGAGGGCTTTACTGTGGAGAGCCCCTACGCCGGTATAGAGACCGCATTTAAGGCAAGCTTCGGCTCCGGAAAGCCGGTCATAGGCATACTTGGAGAATATGACGCCTTAAGCGGACTTTCACAGGAGGCGGGTGTGCCCTATAAGAAGGAGATAGTCAACGGGGGCAATGGCCATGGCTGATAGTATTTTATGGCTGTCCCGGCGAGGAGGGAGGAGCCTCCAAGGCCTTCATGGCAAGGGACGGAGTCTGGAAGGAACTGGACTGTGCCCTGACTTGGCACCCGGGAGACTCCAACTATGTGGAGACCGGCTCCAACAATACTTGCATACAGACTGAATACGCCTTTAAGGGCATTGCGGCTCATGCCTCGGGTTCACCCGAATACGGCCGCTCGGCCCTCGATGCGGTAGAGCTCATGAATGTGGGCGTGAACTTCCTTCGTGAGCACATGCCGGATCAGTGCAGGATACATTATGCGATAACCGACGGAGGCGGAGCTTCACCCAACGTGGTACAGCCCCACGCACAGGTCCTCTATATGGTAAGAGCTGCCCATACCAAGGAGGCTCTGGAGCTTCAGAAGAGGGTGGATAAGATAGCCGAAGGCGCAGCCCTTATGACTGAGACCAAGCTCAAAAAGCAGTTCATAGACGGCTGCGGAGATATCATGCCGAATAAGACCTTGGAAAAGGTCCTTGCCAAGAACATGGAGGAGGTAGGAGCTCCAAAGTTTGATGAGGCGGATATGAAGCTTGCGAAGGAGCTCACGGAGAGCTATGAGGTGAAGGGAAGCCTGATGCCGAAGCTTGCCGAGCACCTTTCAGAGGAAAATAAGGCCTATGTGGAGAAGATGTCTGAAAATGGCACCAAGCCCCTCTGCGATTACATCATACCCTATGAGCATCTTGGACTTAAGAGCACAGGTTCCTCTGATGTGGGAGATGTGAGCTGGCTGACCCCTACGGCACAGGTACGGATGGCCTGCTTTGCGGCAGGAGCTCCGGGACATAGCTGGCAGAATGTTTCCACCGGAGGATGCTCCATCGGACATAAGGGACTCCTTGCAGCAGGCAAGGTACTGAGCGGAGCCTGCATAGACCTCTTTGAGGACCACGGGATTATAGATGAGGCCAAGGAGGAATTCAAGAAGGCCACCAAGGATGGATATTATTGTCCGGTACCCGAGGATGCAGTGCCGGTGGTAAGCGGAAAGACCATAGAAGTAGATTAAGATATAGTAAAGCAAACTAAGCGGTCAAAAATAAAATTAAAGCAGCTTTGGAAATGCTGCCTGCATCCGTATCGCTTTTTATCTGCAAATCTAAATAGGCTGTTAGATTGGAAAAAAACGGATGCAGGAGATATATCAGGAATTAAATATGGCATAAAAGAGGGCAGTCAGCGTGTTTGTTCTAAAATAAATACACTGGCCCTCTTTACATATGCGAATTTATGCACTATAATGCATAAAAATTCAATGAAAAGATGGGGAGCCTTCAGGCTTTTGTATTTGGGCTTAGGGAATGCGCCTGATAATGAAAAAATAGCATCAGGACACATTTCATAAGAAAGCTTATTCTTACGGCTCAGGCTTCCTGATGGGAGGAAAATTATGAAAAAGGATATAATGAAGTATACGGCAGCTGCTTTGCTTGCAGCCCTTGCCCTTACAGCCTGCGGAGGCTCCGCAGAGGAGACTACTGCAGCAGCTACGACCGCAGCTGCAGAGGCTGAGTCAGAGGCTACAGCAGCTCCTACCGAGGCTGAAACTGAGGCAGATGGCGGAAGCAGACTGGATGCCATCTTGGACGCAGGCGTCATCACCATGGCTACATCTCCTGACTTTGCACCCTATGAGTTCGAGGATATCTCCTCAGGAACCACCGAGTATGCCGGTGCAGACGTGGAGCTTGGAAGATATATCGCTGAGAAACTTGGCGTTGAGCTTCAGATAGAGGCTATGGACTTCAATGCCTGTCAGGGTGCTGTCAGCATGGGTGCCGTGGATATGTCCATCTCAGGCTTTGCTTACACCGAGGAGCGTGCAGAGAACTGCGGTATCTCCGATGGATATATCACCTCTGATGTGGTAGAGCAGGGCATCATCGTACTTAAGGATACTGCAGCTGAGCTCAACAGCAAGGAGGCATTTACCGGAAAGACCATCGCAGTGCAGAATGCATCCCTTCAGCAGCAGCTTAGAAATGAGCAGCTTCCCGACAGCACTGAGGAGGTAGTTACCAACCTCAATGATGCCATCATGATGCTCGCTACCGGCAAGGTAGACGGCGTGGCTTCAGACCTTACCGTGGCTCAGCAGTACTGCGACAACTATCCTGACCTTCAGATAAGTGATTTCAGATTTGAGTATGAGACTGAGGGACAGCGTGTGCTTGTTCCGAAGGGAGAGGATGAGCTCCTTGAGGCTATCAATGAGATAATTGCAGAGGTCAACGAATCCGGTATATATAAGGAGTGGCTTGAGGAGAGCACAGAGCTTGCAACCTCCCTTGGACTTGAGGTGAACTAAATAAATGGGAAACGTTATAGACAACATAGTAAAGGTATGGACTAATTACAGCCACCTGTTCATGCAGGGACTCGGCGTGACGATAGCACTCAGTATCGTTACCGTCATCATGGGCTCTATCTTCGGATTTCTGCTCATGCTGCTCCGCCGCAGCCGTTTCAACATATTCAGGTTCAGGCCCCTTAACTTTATCGCTGCTGCTTATATAGAGATAATCAGGGGCACGCCCATGCTGCTGCAGCTGTATTTCTTCTACTTCCTGCTGCCGGAGATGGTGCCGTTCCTCGACCTTTCCAAGCTGACCTGCTGCCTTGTCGCCATGTGCGTCAACTCCGCAGCCTATGTGTCAGAGGTATTCAGAAGCGGTATAGAGGCAGTGGACAAGGGACAGACCGAGGCTGCAAGGTCGCTGGGACTTAGCTCAAGGCAGACCATGATACATGTGGTGCTCCCTCAGGCGGTCAAGAACGTGCTTCCTGCCCTCTGCAATGAGTTCATCATGATGATAAAGGATACCTCACTGGCCTCCACCTTCTTCGTAGGAGAGCTGATGAGCGTATACAGGACCGTATCAGGCATACTGTTCCTGACCATAGAGCCCCTTATCATAGTCGGTATCATTTATTTCATCGTCACCTTCGTTCTTTCCAAGTGTGTAAGACTGCTTGAGATGAAGCTTACGGTAGCGTGACCGGAGGATAATTATGGAAGAAAAGAAGATAATAAAAGACGGTCAAGAGATAATCAGGGTCGAAGGCCTTGAAAAGAGCTTTGGAAAGCTCCATGTACTTAAGGGCATAG
>DVNS01000044.1 GCA_018714145.1 Candidatus Avilachnospira avistercoris
TAGGCACAGAACCATTAAGCTGCCATCTCAGCAGTTTTCCAATAGTTTCTTCATCTATTGCAGAAAGATTTTCCTCGCGTATTTCCTGAAGCAAAAAGCCTAAGCACTCACAGGCCATCACGCAATGATTACCCGCGATCACCTCTACATTCATACGATCCATGACATCAAGGATGATCTTTATAGGGTTCGGTCCCCGGTCCAAAATATCCCCGAGGATATACAGCATGTCCTCATCCTTAAAATCGATCTTCTTAAGCATCTCAATGTAATGCTCTCTGCAAAGTCAAGGTATGCTGACACCATACGGTTCAACTGTGCCATTTCCTTTTCTGTCAGATAATTCTTGGCTATCGTTACATCGCTTTTCTTTATCTTTCCATCCGGTGCATCTGCCCAAGTAGTAAGCCCCATAAGTTCTTTCTTATGATCAGCCCGTTCTACGATCAGTTCAGCTGCGGTATGTCCATGAACAGCATAATGCATTTTGTTTTGAACTGAAGCATAAAATCTCTTTGTTGATGCCGCATCTCTGTCATAATCTATCGCCGTGGCATAAAGGTCTGTCACTTTCTGATAAAATTTCCTCTCGCTCGCCCGGATCTCCCGTATCCGTTCAAGCTGCTCATCAAAATACTTTTCCGTCAGGTAGGTACCGCGTTTCAGTCGCTCCACATCCATGACCCAGCCTTTTATCGTATATTCTTTAGCTATCAGGTTGACCCATTTCCGAAACTGTAC
Organism: Candidatus Avilachnospira avistercoris; assembly: GCA_018714145.1. Classification (GTDB taxonomy): domain Bacteria; phylum Bacillota; class Clostridia; order Lachnospirales; family Lachnospiraceae; genus Avilachnospira; species Avilachnospira avistercoris. The sequence goes on from DVNS01000044.1 coordinate 742, forward strand.
TGCACGTTCTGAATTGACCTTGAAACCTACAGCGATGATCATCTCCAACGAATAATGATTCGTGTTATATGTTTTTCCATCCTCTGCAGTTATCCGAAATTTTCGAATAACTGAATCCTCCTGCAGCTCGCTATCTTAAAAATCTTCTTTACATGATAATTGATTGTTCTTATATCTACATCATATAAAGCCGCCATCATTTTCTGCGTCAGCCAGATATTCTCATCTTCATAACGCATCTCTATGCTGCTTGTTTCGTCTCCGACTGATGCAACATAGGTCAGATATTCAGCTGCACTTGAGCGTATGCTTAATTCATCTTTCAAATCAGCCATTGCATAGAACTCCCATTCGTCATTTTAAATGATTCTCTCGATTTGCTGCTCTAACCCCCTCGATTTCGATGGGTTTAAATTTATATCGCCTTAAAAATGGCGATATAATGGCCATATAAATGACAACATAAAAATCACTTCTTACTCTTTAAGATTTTCCTCTCCAGCTTCACGGCACATTCACAATGAACGGTCTGGGGGAACATGTCGCAGGGGGCGATACGCTTAAGCTCATAGCCGTTTTGGCAGAGATACTTGAGGTCTCTGGCTAGGGTGGCGGGGTCGCAGGAGACGTATACGATGCGCTTTGGCTGCATCCTTACCATGGTCTCAAGGCAGGCCTCATCGCAGCCCTTCCTAGGGGGATCTACGACTATGACATCGGGAGTGGCCCCTCGGCTTCCGGTCCCCTTATGCTCCTCATACCAGCTTGGAAGCACGTCCTCGGCCCTGCCCACGAAAAACTCGGTATTGCCAAGGCCGTTTAGCTTGGCATTTTCCTTGGCGTTTTCTATGGCCTCCGGCACAACCTCTACCCCGTAGACCTTGCCGGCCTTTTGTGCCAGAAACAGGGATATGGTACCTATGCCGCAGTAAAGGTCCCATACCGTCTCAGTACCCCTCAGCTCTGCATAGCTGAGGGCCTTTTGGTAGAGCCATTCCATCTGAAGGGGATTGACCTGATAAAAAGACAGGGGAGAAATCCTGAAGCGGACACTTTGTACTGCCCCCTCTGACAGTGCTTCGGCCTTGATATCCAATGACTTATCACTGTCCTGCTCGTCAAAAAGCCTTATCTCATCCTCTATGTAGGGCTTTCCGTATATCGTGCTGAAGCTGTCGCCCATGATGACATTGGTGGCCTTCATGTTGCTGCTTATGCTGAGGCTGCCAAGCATTGAGCTGCCTTCCTTATCCAGAGCATCAAGGAGCGTCTTTATAAGCTCCTCCTTATTGGGAAGCTCCCTTCCGTTTATGACTATGCAGACCATGAGCTCAGAAAAGGCCCGGCTCTTTCTGATGAGCACATGCCTTATGAGTCCTTTATGGGACAGTTCATCATAAGGAGCTATGTCATGACTCTCCATCCAACTAAGTATGGCTGAGAGAACTATCCTGTTTTCCTCTGCCCCCAGTATGCAGTCCTCCTGAGCTATGATACTGTGGGTCCTGCCTGCATAAAAGCCTGCCCTCAGGCCTCCGTCCTTTCCCCTTCCTATGGGGAACTGGGCTTTGTTGCGGTAGCGGAGCTGCTTTACCGATGGCATTATCGGCTCCATCAGGCTTTCTATCTGCTCCTCTGGAAATCCGCCTATCCTTATGAGGGCATTTTTGACCTTATTTTCCTTAAGGCGAAGCTGGGCCCCATAATCCAGCTGCTGAAGCTGACAGCCTCCGCACTGCCTTGCCACAGGGCAGGGAGGCTCTATCCTGTCCGGCGAGGACTTTATTATCCTTATGAGCCTTGCATAGCCATAGCTTTTTTTCAGCTTCGTAACACCGCAAAGGACAGTGTCGCCTGCGATACTGTCCTTCACAAAATATATAAATCCATCTGCTTTTCCTACGCCGAGACCCTCGTCTGTCATGTCGGTTATCTCAAGCACTAATTCATCATTTTTCTTCATATATTATCTTCTTCCGACCGTAAGCTCAAAGCTTAGCTCATTGTAGCCCCCATTGGCAGAACCGCGCAGTATGCTTATGTCCACGGTGTCTCCGGACTTTAACAGCCGTACTGCATTTTCATAGCTCTGAAGATTTGATACCGTGGTATTGCCTATGCCCACGACTATGTCCCCATTTTTGATGCCTGCTTCATAGGAAGGACTTCCGGGTATTGCAGATAAGATATAAACCCCTTCCACGGTCTCTCCATCTGCCGCAGTCTCCGAGACCTCCGCCCCCTCTATGCCGATATAGGGGACCGGCTCTCCGTTTTTAAGCCTGTCTATGACTCTATAGAGGTATGAGGTGCTTATGATGGCCGTGGTCCCTGTCTCCTCGCTTAAGGATGAGCTTGCCATGCCTATGAGCTCCCCATCGGTATTGAGTATAAAGGTCCCCCTCTCGCCATCTGCCTCAAGCTCAGAATAAAATACCTCTCTCCTCATATCAGGTCCGGTTTCCTGCTCGGATATATCGCCTACTATGCCAAGGTCCAAGGAGCCTGTCCGTCCAAGGGGCTCTCCCACTGCGGCTATGATGCTCCCCTTCTTTACCGCAGCCGCCCTGTCTATGGGTATCATCTCCATATCAGCCGTAAGCTCCTGAGGAAGGCCCTGTTTAGCCACGGCTATGACCGCAGCCTCATCGAGAACCGAGCTCTGAAGGAGCCTTGCCTCCGCCGCCGTCCCATCGCAGAATACTACGCTCAGGCGGCCATCCTCCACAGCTGCATCCGAGGAGGTAAGTATAAGTATATCCGCCGGAGTGATGTCTATGATGATACCGGAATATATGCTGCTGGACTCCACAGTGTCCTCAAACCAAGTGGTGTTGAGCGAATGGGCATGGACCTCCGTAAGGAAAGTATCTGCATAGGCACTCAGCTCCTCCGTCACCTGCTGAAGCTTAAGCAGGGAATCCTCAGAGTGCTCATACTCGTCCATCTCCTCCTTTACGGCAGAGTCTATCTTAGCCATGAGCTCTTCTTCCTCTGCCTTGTCCGAAAGCTCCCCGTCGGCAGCCGCACCTTCGTCTGAGCTCACATCACCGGAATTGTCTTCCTCCTGAAGCTCTGTGCCTTGAGCCTCTGCCTCCTGTGAGGCATCATCTGAAAGTTCCTGTCCGGCTTCCTTTGCCTCAGTAAAGCGCCTTCCTGCCTCCGAAACGGTAAAAAAGGCCAGAGCTCCCCCTGCTCCAAATACCAGTCCGCAGATGAGGGCAAGCAATATCCTCTTTACTGCATTTTTAAAGCTGATGTTCCTTCCGATTATCTTTTCTTTTATAAAATCCTTATCTTCTCCTGCCATACCTTCTACCCCAATAAAACCTCAATTCATGCTTGCACGAACTTGTATGACTTTCTATAATTCTATATAGAAAAGATTAACAAAATATGACATTTATAAAAATTTAAGATATGGCTGTGCTTTTTCCTTTGT
>DVNS01000045.1 GCA_018714145.1 Candidatus Avilachnospira avistercoris
TTTATAAGAAGCTCTCCTCCCTTTTCGGAAACCATACCTACCTTTATATTGGTGTTGCCCATATCTATCGCAAGTATCATAGTTCTTCTCCTTATATCACAAATCGACAGCCGACATATATCGGCTGCCGATAAAACTCTTTTTATATGCTTATCTTACCTTGGCCTCGGAAAAGCTGATTATCTCTGAAAGTCCCGCATGCTTCTCTGCTGCTCCGGACCTCATCTCCACAAGGGTAGGTGCCTGCATGATGCGGAGCTTCCTCGCAAGGTCTGCATTTTCCTCTGCATTTATGACCTGATAGGATATGCCCTGCTTATTGAGCTGCTCCTTTGCCGCCTTGCAGTTGGGGCAGGTGCTGGTCGTAAACAGATACAGGCCGTCGGAAAGGCAGCCGCTGCTTATCTTGGGGGTCTCGCAGTCCCTTGCGGAAGCAACTATCTCCTCAGCCTCCTTATGAAGCTTGTGCCTGTGCTCGTAGGAGGAGCCCACATCATAGGTCTGCCTGTCCTTATACTCCTGAGTCTTTCCATCGTTCCAGTTCTGTACCGGTCTGTAGTATCCGGTGATACGGCTGTATACCTCTGACTTCTTTCCGCACTTAGGGCAGGTGAAATGCTCTCCTGCTATGTAACCATGGTCTGCGCATACAGAGTATGTAGGGCTTATCGTATAATAGGGAAGCCTGTAATTCTCAGCTATGGTCCTGACAAGCTTAGCTGCCGCCTGCCAATCGGGAAGCTTCTCTCCAAGGAAGGCATGGAATACGGTGCCTGAGGTATAAAGGGTCTGAAGTTCATCCTGAACATCAAGGGCATCAAATACATCAGCCGTATAGCCTACGGGCAGATGAGAGGAGTTAGTATAGTAGGGAACTCCGCTGGCCTCATTGGCAGTAATTATATCCGGATAATGCTTCTTATCATGCTTTGCAAGCCTGTAGGCGGTGGACTCAGCCGGTGTGGCCTCAAGATTATAAAGGTCTCCGTACATCTCCTGATAATCGGAAAGCCTTGTCCTCATATGGTTGAGCACATCCTTTGCAAACTTCTGGGTCTCAGGATGGGTCAGGTCCTTCCTAAGCCACTTGGCATTGAGGCCTACCTCATTCATGCCCACAAGTCCGATGGTGGAGAAGTGGTTGTTGAAGGTGCCTAAGTATCTCTTGGTATAAGGATAAAGTCCCTGCTCAAGGAGCCTTGTGATGACCTCACGCTTTACCTTTAAGGAGCGTGCAGAGATATCCATCATGTGGTCGAGCCTGTTGTAAAAATCCTGCTCGTCCTTCGCAAGGTATGCTATGCGGGGCAGGTTGATGGTAACTACGCCCACTGAGCCTGTGCTCTCTCCTGAGCCGAAGTAGCCGCCGGACTTCTTCCTGAGCTCACGGAGGTCAAGTCTCAGCCTGCAGCACATGGAGCGGACATCTGAGGGCTCCATATCGGAATTGATATAATTTGAGAAATACGGTGTGCCGTACTTCGCAGTCATCTCGAACAGAAGCTTGTTGTTTTCGGTCTCGGACCAGTCGAAATCCTTGGTGATGCTGTAGGTAGGGATGGGATACTGGAAGCCCCTGCCGTTGGCATCGCCCTCTATCATGATCTCGATGAAGGCCTTATTGACCATATCCATCTCCTTCTTGCAGTCCTTATACTTGAAATCCACGTTCTCGCCGCCGATTATGCAGTACTGCTCCGCAAGGTCAGAGGGTACGGTCCAGTCCAGAGTAATGTTGGTGAAGGGTGCCTGAGTGCCCCATCTTGAGGGTGTATTGACACCGTATACGAAGGACTGGATGCACTGCTTCACTTCCTTGTAGCTTAAGTTGTCTATCTTGACAAAGGGTGCAAGATAAGTATCAAAGGATGAAAATGCCTGAGCTCCGGCCCACTCATTCTGCATGATGCCAAGGAAGTTTACCATCTGGTTGCAGAGGGTGGAAAGGTGCTTGGCGGGTGAGGAGGTTATCTTGCCGGGGATGCCGCCAAGTCCCTCCTGAATGAGCTGCTTGAGGGACCAGCCTGCGCAGTAGCCCGTAAGCATGCTGAGGTCATGGAGATGTATGTCGGCATTGCGGTGGGCATCCGCTATCTCCTTATCATATACCTCGGACAGCCAGTAGTTGGCGGTAACGGCTCCGGAATTGGACAGGATGAGTCCTCCCACGGAATAGGTGACGGTGGAATTTTCCTTTACCCTCCAGTCATTTATCTTAAGGTAATTGTCGATGACGTCCTTATAGTCAAGCACGGTCTGGGACACGTTCCTGATGGACTCATGCTGCTTACGATAAAGGATATAGGCCTTGGCAACCTCTGTGTAGCCGGCCTGCTCCAGCACATGCTCAACGGAGTCCTGTATGTCCTCCACTCCTATCTTTCCATCGGACATCTTGCTTTGGAAATCTGCAGTGACTCTGAGGGCCAGAAGCTCCATGATATCGTTGTTGTATTCCTTTTTTGTGGCCTTGAAGGCCTTCTTCATCGCATCGCTTATCTTTGAGAGATTAAAATCAACGACGCTTCCGTCTCTCTTTATGACCTGCATCATACCAAAGTCTCCTTCTCTATCTTAAAATTTTTTATCAAAATGGGAATCGGGGATGTGCCTTATCATGGATATCTTTCGAACCTGTCCCCCTGTCATCACGATGCCAAGAGCTCTGTGTTTCTGAGGTCCCAAGGCATGGCTTCCTTGGAGCATAGTCTGCCCATGGCCGCATCGCGTGCACTAAGTATTATATCTCAAAGCAAAAAAAACACAATATATATTGTGTTTTTTTCTTGCATTTTTACAATATATAGTTATTTACACTTATAACCGAAAATCCGGCAGCTATTTCAGAAAGCGGCCTGACCGCCTGCATAAAGGCTTTGATGGGACAGAGCTAAGCTTAGAAGTTTTATCTGGTCCTTAGGAAATCCAGTTCCTTTTTTGCCTCTGCATCCTCCGGATAGACCTTCAGATACTCGTTGAATAGTTCATAGGCTTCCTCATAGTTTCCAAGGTGCTCCGCACACACCGCCTTATTGAACCAGCTGAGCCTGCCTATGGCAGAGCCTTCAAGGTCCGCAAGGAGGGAGGCCTCGTCATAGGCTTTCTGGTATTCACCTGCCTCTATGTCCGATACCATGGCGGAAAGCTTATCAAGGTTGGAAAGCTCCGCTATCACATTCTCATAGGACTTCGAAGCCTCCTCAGAGACATCTGCGGCAAGCAGTGCCTCATAGGTATCAAGGGCTTCATTGAATTTGCCCTGCATGAGCTCACATTCCGCCCTGTACCTCAGTATGTCTATCTGGATATCCGATACCTTGCCCCATTCGGATGAAAGGGCTTCATCAAGCTGTGCTTCAGCAGACGCAAAATCGCCTGCATTATAGGAGGCTATGGCCTGCTCCCTGAGCTCCTCTATCTTGGAGCTGCCGCCGCAGCCAGAGAGCAAAAGCCCCAGCAAGGCTGAAAGCATAGACACAGCTGCCATTTTCCTTATTGCTTTTTTCCTGAAGAAATCATTTTTCATATTCAATACGGCTTTCCAAGCTCCCCTTATCCTTATCGGGCCGCCCTGCTCTGTTTGTCAGGGACTTAAGTTCATTCAGGGCACAGTCTCATGAGCATCTGCGGCAGAGGGGCTCCTTTTTGGCCCTGCTTAAACTGCTTACTTCCTGTCGGTGCTTCCCAAGCCGCCGTTTCGTACCTCCTCGGTGTCATCGTCCTCGGTTATGCAGTATCTGATAAGCAGTCCCTGAGCTATGGCCTGCCCCTTCTGTATGTGCATGACAGCTCCGGTCTTTGAATCATTGGTAAAGCGAATGAAGATGTGGCCTTCATTGTCGCTGTAAGAATAATCGCTGTCTATGACCCCGACTGTATTGTTGAGCTGGAAGCGGTATTTGAAGCCAAGGGAGCTCCTAGGGACTATGAGCAGCACTGCCGACTCATCCATGAGGCAGCGCATGCCGGTAGGTATCATTATCTCCTCTCCGGCCTTAAGCTCAAACTCTATGGGAGAATATATGTCATATCCGGCCGAGCCCTTAGTGGCCCTTTTAGGGAGCTTAAGCTCGGGATAGAGCCTCTCGGCCTCATCCCTGTCCTCATATAGCTCGGTATAGTCCTCTGTCCAGCGCTCCCTGCTCACCTTTAAAAATCTTGCAGCCTTATCCATGCTCATACCTAGGCACCTACCTCCGTGGTCTCTTCCTTATCCTGACTTCCTTCACTTTCCTCAAAGCTCTTAAGCTCTGCCCTGACTTCCTCGTCTATCTCCGCAGATACGTCAGGACCGGGACTTGGAAGGTCAGCCTTGTTACTTATGTCAAATCTGCTGTAAAACTCATCTGTAGGAGCAAAGAGGGCCGGCCTTCCCGGCACGCTCAGTCTTCCCGTCTCCTCGACCAAGCCGTACTCTATCAGCTTATTGACGGCATGATCTGACTTGACTCCCCTTATACGCTCTATCTCCGCCTTGGTGACCGGAGACTTGTAGGCTATGATGGCAAGGGTCTCCATCACCACCTCGCTGAGCACAGGTTTTCGCTCAAGCTTCAAAACATTTATAAGATTGGGATAATACTCCTCCTTGGTGCAGAGCCTGTACTTGCCGTCGGGCTCCTTTATGCAAAGGCCGGTATCCATCTCCTCATATCTCTCGATGAGAAGGGCCATGGACTCCTTTGCGGTCTTCTGGTCACAGCCGCAGGCCCTTGCTATCTCTGAAAGTCCCACCGCACGGCCGAAGGAAAACAGCACGGCCTCGGCGGCATTGGCATACTGCCTAAGCTGCCTTATCTCCTCCTCATCGGCAAAGCTTATCTGTCCGTTCATCTCCATCAGGCATATCTCCCTGTATCACTCATCCAACAGCTCCTCCATATTGATGGAGCTTTCATCTATATCACCGGAGGTCCGAAGCTCCATATCTCCGCATAGCTCAGGCTGCTCTACCTTTACTGCCCCGACCTTCATAAGCTCAAGGACTGCAAGGAAGGTCACCACCACCTCCTGCCTTGTGGCTGAGGGGCAAAACAGGCTCCTGAAGGAAAAATGCCTGTTCTTTCTGGCATAGGCTATAAGGGAGCTTATCCTTGCTCCTATGGGCATACGCTCCCTGCGTATGACGCCAAAGCTCTCCCTGCGCTCATCCCTGCGGTACTCCCGTCTCCTCATCACCTCAAGAAAGAGCTTGCGGAGCCTCTCCCCATCGAGGTCCATAAGGAGCTCATCAAGGTCTACCGGAGGCACATAGTCAGAGACCTCCTTAGGTATGTCCTCAGTTTCCCTGTAGATGAACCTTGCGGCCTCATCCTCCATGACATAGAGCTCAGATGCCATATACTTGAAGTGCCTGTAAAGTATGAGCCTCTTTACGAGCTCATCCCTAGGGTCTTCTTCCTCCTCGTCCTCGTCGCTCTCTTCCTTCGGAAGCAGGAGCCTTGCCTTAATATCAAGGAGGGTAGCAGCCATGACAAGGAAGTCAGACATGGTATCAAGGTCTCTTTCCTCCATGGCATCCATATATTCAAGGTACTGCCTTGTGATATCAGCTATAGGGATATCATAGATATCTATCTTATCCTTCTCTATGAGCTTCAAAAGCAGATCCAGAGGCCCGTCAAAATTCAGTTTTTCAAGCTTATAATTTATCTCTTTAGTTTCCAATATCTGCTTCTCATCTCATCAGCCTAAGGGGCTGATGTCTATCACACTAATCTCCGGCCTGTCGTTGAGCCTTATCTTCACGCTGTGGGTCCCAAGGCCTCGATTGACTATCATGGCAGTGCCCCCATGCTCAAAGCTTCCGGAGACCTCCTTGGTAAAAAACTGGAGCTGGGGCGTCATAAGCCCTCCCACATAGGGAAGTCTGATGGTGCCCCCATGAAAATGTCCCGAAAGCATGAGGTCCGCCCCCAGACACTCAGCTTCCTTAAGATACAAGGGACTGTGAAGAAGCAGCACTGAAAATACTCCGTCCAAGGGGCCTGCCTCATTGAGGGCCTCCTTAAGCTTATCCTCAAGATAGGCCTTGGGCATGGCCTTTTTATTGCCGAAGCCCGGCTTCTGGGGCATATAATACTCCATGTCCAAGCTTACGGACATCACGGCTATGGACTCCTTCATTCCTGAGCCCAAGTCCTCCTTATTAAAGAAGCTCAGGTCATCCCTGAGATACTTAAGGCCGGGATTTTGGGAAAGATGCTCCATGAAGACCTGAAAATCCTCGGGAAAGCGCTGCCTGAAGCGGAGCTCATGATTGCCCTCCGCATATATAACAGGATAGTCACGGCTCAGCTCCTCGCAAAGATGTATGCAGGCTGAGGTACGGGGAGGCTGGGGGCTTTTCTTTCCGCAGGTCACCATATCCCCGCCTATAAGTATGAGGTCCGGACCCAAGGTCTTTATCTCCCTTATAAGCTCCTCGTTATGCTCCCCGAACTCGTGGCTGTGCATATCGCTGATAAATACTATCCTTATCCCTGAAAAAAGCTTCTTAGTCTTTATGGAGTAGTGCTCGGTCTTAAAATGCCTTTTTTCCCACTCGCTCCTCAGAAACAAAAAAAGCCCCAGTATGACTATCGCAGCTATAAAGAAAAGCCATCGCGCCGGGTCCATATATCCTCCAAAACTTCCCTTGATATCCATCGGGCAGGAGGCCATAAGTCTCCTGCCCAAAAACTGCTCCCAAGCGGAATCGAACCGCTATCTACGGCTCCGGAGGCCATCGTTCTATCCATTATACTATGAGAGCTTATACGGTGCGCTCCGGCCCAAGCCGGACACGCATCGATGATTTTAGCATATTTTCAAAGCTTAGTAAAGACTTGCGGGGTATCAGCGCTTGAACAGGGTGCCTAGGATATTGCGGCCAAGGCTTGCTCCAAGGTTTCCTCCCAGCTTCTTTCCAAAGCTGCCCCCAAAGGTCGAGCCAAGGAGATTTCCGAGCTCCCTGCCCACGGTGCCGCCTGCGGTGGAGGCTACTGACTTCACGCTGTTGGCAATGGCCTTCTGCTGGCGCTCTGCCTCCCTCTGGGCCTCCTTCTCGGCCTTGAGCCTTGCCTTCTCAGCCTCTTTTTCGGCCTTCTCACGCTCCTTTTCAGCTTCCTTCTCAGCCTTTTCCCGTTCCTTTTCGGCCTCGGCCTCCTGCTTCTTACGCTCCTTCTCGGCAGCCTTTTCAGCCTTCTCAGCTTCCTCCTGCTTATCGTGCTCTGCCTTCCTTCTCTCAAGGAACTCATAGGCAGAGTCAGGGTCTACGGGAGTGCTGTACTTAAGATAAAGGTTCGATGTCTTTATGGCATTTTCCTTATCGGCCTCCTCGGCTCCTCCCATCCTTGACTGGGGCGGAAGTATATAGGCCATCTTGGCTATGCTGGGGATGCCGTCCTCATCGAGCACCGATACCACAGCCTCACCGGTGCCGAGCTTTTCGAGTATCTCCTCGGTATCGAAGCCCTCCTCTGCCCTGAAGGATTCGGCAGCTGACTTTATGGCCTTACGCTCCGCAGGAGTATAGGCCCTTAAGGCATGCTGTATCTTGTTTCCGAGCTGGGAGATGACTCCGTTCGGTATGTCTCCCGGAGACTGGGTGACGAAGTATACGCCCACTCCCTTGGAACGTATCAGCTTTATCATCTGCTCTATCTTCTCCAGCAGGTCATCGCTGGCGCTCTTAAACAGCAGATGGGCCTCATCGAAGAAGAATACTATCCTCGGCTTATCCATGTCACCGACCTCGGGCATGATCTCAAAGAGCTCCGACAGCAGGTACAGCATGAAGGCTGAGTAGAGCCTCGGCTTATTGATAAGGCTGCTGCTGTCAAGGATATTGATGGTGCCCCTTCCTGATATATCGGTCACGAAGAAATCAGCCACATTGATGGCAGGCTCTCCGAAGAACACATCTCCGCCCTCGGACTCAAGGGCGACCACTGACCTTACTATGGCAGCCACTGACTGCTTGGCTATGTGTCCGTAATCCAGCTCAAAGTCGGAGGCATTTTCCGAGACATAGGCCAGCATGGACTTGAGGTCTTTGGTATCAGTGAGCAGAAGCTCCTGATCGTCGGCTATCTTATATACTACGGACAGTATGTCCGTCTGGGTCTCATTGAGGTCCAGCACCGAGGCCATGAGCTGAGGTCCCATCTCTGAGATGGTGGTGCGCAGCGGTATGCCCTTCTCCCCGAAAATATCAAAGAAGGCTGAGGGATAAGGCTTATAGGAAAATCCGTCCTGCGTAAGCCCGAAGCGCTTTATGCGCTCCTGCATATCCTCGCTGTCTGCTCCTGCGCTTATCATGCCTGAGAGGTCTCCCTTGACATCAGCTAAAAACACAGGTACTCCCAAATCCGAAAATGACTCTGCAAGGACCTTCAGAGTGATGGTCTTTCCGGTACCGGTGGCTCCGCAGATAAAACCGTGGCGATTTGCCATATCAGGCCTTAAGTATATCTTTTCCTTGAGGTCCTCTCCTGTCTTGGCAAAGTATATCTTTCCGTCACTAAACATAGATGTAGTCCCCGTTCCTAAAAAATTAAATACAGCCGTACCTTCTGAGGGGTACGGCTGAAAAACAGATCAATAATTTACGATCTTTCCAAAATCAGCCTTAAGAGAGGCACCTCCTACGAGGCCTCCGTCGATATCAGGCTCCGCAAAAAGCTCTGAAGCATTGCCCGCATTTACGGATCCGCCGTACTGTATGCGGATGGCCTCGGCAGTAGCCTCGTCATAGATCTCAGCTATGCACTCCCTGATGGCCTTGCAGACCTCCTCGGCCTGTGCGGTGGTAGCTGTCTTGCCTGTGCCGATGGCCCAGATAGGCTCGTAAGCTATGACGGTCTTTGCCGCGTCCTCTGCAGCTATGCCCTGATAGCCCACCTTGACCTGCTGACGTATCCAGTCAAGGGTTATGCCCTGCTCCCTCTGCTCAAGGCTCTCGCCGCAGCACATGATGGGAGTGAGTCCATGCTCTATGGCCTTCTTCATCTTCTTATTGACATCCTCGGAGGTCTCCTTGAAGTAGTCTCTCCTCTCAGAATGTCCAAGGATGACGTACTTTACGCCGGCATCCACCAGCATGGCAGGGGATATCTCTCCGGTATAGGCTCCGCTCTCCTCGAAGTACATATTTTCAGCACCGACTTCGATGTTGGTTCCCTCGCAGGCCTTTACCACGGGAACGATGTCGATGGCGGGCACGCAGAATACCACGTCCACTGCCTCATTCTTTACGAGGGGCTTGAGTTCCTCCACAAGCTTTACTGCCTCTGAGGGAGTCTTGTTCATCTTCCAGTTGCCGGCTATGATCTTTTTTCTCATATCAAAAACCTTCCTTCTGAAGGTATCCGGGATATCCGGCCTCCCATGTCTTTCAATAAAGGCGGCAGGTATCCGGATACTATCTTAAACTGCTGTCATTGTTTATGAAGCTTACTTATCCTGAACTGCTGCAACACCGGGCATCTCCTTACCCTCAAGGAACTCAAGGGAAGCACCGCCGCCGGTGGAGATATGGGTCATCTTATCTCCGAAGCCAAGGGTATTGACTGCTGCTGCTGAATCTCCGCCGCCGATAATGGTGGTAGCATCTGTCTCTGCAAGGGCCTTGGCTACTGCGATGGTGCCCTTTGCGAGCTGAGGATTTTCAAATACGCCCATGGGTCCGTTCCATACTACGGTCTTGGCGTCCTTTACGGCTGCCTCATAAAGCTCTACGGTCTTAGGTCCGATGTCAAGGCCCATCTGGTCCTCAGGCATCTTGTCTATATCCACATAGTCCACCTTGATCTCTGCATCTATGGGATCAGGGAAGGAAGCTGCGATGGCCGTATCAACGGGAAGCAGGAGCTTCTTGCCAAGCTTCTCAGCCTTCTCTACCATCTCCTTGCAGTAATCAAGCTTGGTATCATCCACAAGGGACTTGCCTACGCTGTAGCCCTTGGCCTTGATGAAGGTGTAGGCCATGCCGCCGCCGATGATGAGAGTATCGCACTTCTCAAGGAGGTTGGAGATGACATTGAGCTTATCAGCCACCTTAGCTCCACCGAGGATAGCCACGAAGGGCCTCTTGGGATCCTCAACGGCATTGCCGAGGAAGCGTATCTCCTTCTCCATCAGATAGCCTACTGCTGATACGGGAGCATATTTTGCCACGCCTACGTTGGAGCAGTGAGCCCTGTGGGCTGTTCCGAAGGCATCGTCAACATATACGTCACAGAGGGAAGCCAGCTCCTGTGAGAAGTTATCCTCACACTTGGTCTCCTCCTTCCTGAAGCGGGTATTCTCAAGGAGTACGATGTCTCCGTCCTTCATAGCCTCAACGGCTGCCTTGGCATTGGGTCCTACTACTTCGGGATCAGCTGCAAACTTTACCTCACAGCCGAGGAGCTCTGAAAGCCTCTTAGCTACGGGAGCAAGGGAGAACTTCTCCTCGGGACCATTCTTCGGCTTGCCGAGGTGTGAGCAGAGGATTATCCTTCCGCCCTCGGACTGAAGCTTCTTGATGGTGGGAAGGGAGGCAACGAGTCTGTTCTCGTCTGTGATCACGCCCTCCTTAAGGGGCACATTGAAATCGCATCTTACAAGGACTCTTTTGCCCTTTACATCGATATCATCAACTGTTTTCTTATTAAGTGTAGCCATTTTTTATCCTTTCTTTAAAAAAGGCTCGGCCCTACAAGGGGCAGAGCCTTTTATGATACGGTATTTAACTATTTGGCTTCAAGGCTGAAGCCCTGTATCAGGTCTTCTTAAAGCTTACTTTACGAACTTCTCGAAGTACTTGATGGTCCTAACCATCTGAGAGGTGTAGGAGTTCTCGTTGTCATACCATGAAACTACCTGAACCTCATAGGTGTCCTCGTCGATCTTTGTAACCATGGTCTGGGTAGCATCGAAGAGTGAGCCATAGGTCATGCCGATAACATCGGAAGAAACGATGGGATCCTCGTTGTAGCCGTAGGTCTCAGGGATCTTCTCGGAAGCTGCCTTCATGGCTGCATTGATGCTCTCAACAGTGATGTCCTTGCCCTTAACTACTGCGAACAGAAGGGTGGTGGAACCTGTGGGAACGGGAACACGCTGAGCAGCGCCGATGAGCTTTCCATTCAGCTCAGGGATAACAAGGCCGATAGCCTTTGCTGCGCCAGTGGAGTTGGGAACGATATTGACTGCTGCTGCCCTTGCACGGCGAAGGTCGCCCTTCCTGTGGGGTCCGTCAAGTACCATCTGGTCACCGGTATAAGCATGGATGGTAGCCATGATACCAGACTGGATGGGAGCAAAGTCATTAAGAGCCTTAGCCATGGGAGCAAGGCAGTTAGTGGTGCAGGATGCAGCAGAGATGATGTTGTCGTTCTCTGTAAGGGTCTCGTGGTTTACGTTGTAAACGATGGTGGGAAGGTCATTGCCTGCAGGAGCAGAGATAACTACCTTCTTAGCGCCGGCATCGATATGAGCCTGAGCCTTTGACTTCTTTGTGTAGAAGCCTGTGCACTCAAGAACTACATCAACACCAAGCTCGCCCCAAGGAAGCTTGGAAGCATCGGGCTCCTTGTAGATCTTTATGGTCTTGCCGTCAACAGTGATGCTGTCCTCACCGGCACTTACCTTATCAGCAAGGGCATAACGTCCCTGTGAAGAATCGTACTTAAGTAAGTTTGCAAGCATCTTGGGATCTGTAAGATCGTTGATAGCTACGATTTCTGTTCCCTTGTCCTCGAACATCTGACGGAAAGCCAGACGGCCGATACGTCCGAAACCATTGATAGCTACTTTAACTGCCATGTCTTTTATCCTCCTCATACATGAACTGCTAATTGCAACTTT
>DVNS01000046.1 GCA_018714145.1 Candidatus Avilachnospira avistercoris
TAAGTTGAATGTTGATAAAAATCCTTGCAGGTCGTGCGAAAAATCCTTGTACGTTGAATGTTGTTAAAAATCCGCAAGTGGTGTAAAATTGAAAAACACGAAAAGAAAGGAAGCTGCCGGCTTTATTCAGACTTTGCCGGCATAAGTTTGATATCATGTATCTTATAGCAGGACTTGGAAATCCTGATAAAAAATATCAGCTCACAAGACACAATACCGGCTTCATGGCCCTCGATAAGCTCTCAGAGCTGCTGGGAGTGAAGGTCGTGGATAAAAAATTCAAGGGGCTTTGCCAAACTGCAGCCTATAATGGGGAAAAGCTCCTCTTGCTTAAGCCCCTGACCTATATGAATAATTCGGGGGAGGCAGTGAGAGCAGCAGCGGATTTTTATAAGATAGAGCCGGACCGTATCATCATACTTTATGATGACATCAATTTTGAATGCGGAAGGCTTCGGGTCCGGGGCTCTGGATCTGCGGGAGGTCATAATGGCATCAAAAGCATCATCGCCCATCTGGGCACCGAGGGCTTCCCGAGGGTGCGCATAGGAGTGGGAGGACTTTCAGAGCATGAGAGCATGGTGAGCCATGTGCTGGGGAAGTTTTCCAAGGAGGATATGGCCATAATGCAGAAGTCCTGTGAGGAGGCTGCAAAGGCGGCCCTCTGCATAGTGGATGAGGGGGTGGCTGAGGCCATGAACAGATTTAACGGAATCAAAATAGAGTAATAGATACTTGAATTATCAGGCTGCTGTTTGATAACGGAAGAAATCATAAACCATTCCCTGATAACAGTGAGCGGATATTTGACTATCGGAGGATAGATAAAGGCAGATATGTATGATCCCCTTTCCGGTATGCCGGAATTCAATGAACTTAGAGATGAACTAAAGAAGACCGGCCGTCCGGTAAGCGTGCTTGGCTGCATGAGCTCCCAGAAGATAGAGCTTGTGAGCGGACTTAAGAGGGACTATGGCTGGCTCCTTTATATATGCAGGGATGAGAGGGCTCTTACCCCTGTTTTTAATGACTTCAAAAACTTTGAGCAAAATACCTATATCTATCCGGCGAAGGACCTTTTGTTTTACAGCTCGGATATCAGAGGCGGCTACCTTACCAATGAGCGTATGGAGGCCCTTAAGCATCTTCTTGAGGATGAAAAAGGCGTGCTCATAACCACGGCTGACGGTCTCATGGATAAGATATCGGACAGAGAGGAACTCAAGGGACAGAGCATAAGGCTTTATGAGTCCATGGTCATAGACCCCTCGGAGCTCTCAAAGCTGCTTTCTGCCATGTCCTATAACAGGGTACCTGAGGTGGAGCTAAGGGGAGAATACTCCGTCCGCGGCGGCATAGTGGATATATTTCCCGTGACGGAGGATGAACCCTATCGTATAGAGTTCTTCGATAAAGAGGTGGATACGATACGAAGCTTCGATATCGAGAGCCAGAGGTCCCATGACAGAAAAGAGGCCATAGATATATATGCTGCCAGTGAAAAGGCCGGAAGAAAGGAGGAGGTCTCCCTTCTGGATTATTTTGATGAGGATGACCTTATAGCACTGGATGAGCCGGTACGCATAAGGGAGAGGGCAGCCTCGGTGGAGAAGGAATTTTCTGAAAGTGTGGCAAGGCGCCTTGAAAAGGGCATTGAGGCAGATGAGGATATGGTAAAGGACATATTTTCTGCTGCAGAGCTTATGGAGATGCTGAGGGAAAGACGGTCGGTGCTCTTAAGCTCCCTTGATGAGAGCCTTAAGGATTTTGGGGCTGAGAAGCAGGTACGCATAAGGACGGCCTCGGTCGGAAATTATAAGGACAGCTTTGAGCTGTTTATCGATGCCCTTAAGCATTATCAGAATGAAAAATACCGCATAACCGTGCTGACGCCCTCAAGGACCCGTATGTCAAGGCTTGCAGAGACCCTCAGGGACTATGGCGTAAGGGCCTACTGCCCTGACCTCGCCAGTGAAGGGGAGCTTGAGCCCGGAGTCACCGAGGTGGTCTACGGAAGCTTAAGCGAGGGCTTTGCCTACCCGGATATCAGATATGTGCTGATTTCAGAGACGGATATATTCGGTGCAGCAAAGACGGCAAAGCGCCGCAGGAAGGAAAAGCCTCAGGGCGTGAAGCTTGGCGGCCTTGATGAGCTGAGTCCCGGAGATTATGTGGTCCATGAGAGCCATGGCATAGGCATGTATCGGGGCATAGAGCATATCGAAAGGGACGGAGCGGGCAAGGACTACATCAAGATAGAATACGCTGACGGCGGAAACCTGTATCTTCCCGCTACGAAGCTGGAGCTTGTGCAGAAATACTCCGGCGGAGACGGGAAACGCCCCAAGGTGAACCGTCTGGGAGGAGTGGAGTGGCAGAATACCAAAAAGAGGGTCACCCACTCGGTTCATGATATAGCAAGGGAGCTCATAGAGCTTTATGCCAAGCGCTTTTCTGCAAGGGGCTTCCGATACGGAGAGGATACGGTCTGGCAGAAGGAGTTTGAGGAGCTGTTCCCCTTTGAGGAAACTGAGGACCAGCTTTCTGCCATAGAGGCTGTCAAGACAGATATGGAGAGCGGCAAGGTCATGGACCGCCTCGTGTGCGGAGATGTGGGCTACGGAAAGACTGAGGTGGCCCTGAGGGCGGCTTTCAAGGCGGTTCAGGACGGGAAGCAGGTGGCCTTCTTAGTGCCGACGACCATCCTTGCCCAGCAGCATTACAATACCTTCATCGACAGGATGAAGGGCTTTCCGGTCAACATCGGAATGATGTCCAGATTTCGTACTCAGGCTGAAAATAAAAAGACTGCGGAAGGGCTTAAGGCGGGGAAGATAGATATAGTCATAGGCACCCACAGGATACTTTCGAAGGATGTGGCCTTCAAGGACCTTGGGCTCCTTATCATAGATGAGGAGCAGCGCTTCGGCGTGGCCAATAAGGAAAAGATAAAGCAGCTAAAGACCAATGTGGACGTATTGACCCTTACGGCCACACCCATACCGAGGACCCTTCATATGTCCCTTTCCGGCATAAGGGACCTGTCCATACTTGAAGAACCTCCCATAGACAGGCTGCCGGTCCAGACCTATGTGATGGAGTACAATGATGAGCTCGTGAGGGAGGCGGTCCAACGAGAGATAGAGAGGGACGGTCAGGTATTTTATGTATATAATCGGGTAAAGGGCATAGAGGATAAGACGGGGCACCTGAGGAGCCTGCTGCCTGATATACGCATCGAATACGCCCATGGCCAGATGTCTGAGAAGGAGCTGGAATCCATCATGATGGATTTTGTGAATGGGGAGATAGATATGCTGGTCTCCACCACCATCATAGAGACAGGCCTCGATATACCAAATGCCAATACCCTTATCATAGAGGGGGCAGAGCGCATGGGCCTTTCCCAGCTCTATCAGATAAGGGGCAGGGTAGGAAGGTCGGATAAGACGGCCTATGCCTTTCTGATGTATAAAAGGGATAAGATACTGTCCGAGGAGGCGGAAAAGAGGCTTAAGACCATCAGGGAATTTACCGAGCTTGGCTCCGGCATCAAGATAGCCATGAGGGATCTGGAGATAAGGGGCACCGGCAATGTGCTCGGTGCTGAGCAGCATGGACAGATGGAGGCCGTGGGCTATGAGCTCTACTGTAAGCTCCTTCGTCAGGCTGTGAGCCTGCTTAAGGGGGATACGGAGGTCAAGGAGGAGTTTGAGACCACTGTGGACTGCGACATAGACGCCTACATACCCGACAGCTATATCCCCAATGAAAACCAGAAGCTGGATATATATAAGCGCATATCTGAGATACAGAGCGAAGAAGACTATATGGATACCATGGATGAGCTCATGGACAGGTTCGGAGATATACCGGCTCCCGTTATGAACCTGCTTTCAGTGGCAAGGCTCAAGATGAAGGGCCATAAGGCCTATGCGACGGATATATCCGTAAGGAAGTCGGGCTTCAATATAGAGATGTATCCCAATGCGGATATCAATGTATCCGTCATACCGGAGCTCATCACCTCGGAGCGGGGAAAGCTCAAATTTATCACCGGCATGAAGCCGAAGTTCACCTATGCCGAACGGGGCCAGCTGCATCCCGACGCCTTTGCCATGCTTGAAAAGGCCATGAAGCTCCTTTCGGATATAGCAAAGAAATAAGTCTGGCCCCTTATCTTAGGAAGCCGGTGGATAGGGCTGATAAAAGGCCTAAGGCCTGAGCTTTGGCAGCATATCCATGAGTTTCGGGCTTTGAAGGGGCCAATATAGCCTTTTTTCTTGACAAAAGATTTAAAAACATTTATAACGATACTACAAGCAGAATGGACTATCTGTGTTGTAATATTTTATGGAGGAACATTTTAATGAATAAGAACGAATTTATAAGTGCTGTAGCAGAGAGCAGTGAGCTTACAAAGAAGGATGTTGATAAAGTTCTTAAGGCTATGACAGCCGTTATCACCAAGGAGCTTGCAGAGGGCGGAAGGATCCAGCTTCCTGACTTTGGTTCATTCAAGTGCAATGAGAGAGCTGAGAGAGTAGTTCGTAATCCTAGGACCGGCGAGCAGATGACTTCTCCTGCATGCAAGGCAGTTAAGTTCACTCCTGCAAAGAGCCTTAAGGAAAGCGTTAATAAGTAATTTATGAGGCTTGATAAGTACCTGAAGGTCTCAAGGCTCATAAAGCGGCGTACCGTTGCCTGTGATGCCTGCAACGCCGGCAGAGTGAGTGTGAACGGCGATATAAAGAAGGCCTCCTATGAGGTGAAGCCCGGAGACAGGATAGAGATACGTTTTGGGGAGAGGTCCCAGAGCGTGGAGGTCCTTTCCGTTGCGGAGCCCCTTAAGAAGGAGGATGCCGCTTCGATGTTTAAATTAATATAGGTATGAAGCATGTCTAAGGGAAAGCGCAGACAAAAAAAGAATAAGGGAAGGCTTTGGTTCCCGATGGTACTGGTCATGATAGTCGGTATCGTTGCGTTTTCCACGGGCATGAAGAGCCGGGATCTTAAGACTCAGGAGCAGGCCTATATCGAAAGAGAGGCTGAGCTTGAGAAGCTTATAAATGATGAGGAGGACCGCACCAAGGAGCTGGAGGACCGGAAGAAATATGTAGGTACCAAACAGTATATAGAAGAGGTGGCTAGGGAAAGGTTAGGCCTCATCGATCCTGACGAGGTACGCATAGAAGCCAATAACTGATCTGGCTTTAATAGTGACGGCCTGTATCCCATAAAACGGGATGCAGGCTGTTTTTTTACTAATATATAATGCGAAAGGCATATAAAGCTTTGCTTTATATGCCTGATACTTACAGGGACGTTGAAATATGGCAGCTGGTGATGGTATAATGTCCTCACAAAGTGAGGACTGAGCCGCTTTGCGGCTCTCAGCGTTCTTTGAACGCTGGTTAAACTATTCGTAAGCAAAGCTTACTCATACCCCGACCGGTCGAAACAAATGCTCACAAGTTCGCGCTTGTTTCGCTTACGGTCGTGGTATAATGTCCTCACAAAGTGAGGACTGAGCCGCAGCGCAGCCCGAACTGTTTTGCATAAGTAAGGAGCAGTATATGAAAAAAGACGATTGTATCTTCTGTAAGATAGCAAATGGCGAGATAGGCTCTGATACCGTATATGAGGATGATATGTTCAGGGCCATCCTTGACTTGAGCCCAGCCTCGAAGGGCCACATACTTATCCTTCCCAAGGAGCATTATGATGATCTTTTTGAGCTTTCGGATGAGTGCGGGGAAAGGCTCATGGCGACTGCTAAAAAGGTGGCCTTGGCTGCAAAAAAGGCACTCCATGCGGATGGGATAAATCTCGTGCAGAACAATGGAGAGGCAGCCGGCCAGACTGTCAGACATTTCCATATGCACATCATCCCCAGATATGAGTCCGACGATAAGACCATGGTAGCTTGGACGCCCCATGATTCTGATCCTGAGGAGCAAAAGCAGATAGCTTCGGCCATTCTGAAGGAGATAAAGGAGCTTTAAGTGAAGCCATGAGTGAAAAGAGATTTCAGATAGTATGTGACAGCTGCTGTGACCTTCCTAAGGAGGATGTGGAAAGCCTCGGTATAGATATAGTTCCACTTTATGTTTCCTTTGACGGGGTCAATTATAAAAGGGATTTTTTCGATTTCAGCTATCATGATTTTTATCAGGAGATGCTGGATAACCCGGGCAGTTATCCCAAGACCTCCCTTCCCAGCGTAGAGGATTATATAAACATCTGGGAGCTCTATATAAAGGAGGGGGTGCCGGTGCTTTCTGTCAGCATGACCTCGAGCATGAGCGGCTCCTATAATTCCGCTCTCAATGCCAGAGAGGTCATAAGGGACAGGTATCCCGAGGCCCAGATAGAGGTCATAGACTCTCAGGCCCTGACATTGTTTGAGGGCATGCTCATAAAGGAGGCCGCAAGGCTCAGGGATGCCGGGCTGGAGCTCTCCGATGCCGCAGAGCGCTTTAAGGAGATGCGCAGGCTTGGAAGAGCATATTTTACGATAGGGGATCTGAGCTATCTGATGAAGGGCGGCCGCATAGGCGGGCTTGTGAAGCTTGCTGCGGTGAGCCTTGGCATTAAGCCTGTGATCTTATTTTCTGAAGGCAATATAAGCCTGTGTACCATTACAAGGAGCAGACATAAGTCCTTAAGGGAGCTTGCAAGGCAGGCAGCTCAGTTCTTTGTGAACAATAAGGAGGATCCGTCGAATTATTATCTTGAGGTAGGCTATGGGCTGCTTAAGGAAAACGGAGAAGAGCTTATGGCCCTTTTCGGAGGCTTCCTTAAGGAAGCAGGCCTTAAGGCGGACCTTAAGCTTTCGCAGATAGGGACCATGGTAGGAGCCCACAACGGGCCTGACCTGATGGGCATTGCCCTCCAGAAAAGGTCTGTTATAGAGGCCGGTATCTAAAAGGAGTTTATCATGACTGATCCAAAGGAAGCTCCGAGGGAATTTCTGAATGAGGCTCTCAGTGCCCTTGAAAGGCTTGATTCTGACCGTACTGAGCTTGGACAGCTAAAGCAGCAGACATTGTCAGACGAAAGGACTCTTAAGGAGCTTGGCTCAAGCTGCGAGAAGGAAAAACAGCAGCTTATCAATGAGCGGCGCAGCAGCCTGAAGGCTGATTTTGACAAGCAGCTCCGTTCCTTGGATAAGGAGCTTAAGACTGTCTCCGACAAGCGGAAAAAGGCGAGACAGAAGGGCGTTAAAAGCAGGATAAAGGACGAGACTGCAGAGCTTCGCAGCCAAAATGTCCAGAAGCAGAAGGCGATCAGGGAGCTGCATACCAAGTCCGGGCTTTCGAGGCTTTCGGCGGGAAGGCTTTACTATGCCTTGTTCATGCCGAGGGGCATCGGAGAATGGCTCATCGCAGCCCTTTGCTTTATCCTTTTATTCATTGGCTTGCCGGCCCTTCTTTATGCTCTGCTTCCGGGCAGCGGCATGCTGAAGCATATCCTTATATATGCGGTCATCATAGTAGGCATAGGCGGAGCCTACATCCACATCACCAATATCACTAAACTCAAGGCACCTGAGGCCATAAGGGAAGGCAGGAAGCTGCTGGATGAGATAAAGCGCAATGAGCGTGATATCAGGAAGATATCCCGGGGCATAAAACGGGATAACAATGACGGGGTCTATGACCTTGGCTCCTTTGATGACAGGCTTACTGAGCTCAACGGAAAGCATAAGGAGCTTGAAGTTGCCATGGAGCAGGCACTGCTTAATTTTGACAAGGTCACTAAGTGCGTGCTTTCGGACGAGGTGGACGCAAAATATAAGACAAAGCTGGATGAACTTTCAGAGGCTCTTAAGGAACGGAAGCTTTCAGAGGACAGAAAGCAGGCCGAGATATCCAAGGAGGAGCAGGAGCTTTTGGATTATGCCAAGATACTGGGGCGGGATGAGCTCAATAAAAAGAGGCTCACCGAGCTCATAGGAGCATTTGATAAAAACGAGGCCTCCACACTCAGCGAGGCGATAGATAAGATAGATAAAAAATAAATCAGAAAGGGAGGCCTAAGGCAGCAGCTTGGGGCCTCACAGGTGGATAAGTTTATGGAAAAGCTTGTAACTGTAAAGGAAATATTTAAGGACAGGGAGAAATACATCGATAAGGACATCTCCGTAGGCGGATGGGTACGCTCTGTCAGGGATTCCAAGACCTTTGGCTTCATAGTCCTTAACGACGGCAGCTTCTTTGAGACCCTTCAGATAGTTTATCATGACAGCATGCCCAATTTTGCCGAGATATCCAAGCTTAATGTGGGCTCTGCCATCATAGTAAGGGGAAAGCTGGTGGCTACTCCCGAGGCTAAGCAGCCCTTTGAGATACAGGCTGAGGAGATAGACATAGAGGGTGCTTCGACACCGGATTATCCCCTTCAGAAGAAGAGGCATACCCTTGAATATCTTCGTACCATGCCCCATCTTCGCCAGAGGACCAATACCTTTCAGGCAGTATTCAGGGTCAGGTCCATCCTTGCCTATGCCATTCATAAGTTCTTTCAGGACAGGGGATTCGTATATGTTCATACCCCTATCATCACTGCTTCGGACTGTGAGGGCGCCGGAGAGATGTTTCAGGTGACCACGCTGGATCTGGACAGGATAGCCAAGGAAGGCAAGGTGGATTACAGCAAGGACTTCTTTGGAAAGCAGACCTTTATGACGGTTTCCGGACAGCTCAATGTGGAGACCTTCTGCACCTCCTTCAGGAACGTGTATACCTTCGGCCCTACCTTCAGGGCAGAGAACTCCAATACCACAAGGCATGCGGCTGAGTTCTGGATGATAGAGCCGGAGATAGCATTTGCAGATCTCTCTGACGTGATGGATATAGAGGAAGCCATGCTCAAGTACATAATCTCCTATGTGCTGGAAAATGCCCCCGAGGAGATGAAGTTCTTTGACAGCTTTGTGGAGAAGGGCCTTATCGAGAGACTGAACGGCATCATTAACAATGATTTCGTGCGCCTCAGCTATACTGATGCCGTAGAGCTGCTTAAGAAGCACAATGATAAATTTGAAAACAAGGTAGAATGGGGCTGTGACCTCCAGACCGAGCATGAGCGCTACCTTACGGAGAAGGTCTACGGAAGGCCCGTATTCGTAACGGATTACCCGAAGGAGATAAAGGCCTTCTACATGAAGCTCAATGAGGATGGAAGGACCGTTGCGGCAGTGGATTGTCTGGTGCCGGGAGTAGGCGAGATAATGGGCGGCTCCCAGAGGGAGGATGACTATGACAAGCTCCTTACCCGTATCAACGAGCTGGGACTGGACCCCAAGGCCTATGACTTCTATCTTGACCTCAGGAAATATGGCTCAGTAAGACATTCTGGCTTTGGACTTGGCTTTGAAAGGGCCGTGATGTATGTGACCGGCATGCAGAATATCAGAGACGTGCTGCCGTTCCCGAGGACAGTAGGTAATTGTGAACTTTAAAGCCTTGGAGGGCTTATGAGATTTATTCATTTCGGTGATCTCAGGCTGGGGCTCAACGCAGAAAGCGGCCGCAGATGGGAGCAGGACAGGAACAGAGAGATATTTGATACCTTAAAGAGGGTCATACAGAGGGCTGAGGAGATGAGCTGTGAGCTTATGCTCATCTCCGGTGAGCTCTTTTCCCATCAGCCGGTGAGCTCTGAGCTTGAAAGGGTGAACAGGCTCTTTCTGTCCATACCCGGAACTGAGATAGTCATAGTTACAGGCAGGGGCGATATGATAAGGCGCTCAAGCCCCATAAGGAGCTTTAAGTGGGCTCCCAATGTGCATTTCAATATCAGCGAGGACCCGGTCTGCTACCGTATACCAAGGCTCAACACCACGGTATACGGTATGTCTGTATTTGAGAACTCGGGAAAGGGCACGAGAGAGCTTTCGGAGCTCATAAAGCAGGATGATGATGATTCATTTATAAAGATAGCAGTCATCTGGGAACCCTCTCCGGAGAAGGCCAAGGAAGCCCTCTCAGGGCTGGGGCTTTCTTATGCGGCCTTGGGAGGAAGGGCCTCCCACGAGGAGCTTTGTGACGGACATCTCTGCTACTGCGGAGGGACCGAGCCCGGCTCCATGAGTGAGGGAGGTCCCCATGGCATATATTCAGGAGACATATCCACTGCAAGCGGAAGGCTCATAGACCTTCGTTTCGAGCCCATGGCTTCGGCCACTTATATGCCCCTTGCGGTCAATATCAATAAGACCACCGACGGCAGAGAGCTCAAGGAGATGATTCGCTCTGAGATAGAAAAACGGGGAAGGAACAATATTTACAGGCTCAGGCTTTTCGGGGGCAGGGACCCCAAGACCGAATTTGACTTATCGGATATAGAGGACGAATACAGGATATCGGAGATAGTGGATGAGACCGAGCCGGTCTATGATTATGAGGCCTTAAGTGAGGAGCATCCCTATGACCTTCTGGGGTATTATATCAACCGTCTGAGACGGGACAAAAGAGAGCTTTCGGAGCTTGAACGAAGGGCCATGTATCATGGCATAGATGCGCTGCTCAGGAGCTCTGATACGAGGGGAGTATGAAGTGAAGCTTAATCATATCCATATAGATGCCTTCGGCAAGTTCAGAGATCTTCGTCTGGAGTTTTCCGATGGCATAAATATCATCTATGGACGCAATGAGGCAGGCAAGACCACGCTCCATGCCTTCCTGATGGCGATGTTCTTCGGCCTTTCGGAAAAGCCGGGAAGGCTTGGCAGGGAGCAGAGCTATGAAAGATATAAAAGCTGGGGAGACGAAAGCGTATATGGAGGAGAGCTGTCCTTTGACCATGAGGGCAGGGAATTTATCCTGAGACGAGATTTTATGAAGGGCCCTGCAGACCTGAGCATAACAAGGGACGATGGTACAAAGGTACCTGAGCCGGAGGCCTTCCTTTCTGAGGCTCTCCTGTCGCTTACCGAGTCGGCCTTTAAAAATACCATAAGCGTGGGTCAGCTTAAGGCTGCCGCAGGCAGGGAACTGATAAGGGAGCTTAAGAGCTATATAAATAATCTCAGCTCCACCGGCAACCCTGAGCTTTCTGCAGATGGGGCCATTGCCATATTGGATAAGAAGAGGGAGCAGCTGTTAAAGGGCTTGGAGACAGATGCCGTAAAGGATTACGCTGCCTTGGTTGGCCGCATCAAGAACCTTGAGGCTGAACTCAGTTCTCCGGAAAGCGACAATGTGCTGTCTGAGTTTTATGAGCTCAAGGACGAGGTGGATGGTGAGCTTTCCGACAATCAGTCTAAGCTTACTGAGCTTCGGGACAGACGTGAACGGGCCAAGGAGCTGCTCTCTGAAAATGGATTTACGGACAGACGCTCCATAGATGATATGGAAGAGGAGCTTAAAGCCGGATATGAGACCTATCAGCGTCACAGGAAAAAGTCGGCCAATATATTTAAGACCGTGGTACCGGTTATTTTTCTTTTGATAAGCTTTGGTCTTGCTGCCTGTGCCTTCCTTATATCAGAGCTTTCGGCCTACGCCTTTTATGGCCTTATAGGCACGGCCCTTGCCTCCCTTATCATCGCGGTGGTCTTAGTCTTCCTCCATGGCCGGGAGAAGAAGCAGGTCCGCAGGGAAGAGGAGGAGCTTTCGGAAAGGCTTGAGAAGCAGCTGGGAGACAAGACCGTAGGGGATGAGGCCCTTGAAAAGCTCCATGAAAGACTGGAGGGCTTCAGAAGATTATACGACACAGATGTTTCTACTATAACAGAAGAGACCTCTATATCAGACAAGATAATCGAATTAAGCAAAAAACAAAGCGATTATCAGGCGGATATCTACAGGCAGCAGGATACGAACCGTAAGGTGGAGGATAAGCTTATCCTGCTTAATGAGCTTAGAAATCGCTCCTTGGAGCTCAGGAATACCATAGCCGAGAACAACCGGATAAAGGAGGATATAGATGCCATAGATATGGCAAAGGAAAACCTTTCAGAGCTCAGTTCAGAGCTTCGCTCCTCCACAGGCGCCTATATAAACAGGGAGGCAGGGGAGATACTTGGAGAGGTGACCGGCGGTACCTATTCAAGGATAGAGCTTACCGAGGGGATGGATATATATATCAATAAAAAGGGACAGAGCATACCTGCAAAGGCCCTCAGCATGGGCACCATAGACCAGATATACCTTTCCATCAGGCTCGCTGCCATCAGGCTCGTGGAGGGCGGCAGGGAGGACGGACGGCTTCCGGTATTTTTTGATGACAGCTTTACCCTTTATGATGATGAGAGACTTTGGGCTGCTCTTTCGTTTATTGCCGGGCATTTTAAGGGTCAGATATTGCTCTTTACCTGCCAGCATCGGGAGGAAAATATGCTCCTTAAGGCCGGTATAGGACACAATTATATCGAACTCACCTAAATGCACAAAAAAACTTTTGAGTTATATGAATTTTTATTCACATTATACAAGTGTTATGCTATAATGAATAAAACTTAACTTTAAGTCAATGGTGAGGTGGTAGTGTGATCAAAAAAGAGATGATAGCCATGCTTTTAGCTGGCGGACAGGGCAGCAGGCTCGGAGTCCTTACGAAAAACGTGGCCAAGCCTGCGGTAGCATTCGGAGGAAAGTACAATATCATAGATTTTCCTCTGTCTAACTGCATCAACTCAGGAGTGGATACTGTAGGCATACTTACCCAGTATCAGCCCCTAAGGCTCAATGCCCACATAGGCATAGGTATCCCGTGGGATCTGGATCGTAATTATGGCGGAGTGACGCTGCTTCCTCCCCATGAGACAAATCAGGGATCCGACTGGTATTCAGGTACGGCCAATGCCATTTACCAGAATATCGAGTATATGGAAACCTACAATCCTGATTATGTGCTTATCCTTTCAGGAGACCACATCTATAAGATGGATTACGAGGTCATGCTGGACTATCATAAGGCCCAGAATGCAGACCTGACGATAGCGACCATGCCTGTGCCTTGGGAGGAAGCAAGCCGCTTCGGACTTGCTGTCACGGATGAGACAGGGCGCATAATCGAGTTCGAGGAGAAGCCGAAGAATCCGAGCTCCAACCTTGCTTCCATGGGTATCTATATCTTCAGCTGGAAGGTATTGAAGGATGCCCTTATCAAGCTTAAAAATGAGCCCGGCTGTGACTTTGGAAAGCATATCATCCCCTATGTAAAGGAGCATGACGGACGGATATTTGCCTATGAGTTCAATGAGTACTGGAAGGATGTAGGTACCCTTGGCTCCTATTGGCAGGCCAACATGGAGCTGGTGGATATAATCCCTGAGTTCAATCTTTATGAGGAATACTGGAGGATATACACCAAGTGCGACAATGTAAAGCCCCAGTACCTTGGCAAAGATGCAGAGGTCAACCGCTCCATAATCTCTGAGGGCTGTGAGATCCTCGGCAAGGTCGAGAACAGTGTCCTTGGAGCAGGAGTCGTGGTCAAGGAGGGCGCCGTAGTACGGGATTCCATACTGATGGATGATGTAGTGGTAGGCGAGGGCAGTGAGCTCAATAAGTGCATAATCGCTGAGTCTACTACCATCGGAAAGAACTGTGAGCTCGGAGTCGGAGAGTATGCAGAATCCACCTATGACCCCAAGGTCTATAAGTTCGACCTTGTTACCATCGCTGATCATTCTGTGATCCCTGATGGCGTAAAGATAGGCAAGAACACAGCCATTAAGGGAGTGACCCTGCCGGAGGACTATCCGAGCGGAGCCCTTCCCAGCGGCGGATATATCATAAAGGAAGGTGAAGAACTATGAGAGCTGTCGGAATAATTCTCGCGGGCGGCAATTCCAAACGGATGAAGGAGCTCAGCAATAAGAGGGCCATCGCAGCGATGCCCGTCGCCGGCAGCTTCAGGGCTATTGACTTTACGCTGAGCAACATGACGAATTCACGCATCCAGACCGTTGCTGTGCTTACCCAGTACAATTCAAGGTCACTTAACCTTCATCTGAATTCCTCCAAGTGGTGGGACTTCGGAAGAAAGCAGGGAGGCCTCTATGTATTCAATCCTACCATCACTGCTGAGTCAAGTGACTGGTACAGAGGTACTGCGGATGCCCTTTATCAGAACCTGACGTTCCTTAAGAACAGCCATGAGCCTTATGCGGTCATAGCCTCAGGAGACGGTATATATAAGCTGGATTATAATAAGGTGCTTGAGTACCATATCGAGAAGAAGGCAGATATAACCGTGGTCTGCAAGAAGGTTGACGAGGGCACGGATATCACAAGGTTCGGCTGCGTAAAGCTGAATGATGAGGGCCGTATCGTGGACTTTGAGGAAAAGCCCATGGTATCTGACTCCAATACCATCAGCTGCGGCATATACGTTATCAGACGCCGTCATCTCATTGAGCTCCTTGAGAAGTGCAATGAAGAGGACAGATATGATTTCGTACAGGATATACTTGTAAGGTATAAGAACCTGAAGCGTATATATGCCTATAGGATGGACGGCTACTGGTCCAATATAGCGAGCGTGGATTCCTACTACAATACCAATATGGACTTCCTGAAGTCAGATGTAAGGGAGTACTTCAAGCAGGATCCCCAGATCTATACCAAGGAGGA
>DVNS01000047.1 GCA_018714145.1 Candidatus Avilachnospira avistercoris
ATAGAGAAAAGGTAAACATTGATATTGAAAAACCGAACATTAAAGATACTTTTATAGATTGTAAAAATGTAAAAGGAGACAGTTCATGGAGCTGCTGAGATGTGAGGAAATAAGGAAATCCTATGGCGATAAGAAAAATAAAACAGAGGTGCTGCACGGCATCAGCTTTTCTCTGGAAAAAGGGGAAATGACTGCCATTATCGGGGCCTCCGGCTCAGGAAAGTCCACGCTGCTCAATATCATCGGGACCATAGATAGTGCAACGGAGGGCTCGGTGATACTTGACGGAAAAGACATCACGCATCTCAGCAGGACTGAGGCAGCCATACTCAGAAGAAGGGATATAGGCATAGTATATCAGTTTTTCAATCTTATCCCTGACATGAACATACGGGACAATATCCTTCTTCCGCTCAGACTGGATAAGAAAAAGCCGAATAAGGAACTTCTTGATATGCTGGTAAAGAGGCTGGGGCTTTCGGAAAAGCTTAAGAGCTATCCCTCTGAGCTTTCAGGAGGGCAGCAGCAAAGAACTTCCATGCTGAGAGCCCTGCTCTATAAGCCGACGCTGCTGCTTGCAGATGAACCTACAGGCAATCTGGACAGCAAAAACTCTGCAGAGATAATGGAGCTCATGCAGAGCTTCAACCGGGAGCTTTCCCAGACCATCTTATATGTGACCCACAGCAGGGAGCTTGCAGGTAAGGCAGACAGGGTCATTGAGCTTTCCGATGGCTGTATCATTTCCGATACGGGAAAGGAACAAAAGTCATGAGATGGGTGGTAAAGTCACTGACAGCTGTACATAAGAGGAGTGGACAGGCCGGATTTCGGATGGCTCTCATCTTAGCTTCGGGCCTGTCTTCCCTTATGCTCTCTCTTATGGTAAGTCTCTTATACAATGCCGTAAGCTATGAGCTTGAACGTATATATATTGAACAGGGAATAAGGCTTAAACTGGGCGGATGGCTGGAAGCAGATCCGGACAATGTCATTTTCCTTATGATATCTTCCATTGTTATCGTGCTTTGTATATGCTCTCTGGCGCTGATAATACGAGGTGTATTTTCAGTTTTTATGGAGGAGAGGCGCAGGCTTGTGGGTCTGCTGTCCCTTAGCGGAGCCACTCCACGGCAGATATTTTTGATGCTGACTGGAGCAAGCCTTTGTATTTGCCTATTGCCGATACTGTTTGGAACCATATTTGGAGCAGCTCTGTCAGCCCTTATGTTTCATATACTTGATGAGGTCAGCAAAGCTGTGATACCTGACAGGCTGATACTGCCATTTTCATATCATCCGGCGGTATTTCTCCTGTCGGCTGCATTTTCATTGCTGACCGTGACGATATCGGCTTCATTGTCCGCCTTAAGGTATTCGAGGCTTATGCCCATGGCGGCCATCAGCTTAAGGACACCGGGCGGATATAAGCAAGGCAGGAGGAAGCTGCGAAGCTCTAAGCTTGCCCTTACCCTTTCACTGCTCTCATTTGGTATCATATACAGCTTTTTCAACCTAAGCAGACTGAATACCCGCATCACCTATTATGACCGGTATGAGGACAGCTGGGATATCGTAGCCGAGATAGAGAATGCAGACATACAGGAGATAAAAGGGCTGTCAGATATCCGGGCTATAGATGATACATATGAGGCGGTGCTCTACAGGCTGTACCCCATGAAGCGAAGCCTGAGCCCCGGGGAGCTTTCAGCTGAGGTGAAAAAGGCAGGACTTCTTCAGGAGGCTGAGCCCGAGAAGGTGGAGCTTAGGGACGGGGACTATGTCGTAAATGCCCCTGTGCTTGTGCTGGATGACCGGAGCTTCCTTTCGTATGCCCGTGAGGTGGGAGCCGGGGACAGCCTTGATGGGATAATAATAGTCAATACCATAAGGGATGCACGGGAGAAGAATTTCAGACAGAGAAGCTATCTATGCTATCTTGATGAGGCCTCTGCCGCCGGAAGCGTAAGGCTCAGTTCCGGATCTATGGCTGATGGAAATGCTGATATATCTTCTTCAAAGGCTTCTTCAGGACTGCAGGCATCTGATACTACTTTAGTTGAGGCAGGCGCTGAAAAGTCAGAACTTTCATTAGCTGAAATAGGCTCCGAAGAGTCTGCGGCTCCATTGGCTGCAACAAGCCCCAAAGATTCATCGCTTTCATTTAAACTGATAGGATATGCCAAAGAGCTTCCAAGGCTGAAGCTGGATTTTTGGAGCGACGACTACTATGAGCTCGTGCATGTCGTTCCGGCTTCACTTTGGGAAAAGGCTCTTACTTCAAAGGGAATGTCCGAAGATATCATGCCAAATGCAGGCCTGACTACATTAAATTATATCTCAAGCCATGAGGAGCTCAGGAATGATGCCATATCAGACGGGGAAAAGCTTTCCTATATCCGGCAGACGGAAGCTCAGATCAGAAATATCCTTACTGAAGGAGGCTATGACTTTACGATAGAAAACAGGATACAGGACAGGCTCTCAAGTGATGCTGCGCTTGATATACTGAGAGGGATAGCCTCGGTATTCTGCATCCTGCTGGCGCTCATAGGCCTTGCAAATGTCTGTACGCTGACCCTGAGCTATACCTACAAACGGAGGAATATTTGTGCGAGGCTTCTGGCCATAGGCATGACACCGAAGCAGCTTCATCGAAGCTTTTATAAGGAAGCGCTGGGCATCATAGGACCTCCGGTGCTGCTTACGATATTTATAGTACCGGCATTTACATTTATGATGATGAAGGCTTCATACATGGATAGCGGATACGGTCTTTCCGTCATCCCTGTCCTGCCGCTTTTGGTATTTGCGGCTGTTATGGGCGCTGTTGTATTTCTTTCATACAGGTCAAGTATCAGTATAATCCTTTCTGGAGACCTTTCAGAGGAACTCAAGATGCTTTGATCAGAAAAGCTTAAGGGAGGCCTATACTTGGACAGACATACTTTGGAAAAATAAATACAGGAGACCTACGGCATTGAGCCGAACCATCCGTGGCAGGACGAGCCTGACAATACAGCTTTCCACTATCAGAAAAGCGACAGCAGCCTAAGTACAAACCGGGTTTAGGAATGGATCCCTAAGCCCGGTATCTTTATGCCCGAAAATGACCCTGATAATAAGCGGAAAAGGCGCTCTCTTCTTTACACGGATGTTACATTTAATTTACCTGCATTTTACTGGTATGTAAAACTTCTATACATTAAGATACTTATAAATAAAATTTTTGACACTACCCCGTTTTTTTGGATAGAGCTGCGTATCTCTATGTTAAAGGAGCAGTAAATATGCAAGGTGAGCATGTCATCATAAAAGAGGTATATGCCGCAAAGGTCGATGTGGAAAAGGCAGATGATCTTATCAGAAGATATATGCCCTTCATAAAGGCTGAGGCCTCCAGACAGACTGGAAGGGTATGCACCGAGCAGGATGATGAGCACAGCATTGCCATGATAGCCTTTTATGAGGCTATCATGGGCTACGAAAAAGAAAGAGGGTCTTTTATGAGCTATGCTTCCATGCTCATCAGGAGCCGTATCATCGATCATAAAAGAAAGGAGACAAAGCATGAGGGACAGCTTTCCATTTACGCTGAGGAAGGTGAGGAAGGCCGCCTCATCATGGATGAGCTTTCAGATGAGAGAGATCATATCGATGAGCACATCGGGCTTGAGGCTACCAAGCAGGAGATAGAGGAGCTTACAAGGGTACTTGCCCGTGCCGGAGTAACATTTTCGGATGTGGCAGATAACTGCCCCAGACAGCAGCGTACATTTTCAGCCTGTATGAGAGCCATACGCTGCGGAGCAGATGACGGAGAACTGCTTGATGAGATAGAACGGACCTGCAGACTTCCTCTCAAACGTATCTCGGAGCTTTCCGGAGTAGAACGCAAGACCATAGAGCGTCACAGGAGATATATACTTGCCATGCTGCTCATCCATACCAATGGATATGAGATAGTAAGGGGACATCTGAGGCATATCCTGACTGAGAAAGGAGGGGCTTCCGTATGAGATATATGGTCATGGAGACACATCTGGCCTATGCGGTGGTCCTTGGGCAGGACGGCAGCATGCTTAAGGCAGCCAATAGAGACTATCAGGTGGGTGAGATCGTGTCCGATATCATACCTATGAGGTATCCTGAGACATCAGAAGCGGTCACGGATATCAATGAGGCGAGGACGAAGAGGAGACGCATCTTTGGCTGGAACAGGAATTTAAGGCTTGCTGCAGTGTCTGCCGCAGCGGTATTTGCATTTGTGTCATGGAGTGCGTATGATCTCAGCTTTGCCACCTTTGGGTCGGTGTATATGACAGTCAATCCCGAGGTACGGATAGATGTAAATAAGCTTGACAGGGTCATAGATGTATCCGGGATAAATCAAGATGGAGAGAGACTTATCTCAGGATATGGATATAAAAGGAAGGGATTGGCTGAGGTCGTAGAAGAGCTTGGAGAGAGAGCGGGAGACATGGGCTATATTGAAGAAAATGGAGAGATAGCCCTGAGGCTCGAATCAAAAAGTGAAAGCTGGATCGTAGAACAGGAGGATGAGCTGCTCCATGAAACAGCAGAGCGCCTGTCCCAAAGCCTGCGGATAAGCATAGAGGTCAATGGTACGAAAAGCACGGTGATTTCTCCTCCTGAGACTGAGGCTGAGACTATCCCGGAAACAGTTCCCATGGAGCCTGAGACTTGGGTCATCGAGATACCTCCTGAAACCGCAGAGGCTCCTTCAGAGTCCTTAGCTATTCCGGAGACTGCTCCTGCACAGACCAGCGAGCCGACACCGATGCCAATTCCCCAGCCGACTGCTGCTCAGGCTGCACCTTCGCAGCCTC
Source organism: Candidatus Avilachnospira avistercoris (assembly GCA_018714145.1). Taxonomy (GTDB): domain Bacteria; phylum Bacillota; class Clostridia; order Lachnospirales; family Lachnospiraceae; genus Avilachnospira; species Avilachnospira avistercoris. Next base: position 4,851 of record DVNS01000047.1, read on the forward strand.
AACCTTCTTCTGCACAAACTCAGGCACCCGCCCCTCAGTTGAGGCCTTCTGCCGGAGACAGCGGTTATGGAGACAGCAGCTATGGAGGATATTATCATGGAGTTTCAGACTATGGCGGAGGGACTGGCTTCGAGGGCTCTGGCCAGTCGGACTATGGGAACTCCGACTATGCTGAAAGCAGCTATGGAGGGTCGGACTATGACGGCTGACGGCCTTCAGCTCATGGCGTTTCAGGTTATGAAGGATTAATATGATAAAAAATATAAAATGGCCCCGAAAATCGGAGAGCCTCAACGTATACTATAAATGTAAGACAAAAATACCCTCATCACAACTGAGAAAAGGAGAGAACATCATGAAAAGAAAAAGCTTGATATTTGCAGCGGCTATGGTGATGGGCCTTTCGAGCCTTACACTTACAGCATGCACAACACAAGGCGCAAATGAAGCACAGGAGACGACTTCCACAGCAGCTGAGATGGCTGAAGGAAGCACAGAAGAGCTGAAAGAGACCATTATGTCAGAGCCGGAGACCGTAGAGGCTTTAAGAGAAGGCGGGGTCATCATCATAAAGGTAAATCCTGAGATAGCAGTGGAATATGACAAGGACGGCATAGTGACAGCTGTTACTGCCAGAAACAACGAGGCCATAGCCATCATCAATAAATGCGAAGGTCTTATAGGCAGCAAAACGAGAGAAGCAGTATCAAAGATAGTGACTGCCATAGGAGATGCAGGATATTTCGTTGAAGGGGTGGATGGTCAGGGCAGACAGATAGTGCTCGAGATAGAGACCGGTTCCAGCATGCCCTACGATGGTTTTATGGATGAAGTCGTAGACGATGTGCGTACCTGCGTGGGCGAAAAGCACTGGGAAGCTCCATTTGACGTGGTCAATGAAAGTGACTATGGAATAACCGATTATGTTGATACCGATTATGGCCCCAACAACGACGGGGTAACAGATTATAATGATACGGACTATGGCCCCAACAATGATGGGGTAACGGACTATAATGATACGGACTATGGCCCGAACAACGATGGGGTAACGGATTACGGATATACCGATTATGCACCTGCACCCACCCATGTCCCTGCTCCCACTCAGCCGCCGGCCCCTGCTCCTGCTCCTCAGCCTGCACCTTATCATGGAGACAGCGGCTACGGAAACAGCGGCTATGGAGGTTCTGATTACGGTTCCTCAAACTATGGCGGCTCCGACTATGGAGACAGCGGCTATGATGATTAAACATCAGACCGAGGTATTGCCAAGACACGAGATAAAGTATGTGATCTCCGGACAGGAGGCAGATCTTCTGTCCGGAAGACTTGAAAAGCTCTTTAGAAGAGACAGCCATGGTAAAGGCCATGGCAGATATCTTGTAACGAGTTTATATTTTGATGATATTTACGACAGCGCTCTTCGCGATAAGATAGATGGAACCGATGACAGAAGAAAATATCGCCTGAGGTATTATGGTGATGATGTTTCCTTTATCAGGCTCGAAAAAAAGGAAAAGCGGAGAGGCTTTTGCAGAAAATATTCCATAAGGGCAGAAGGTGTCTGGGCAGAGGAGCTTATATCAGGTGAGTTTGGACATATCCCTTATATGGATACCGATTCGCCGCTGCTTTATGAATTCTGTCTGAGGAGGAGAGAGGGCCTTTTAAGACCAAGAAAGGTCATAAGCTATGAACGGGAGGCCTTCATATATGAGCCCGGAAATGTACGCCTGACCATTGATCGGGATATAAGGACCTCGGAGGTATTTGAATATTTTCTTTCTCCGGATAAGCTCCGCCCTTGTGAGCTTCCGGCTTCTGGCAGGGACTGCGTACTGGAGGTAAAATATGACCGATTCCTTCCCAAGCTTGCCAGTCTTTCGCTTCAGGGCATCGGCAGGATGAGCTCTGCCTGCTCCAAATATGCCATTTCTTTCAGATATGATTGAGGAGGGCCTGACCATGACATTTACATTTCAGGATATATTCAGATCCAGCTTTTTGGAAAATGTTTCTGCCATATCGGTCTTTGATATGGGACTTGCCATAGTCCTTTCATTTTTGCTGGGCCTGTTCATATTTCATATATATAAGAGCTGCTGTACGGGTGTCATGTATTCGGCGGGGTTTGGAGCCACGCTCATAGCTCTCTGCATGATAACCTCACTGCTCATACTGGCCGTTACATCCAATATCATACTTTCCCTTGGTATGGTCGGAGCGCTTTCCATAGTAAGATTCAGGACTGCTATCAAGGACCCCCTTGATATAGCCTTCCTTTTCTGGTCCATAGCGGCAGGTATAGTACTGGCTGCCGGCTTCATACCGCTGGCGGTGTTCGGAAGCTTATTTATAGGACTCATGCTCCTCTTGCTGTCGGGGAGATCCATTTCTGACCGGGCTTATATACTTGTGCTTCATTGCAGTGACCAGCAGTCTGAACGCTTGGCTCTTGAACTCATATCAGGAAAGGTGAAAAAATACAGACTTAAATCAAAGAGCGTGGAACCGGGACGCATAGAGCTGGATATAGAGCTGCGGCTTCGGGACGAGGATACCGGCTTTATAAATGAGCTTTCGGAGCTTCCGGGAGTGCAGCATACGGTCATGGTCGCCTATAACGGCGACTATATGGGATGAGTCATGCTTTCCGGCAGACAAGCAGACAGGCTGGGTATCTTGGCTATGGGAGCAGCGCTCTTTCTGACCATATTGTTTATGAACGGGAAAAAGCTTGGACTTAAGGAAGCCGCTGCCTCTCCGGGCTATGAGACAAGGCTGTTTGACAGCAGCAGAGTGCACGAGATAGATATCATCATAGAAGACAGGGATGCTTTTTTGAGCACGGCTCCGGAGGAGGAGTACAGCCTCTGCGATGTGAGCATAGATGGGGAGCTCATCAAGGATGTGGGCATAAGGGCAAAGGGCAACAATTCGAGAAGGCTCGTGGAGGAATATGGTCTCTCCCGTTACAGCCTTAAGCTTGAATTTGACCATTATGTGCCCCAGAGCTACCACGGTCTGGATAAGCTTTCGTTAGATTCCTCATTTCAGGACAATTCCTACATGAAGACATGGATAGCCATGGATATGATGAGATATATGGGAGTTCCTGCGCCGCTTACCAGCTACGTCATGGTGAAAGTCAATGGAGAGGCTTGGGGGCTTTTCCTTGCTGCGGAGGAGCCGGAGGAGGCTTTTCTGCGCCGTAATTTCGGAAGGGATCACGGTCAGCTCTATAAGCCGGATTACCGCTATCTTAATGAAGAAAATGCGGATGTTCACCTGAGATATGTGGATGAGGAGCACGAAAGTTATGACAATATATTCAGAAATTCGAGGACAGACCCTACCGATGCGGACAAGGACAGGCTGATAGAGGCCATCAGGATACTCAATACGGGAAAGGATCTGGAACAGGCAGTAGATATTGATGAGGTACTCAGATATTTTACGGTACAGGTATTCACAGTCAATATGGACAGCTATCTTGGGCGTACAGGGCATAACTATTTCCTTTATGAGGAGGATGGGCGCATGAGTATGCTGCCTTGGGATTATAACCTTGCCTTTGCCACCTACAGCCTAGGTATGCCTGACCCTATAAATGATGCTGAGCTCTATGTCAATTATCCAATGGATACCCCTGCTTCCGGGGAGATCATGCTGAAAAGGCCAATGTATCATGAGCTCATGAAGCATGATGATAATTTTGCTGCATATCATGGATACATGGATCAGCTT
>DVNS01000048.1 GCA_018714145.1 Candidatus Avilachnospira avistercoris
CATGGGCATTTGTTGGATAATGATTTATCATGATGCCATATGGTTAAGCAGCAGCTTCACCCAAGGACGTCAAACAAACTTCACCGGCCAAATGTCAAAGGCTACTGTCATGCCTTACCGCCAATCGGAAAGGGATGACCGAGTTCATGCTAAATGACCTTGCGCTGCTGCCATTCAGACATCTAACATAGGAGGAATTATGAAAATATCCAGAACCATACCAGCATTGGTCATCAGCGTACTGATGCTTTCCATGCTTACCGCCTGCGGCGGCAAGGAGCAGGCTGAGACCACTAAAGCAGCTGAGGAGACCACTGCCGCGGAGACCGAAGAATCCGAGACCTCCGCTCAGGACGGGGCCATCGACATAAGCGAGGCTCCGGTACCTGAGGCTGAAGCAGATAACAGTCGGAGTGCTGCCGCAAACGCCAAGCTGCCTGATACCCCTACCCCTGATTATGCTGACGAGGCCAACTGGGCCTATCTCGAGGATGATGAGGACTTCGATACGGACGTATTTTTCGTATGTCCCACGGTCTTTGGCGGTGACGAGGACATTTACAATATGAGCCTTGACGATGAGGAGTCCAAGGCCAGCTTCCTTGGCGCTACCAATATGGAAAAGGGCATCTACGACGACAAGTCCAGATTTTTTGCCCCTTATTACCGTCAGGCCGGACTCAATGTCTATGAGCTTTCCATGGAGGAGCAGGAGCCCTATCTGCAGTTTGCCTACGAGGACATTTCAAAGGCCTTCGACTACTATCTTGAGCATTACAATGAGGGCCGCCCCATCATACTGGCAGGCTTCTCTCAGGGCGCTGACCTCTGCATACGCCTCCTGAAAGACAAATTTGCAGATGAAAAACTTCAGGAGCAGCTCGTAGCCTGCTATGCCATAGGCTGGCGTGTGACCGAGGAGGAGCTTGAGGCCTATCCCCAGCTCAAGTTTGCCGAGGGAGAGACCGATACCGGCGTCATCATTGCCTTCAACAGTGAGGCGGAAAATATCTCCGACTCCCTCATGATACCTGAGGGCATGAAGTCCCTCTGCATCAACCCCCTTAACTGGCGTACCGACAGCACCCCTGCGGATAAGAGTGAGAACCTCGGCGCCTGCTTTACGGATTATGACGGCAATATCACCGAGGAGATAAAGGGACTTACCGGAGCCTATATCGACACTGAGCGAGGCTCCCTAAAGGTACCCGACGTCACCCCCGAGGATTATCCTGCGGGCCTTTATATCTTCGAGGACGGCATTTACCATCTCTATGATTATCAGTTCTTCTACCGTAATCTGGAGGAAAATGTCTCTACCCGCATAGCCGCCTACCTTGGCGAGGCCTCCCTTGAAGACGCTGCTTAAAGACAGAAAGATTAGTCATAATAAGGAGACATAGCTTAAACTGAAAATGTCTCCTGCCCAAAGGAGCTCTGTTTCCAATGGCTCCAAACACTAATTTTTACGTTGATTTATCGGATTTCATCGGCACTTATGTGTATAGCTGGCAATGCCAATATCCTGTCAGCTTTCGCAGTTTCGGATATCACCGAAAGTGCTGAGAAAAAAGCACCCGTTCTAAGCGGGAGAAAGGAAGGGTCCGGAACAATACTGGCACCGGACCATATAAGAAAATGGAAAATAAGAACCCCATCGTAACCATAGAGATGGAAGATGGCGCAGTCATCACCGCCGAGCTCTATCCCGACATCGCCCCCAATACCGTCAATAACTTCATAAGCCTTATCAATAAGGGCTTTTATGACGGCATCATCTTCCACCGTGTCATTCCCGGATTTATGATACAGGGCGGAGACCCCACCGGTACCGGCATGGGTGGTCCCGGCTACTGCATCAAGGGCGAATTTGCCTACAATGGCTTTAAAAATGAGCTTAAGCACACCGCCGGAGTCCTTTCCATGGCCCGCAGCATGATACCCGACAGCGCAGGCTCCCAGTTCTTCATCATGCATGAGGATGCGCCCCACCTTGACGGCCAGTATGCTGCCTTCGGGAAGGTGCTCTCCGGTATGGAAGAGGTCGATAAGATAGCAAACGCAAAGCGTGACCGCAGCGACCGTCCCTACGAGGACCAGCGCATAAAGCACGTCAGCGTCGATACCCTCGGTGTAGACTATCCCGAGCCGAAGAAGTGCTGACCAATGCCTTGATACTTTTTCAGGCAATATGTTAAAGAATCAAAATATCAATAGCAAAAGCTGTACTGTCATCAAAAACAGTACAGCTTTTTTATGACCAGCGGCAGCACCGCTGAAGGCTGCAGAGCAGCCTTATCCTCACAAAGTGAGGAAATGATACCACGGTCACAAATGAAGGAAACACGAGCGAAGGGAGTATTTACTTCGGCCGACTGTGGTATAAGTAAGCTCTGCTTACGAATAGTATAACCAGCGTTCAGAGAACGCTGAGATCCGCAATGCGGCTCAGTCCTCACTTTGTGAGGACAATTATATCATTAAGTAAATGACCATATCCACCGCCACAGCTCCGAGCACGCTCACCATGACGGGGAGCTGCTTCCACGAAAGTATAAATGCCGTTAGGCCCCCTGCTATGCCTATCCAGACATTGGCGCTGTCAGTTGCCAATATCCCCGGATAGATGAGGGCTGCCATGGCAGTGTAGGGTATCAGCCGAAGGAACTTTTCCACGCCTCGGCTCATTTTCATCTTGCTTATAAACATTGCCGGCAGGGCTCTGGGGATATATGTGACTAAAGCCATGCCAAGTATTATCAATATCACTTGTTTATTCATCTTTTCCTCTTATCTAGCTTTTTTCTTTTATCTTTGCAGGAGGCTCAGGCCATTCTTTGGACTGAAGGTCTGCATAAGTCTGCGTAGGTCTGCATGTCGCTGCGCTTTTATCGTACCGGTATAC
>DVNS01000049.1 GCA_018714145.1 Candidatus Avilachnospira avistercoris
GCTTCATGTATTATAAGACTTTTTGAAAGAAGCTTTGACAGATAAAGTGCACTGCTTTAGGCTTTAAGTCTTTTTCGAGTAAAGGAGTTGGTTTTATGGATATTAATAAAGCATATAAAAGCGGTAAGTTAGACTTAAGGAGCAGGATAGTGCTGCCGCCCATGGCTACGGAGAAGTCTGACGAGGGGCTGGTGACGGAGGATCTCTGTGACTATTATAAAGAGCGGGCAGAAAATCCACTTATCGGACTTATCATTACCGAGCATATGTTCATCTCAATGCAGGGCAGGGCCAGCAGGGGGCAGCTCTCCATAGCCTCCGATGATGTGACAGAGGGGCTCAGGAGGCTTACGGATACGATACACAGGGCCGGAGACGGGATAAGGGTATTTGCCCAGATAAATCATGCAGGAGGCAAGGCTGATCCAAGTCTTACGGGAGCACAGCCGGTCTCCTCATCGGTCTGTGACTTCAAATATGCTCAAAGCAGGGAGCTCTCCATAGATGAGATACATAGTATTGCGGATACATTTGCAGAGGCTGCCTTCAGGGCCCGGAAGGCAGGCTATGACGGGGTGGAGATACATTCTGCCCATGGATATCTGTTGAATCAGTTTTATTCGCCCCTTGTAAATAAGCGTGCTGACGAGTACGGAGCTTCCTGTATGGAGGACAGGCTCCGCTTCCATAAGGAGGTCATTGAGAAGGTCAGGGCAGCAGTGGGTGAGGATTATCCCATAGCCGTGCGCCTTGGAGGCTGCGACTATCAGCAGGGCGGAAGCACTGAGGCGGATGCCGTTGAGGCTGCAAAGCTCCTAATCGGATACGGTGCCGATATGATAGATGTTTCCGGAGGCATGAACGGATATATCATAGCCGGACATGATTATCCGGGGTATTTTAAGGATATGTCCGCTGCGATAAAAAAGGCGGTAAATGTACCGGTCATAACTACAGGAGGAGTTACTAAGCCTGAGGAAGCCGAGGAGCTCCTGTCGGAGGGAGCTGCTGACCTTATCGGGGTCGGAAGGGCCCTGTATAAGGACGCAGGATGGGGGTGCTGATATGCGCCAACAAACAGTGCGGATAAGACTGCGAGGCAGCCTTAGGCGGCTTTGCAGCTTTGCAATATCTGCATACAGCAGAAAAAGGAAGCTCATATATCAATCGGAATAAGCTGATACTTATCTATGTAGGCTTTTTTATTGGGAAAAAGAAATTGATATGATGTCAGGAGGTCATGTTATGGAATTTTCAATGCTTATCAAAGAAAGATATGCGTGTAAGAAGTATGACGGGCGTCAGATAACGAAGGAGCAGCTTGATTTTATCCTTGAGGCAGGGCGCCTCGCACCTACGGCGAAAAACCTTCAGGAGCAGAGGATATATGTGGTGCAGTCGGAGGAGGGCTTAGCCAAGATAGACAAGCTGACTCCCTGCCGCTACGGCGCTCCCACGGTGCTTATAGTGGGCTTTAATAAGGACGAGCTTTATTATTATCCGGGCGGAAAATACGATGCCGGAAGAGAGGATGCCGCTATAGTTGCGACCCATATGATGCTTGCGGCAAAGGACTGCGGAGTGGACAGCTGCTGGCTGAACCGCTTCGACCCTGATGAGCTCAGGGTTGAGTTCGGACTTCCGGACAATGAGGAGGTACTCATGCTCCTTGACCTTGGCTTTGCTGCGGAGGGCACAGGACCCCTTCCAAACCACGGAAGCCGTAAGGAACTCTCAGAGACGGTGAGCTACATCTGAGCCCTGAACAAGGCTCATGCTCAGGCTTAGTAAGCTTTAAGCAGGGAAGGGGAGTATTTTCAAAGGATTCTTCAGTTATATAGAACGGCTTGTCGCTCCCCTTGCGGGGGGCGAGAAATGAAAATTACTAACCTTGGCGTATTAGCTTATTACTGTGGCCGCTCCATTTGCGGGAGCGAGGACCGATATATATATGATTTCCAGAAAGGTATTGCAGCGATGATAACTAAAAACGGCAAAGAGATACTGGCGGGATTTGACAGGGCAAATTATGCCCGGCCTTCGGTGAGAAGGGCGGCGGAGAATGTATATTTTGTAAATGCCCTTGGGCACAGCAATTCTACATTTATAATAGCAGACAGCAGCGTCATCCTCATTGACTGCCTTGACACGGTGGAGCGGGGCGAAAAGCTCCGCAGCATCATAAGAGAAAAGACGGATAAGCCCGTTCGGACCATCATCTATACACATATACATCCGGACCATCGCGGAGGCTCGGGTGCATTTAAGGATGAGGTCCGTGAGATCATAGCCTTTAAACCAGCAAAAAGGCCCCTCTGCGGCATGGATAAGCTTACGGATATTCAGGGTCTGAGGGGCAAAAGACAGTTCGGAAACGAGCTTACGGATGAGGAAGCGGTATCTCAGGGCATTGGTCCAAGAGAGGGCGTATGCTATGGAGAACACAGAGAAATGCTTGCTCCGACTGAGGCTTATGATACAGAGCTTGTGAACAGAGAGATAGACGGGGTAATGCTTGAATTGAGACGGCTTCCCGGAGAGACCGACGATACAGCCTCCATATGGCTGCCGGACCATCAGGTGCTTTGCTGCGGTGACAATCATTATGGCTGCTTTCCAAATCTTTACGCCATAAGGGGCGGGCAGTACAGGGACATCGCAGCATGGACAGAGAGCCTTCAGGTGCTGATGGACTATAAGGCACAGTTTCTCCTTCCCGGCCACGGAGACATGGTGGAGGGCAGGGAGGCCATAGAGGAAAGGCTTGGAAACTGCAAAGAGGCATTTTCATATATATTAAATGAGACTCTGGAGGGTATGAATAAGGGCCTTGGTCCAGAGGAGCTTGCCATGAGCATAAAGCTTCCTGAGCATCTTTCCGGGCTTCCCTATCTGCAGGAGCATTACGGCTGTGTGGAGTGGACCGTAAGGGAGATATATGCCGCATATATGGGCTGGTTTGACGGGGATCCGGTGCAGCTTCACCCGATGGATAAAAATGAAAAATGCCGAAGGCTCGTTGGGCTCATGGGCGGAGCGGAGAAGCTTCTGGCTGAATGTAAGAATGCCCTTTCAGAGGGCGATGCCCAATACTGCCTTGAGCTTAGTGAGATACTGGAAAATGGTATCGAAAGTGGAGGCCAGACCTATGCTGAACTGATGACAGTCAAGGCAGCTGCACTTTTACTGATGGCAGACCTTGAGACCAGCGCAAACGGACGGCATTATTATATAGCCTGTGCGAAGGAACTGATGAAGTAGATACTCATCGTGCTTCTTTCGTTTGTGACTGTGGTATAATATCTGCATAAGATGCAGATAGAGCCGCTATGCGGCTCGCATCGTCCATAGGACGATGGTTATACTATTCGCAATCGAAGATTGCTCATACCACAGTCGGACGAAGTAAATACTCGCTTCGCTCGTGCTTCCTTCGTTTGCGACTGTGGTATAATATCCGCACGGAGTGCGGATAAGGCTGCTTTGCAGCCTTTAGCGGCGCTGCCGCTGTGATAAATTGTATTTAAGGACTATGGTTTATGCCGGATGATTTCAGGAGGCTGGAGCTGCCTTATTTTACCGTTTCCGGAAAACCGGGCTTCGATCAGGATGAATTTACCGATAAATGGATGAAGCTTGGCGGATGCGGGGCAGTGACAGCCATGGAAAGCTGTATTTATTTTGACCTTTATTTTGGAACAAGACTTTGCCCGCTGAAGCTATTTGCAGGGGAAGGAGATTTCCTGCTTAGAAAGGACATCAGCAGGGCGGACTATATAGACTTTTCAAGGATAATGAAGCCTTATCTCAGGCCTCGTTCCCGGGGCATATGCAGTACGGAGCTTTATATCAGGGGCTTTGAGGAATATGTTTCCATGGCTGAGAGCACCTTTTATAAGGCTGCTCCGGAGAAAGGCAGACACATGAGCATGAGTGCTCTCTCTGGGCATGAGAGCTTCGAAAAGGCGGAGGAAGCTGTCAGGGCTCAGCTTTCTGCTCGTTATCCCATTCCCATACTTATATTGGACCATAAAAACCCTGTTTTTGACGACTATATATGGCACTGGTTCCTCATCACCGGACATCAGCGTATAGGAAACTATTCCCTTATCAAGGTCGTGACCTATGGCGAGGAGCGATGGCTTGACTTCTCTGCGCTTTGGGATACGGGCTTTTCCGAAAAGGGCGGCATGGTGATGTTTGAGCTGGGATAGAGTTGTGGTATAATATCCGCACAGAGTGCGGATAAGGCTGCTTTGCAGCCTTCAGCGGCTATGCCGCTGGTTATACTATTCGCAATCAGAGATTGCTCATACCACAGTCGGACGAAGTAAATACTCGCTTCGCTCGTGCTTCCTTCGTTTGCGACTGTGGTATAATACTTACATCTTTTGGAGGTGGAATTATATGTGTCAGATAGCCATAGATATACCTGAAGAGGTAATGTATGATACAAAGATGAACAAATCGCAGGCTAGTGCTTTCGCAAGGGCAGCGGTAGCTTTA